>NZ_JBFBCI010000025.1:0-115945 GCF_040683095.1 Sphaerisporangium sp. NPDC051017
GGAAAAGACCCGCGTGGTTCACATAGACGAGGGCTTCGATTTCCTCGGCATGACCATACGCAGAATGCGGAAACGAGGAACACAGAAGTACTACGTCTACACCAAACCGTCCAAGAAAGCGGTACAAGCGATCAAGGACAAGGTGAAGGAGAAGACGTATAGGTCGACCCTCCATATGGACCTGGACAAGCTGATCCTCAGCCTCAACAGGTCACTGGTGGGGTGGGCGAACTACTTCCGGCACGGAGTGTCCAAGGACGTGTTCGACGCGATCGACAGCCACGCCTGGTCGAGGCTGATGCGCTGGATACGCGCCAAGTACAAGGGCAAGAACCGGATCAGCCTGAAGGAAATCCGACGCCGCTTCTGCGGCACAGGATGGAGATTCGCCTACAACGGGGTTGTGTTCACCGGCGCATCCAGCGTCGCCGTGACCCGGTACCGCTATCGCGGTAACAAGATACCAACCCCATGGACCCCGAACCCAGCAACCGCAGTACCAACGGGTTGACCGGCGGGCAAGACACGTGGAGCGCCCGGTGCGGTGAGAGTCGCACGCCGGGTGCGGGGGGGGACTTGCGGGAAACGACCGGCGGCAACACCGGCACCGCGCCCGCAGGTCTACCTCACGGGAGTTTGGCCGGCGCCACTGCGGCGGATAGCCGATCTTGGACTGTTCTGCGGCTTGATGCTGCATGATCTTGATGGTTACTGGGATTCGCCGCGCTCAAGAACGAACGAGTCCACCGCACGCGGTATCCGACCCGCGAACACGCCCGTCGTGACATCATGCGGTACATCGAATTATGGTGTAAGTCTCGACGTCGCCACTCGGGACTCGACTATCGGACCCCGCTAGAGGTCCGCACCGAGTACGAGAACCGGCAGCTCGCAGCGTGAATTACCCGTTAAACAGCTGTCCGGAAATTTCGGGGCGGGCCAATGCCGAGCACGGTGAGGAGTCCGGACATGGTGTCCCGCTTCTCCTCCTCGGCCGCCGGAGGCGAAGATGACCCTAGACGCCACCGCGCACCTCCCATAGTTCGGGGAAGACCGGGCGGGCCGCGCGCTTTTCGAGCCAGGCGAGGCCAGTCGAGCCGACGCTGCCGCTCTTGGTGCCCATGGCACGGCGTACGACCATGATGTGGTCGAAGCGCCAGCGCAGAACGAGTTCGGCGATGTCGGTGAGCCGTTCCCCGAGGGCGAGCAGCGGGTGGTGCTGGGGAGTGGCGTAGATCCGTCGCCACACCTCGACGACGCCCGGGTCGCCGCTGTAGGGGGCGGTCACGTCCCGCTCCCTGACATGGTCGGGGACCGGCAAGCCCTGTCGGTGCAGGAATCCAAGCACCTCGTCGTAGAGGGACGGTGCTCGGTGCGTCTCGCTGAGCGCCGCGTGCAGGGCGGGGTCGCCCTGGTGCAGTCGGAGCATCGAGGCGGACTTGTCGCCGAGAAGGAACTCCATGTGCCGGTACGTCGCCGACTGGAAACCGGAGGCTTTGCCGAACGCCGCCCTGAAACCGTTGAACTGGGCGGGCGTCAGAGCGGCGAGGGGGGCCCACGCGGCGTTGAGGGCGGTCAGAGCGCGCCGGCTGCGCACCAGGGCGTCCATGGCGGCGTCCAGGTTGTCGTTGGCGAAGGCCTTGCCGGCCATGCGCCACTCGTGGACGATCAGGGTGAACCACAGCTCCATCACCTGGGTGGTGACGATGAACCCCATCTCGTCGGGAGCCTCGGTGAGGGGATGTTGGAGGGTGCTGAGGACGGACGCGTGCACGTAGGCGTCGTAGGGACTCTTTCCTTGGGAAGGCTGGGTCAGGGGATCGTCCGCACCCTGCCGGGTGAGTACGGACGTGCTGTCGTCCATGTGTGTGTCTCCTGGTGTTGTGGGCTGCCGGCCGGCGGGATCAGGCCGATGGGCAGCCCGGTCGTCCGGCCAGGCCGCCCTCACCGACCTTGCGTACGTGGCGCGTTGCCGCCGGCGTCAGGGCTGGTAGGAGTACCCGGCTGCGGCAAGTCGTGCGAGTGCCTCGATGAGGACCTCCTGGGGCGGGCCGAGGAAGACGCGGAAGTTCGCCGGTTCCTGCGCTGCGGCACCGGACGGGTCGGTGGCCCAGCGGTCGATGCCGAGAAGGACTCCGGTGCGGTTGAGGCATTCCTCACGGAAGGCTTCGAGTGACTCTCCGTCGCGAGGGCCGGGAAAGGGTATCTTCATGCGCAGGAAGGCGGTGCATTCGCCGAGTTGGCAGGCGTCGGGTGGATAGGCGAGGTTCCTGCGGATGAACTCGCCGATGGCGGCGCGTTTGGCCGCGTACTGCTGGTTCATGTGGTCGAGATAGTGCTGCGCCTCGGGGTTCTCCAGCCAGGTGCCCATGGCTTCTTGGAGAGGGACGGCCGCGGCGAAGCCGCGATGCAACTGGATGGTGTTGAGGAGCGTGTCCAAAGTCGCGGGGTCGGCGGTGGCCGCGCCGAGTCCCCAGCCGTTGCAGTGGAACTGCTTTCCCAGGGAACGTACGGCCAGCCAACGGCGGCGTGCGGCCGGAGGGGCGTGCTCAAGCTCCTCCAGCAGCAGGCGCAGTGCGGACGTCGGAGTGAGGCCGGGGTCGTGGACGGCGTAGTAGGCGTCATCGATGAGGACGGCCGCACCGGCGTGCAGTGTGCGGCGGATGAGATGACGGACGGTATCGGCGGGCCAGTTGATGGCGGTAGGGCTGTGCTGGGCGTTGATGACCACCACGGCGAGCTTGTGTCGTGGGTCGGCCATGACGGAGTCGAGTAGTTCGTCGAAGGCTTCGAGGGAAGGCTGGCAGCCCTCGTCGTCCCGCAGTGGCAGGAAGCGTGTCCGGTAGCCGAGGCTGTCGGCGATGCCGGCATACCCCCAGCCCGGGAGAGGAGCGACGAGCACGGGGGTCTGGTCGGGTCGGTCGACGGCGCCGACGGTGGGATCGTTGCGGAGCATGCGGAGGAAGTCGAACATGGTGTTGCGGGTGCCGCCGCTTGTCGCCGCGACCTCGTAGTCGCGTCCCGCTTCGATCCCGGACGGTAGCCGGTGGGTGGCCGAGATGTAGGAACGGAGGATCCGTTGGAGCCGGGGCAGGCCGTACTGGGAGATGACGTAGCCGTGGCTGTGGCTGGGCAGCGGAGTGGCGAGAGCGGCGGCGAGGCCGGGGGCCACGTTCGTCCAGGTTTCACCGAATCCCAGGTAGATGATGTCGCCTGCCGGGCTGCCCGCGTCGAGGTAGCGGTGCATCATCGCCACGTCGGTGAATCCGGTCGGCAGATCGGGCGCGGCGATGACCTCTCGGAAGGGGATTGGCACGATGTGACTTCTCACTGAGTGGGCCGGGGCAGCAGGCCGAAGACGCGCTCGCATGCCTGCCCGATGCTCAGCAGCGTGCGGTCGCTTCCCGGCAGCCCGTCCAGGGCCAGTCCGATGGGGAGGCCAGAGTCGTCCAGGCCGGCCGGCAGGGTCAGGCCCGGACAGCCGGTGGCACTGCCAGGTCCGGTGGTGCGGGTGTAGGCGGGGAACAGCGGGATTCTCTCCTCTCCCAGACGCGCTTCCTGCGTGCCGACGGGCACAGCGGTCAACGGAGTGGTGGGGCTGATCAGGGCAGCAAGACGGTGGGCGGCGAAAAGGTCACGGAAGACGTCCTGCAGAGCGGGCCGATGCACCGTGATCGCGTCCCTGTAGACATGGACCGGAATCCCGTCCTTACCGCAGATCCCGGAGAGGATCTCTCTGACGTCCGGGCTGGCGCACTGTTCGACGACGTCGGTCAGGCTCGGCGCCGTCGGCCAGGAGTCGAGATAGGCCCGCAGGGTGAGCGGAGTTTCGTGGAAGGCGATCGGAATGCCGGTCTGGACGATCAGTTCATGGGCGTGTTCCGGCAGTTCCACGTCCACCACGTGCGCGCCCTGGCTTTCCAGTTCAGCGCAGCGGGCCTCCAGGACACGGGTGAGATCGTCGGGGAGGCCGGCCCAGAACGGATCCCGGATCACGCCTAGGCGCAGGCCGTGGAGGTCGACCGGCTCCGGTAGGGGTGTCCCGGTGCCGGTGAGCGCCGCGTCGAGGACGGCGAGCTCGGCGACACTGCGCGCGAGGGGGCCTGCGGTGTCCCGTGTCGTGGACACCAGGATGATCCCTTCCTGGGAGTATCGGCCCATGGTGGGTCTGAGACCGGCGACTCCGCAGAGCGCGGCGGGAATGCGCACGGAGCCCCCGGTGTCGGTGCCGAGACCGGCGGGCGCGAGCCGTGCGCTGACGGCGGCGGCCGTGCCACCGCTGCTGCCCCCGGCGATCCGGCCCCGGTCGTAGGGGTTGCGTACCGCTCCGAAGGCCGCGTTGTCGCTGGTGATTCCGTAGGCCAGTTCGTGCAGATTCGTCTTGCCGAGGACGAGAGCCCCGGTGCTGCGCACCGCGTGGACCACGGCGGCGTCCCGCGTGGGCCGATGCCCACGAAGAGACGGTGTCCCGCCGGTGGTGGGCAGGTCGAGTGTGTCGATGTTGTCCTTCACCGCCAGGGGCACCCCGTGCAGCGGTCCGAGGGATGCGTGGCGGGTGCGGGTGAGCGCGTCGGCGCGCCGCGCGTCTGCCAGCAGCGCGTCGGCCGACACGGTGATGAAGGCGGCGAGATCACCGTGGGAGGCGATGGAGTCCAGCAACGCCTGCGCGTACTCGACGGCGGAGATCTCGCGGCGCCTGATGAGATCCGCCGCCTCGGTCAGGCTCAGTGCGGTCAGCTCCATCAGGCCGCTGCCGTGTCTCGGAGCAGGTGCGGGAGCTCTCGTGCGATGTAGGGCTTGAGCTCGGTGAGTGCCTCGCGCCAGGCCGTGACGAAGTACCGCAGGTCCTCCCGCGTCATCGGGAGGGAGAGGCAGAGCACGCCCCGGCGGGAGACGAAGACGCCCCGGTTCAGGAGCGCGAGATGCAGTAGTTCCGGCAGATCGGCCACGGAGGTCCAGCGGTCGCGTGCGTCGTTGGCGTTCGCGATGGGGCCCTCGCCCCAGTGCAGGTGGATCAGGGAGCCGATGCCGGTGATGTCCAGTTTCAGGCCGGCGGCCCGCGCTGCGTCGGTCAACTCGGTCTTCAGCGCTTCGCCCGTGGCGTTGAGGCGGGCGACCTCATCGGGGCCGTAGGTCTCCAGGGCAGCGAGTCCCACCGTGAGGCTGAGACCGTTCCCGCCGAACGCGCTGGCGTGGTACAGCGGGTCGGGTCGGGTGGGGTCGAACTGGGCCATGATGTCGTCCCGGCCACCGAACGCTCCCAGTGGCAGCCCGCCGCCGATGATCTTGCTCAGTGACATGAGGTCGGGGCTGACTCCGTAGCTCAGCTGCAAGGGACCGACCCGGAAGGTGGCACACTCATCGAAGATCAGCAGCGCTCCCTGCTCGGCAGTCAGGCGCCGCAGTCCCCGCAGATACGCTGCGGTGGCCGGGATGCATCCGGCGGCACCCAGCATCGGCTCCACGATGATGGCCGCTATTCGACGGCCGTGCCGCTCGAAGAGGTACTCGGCGGCTTCGAGATCGTTGTACGGCAGGAGAAACACGTCACGCAGGGTGCTGTGGGGGACGCCCCGGGCGAGGGTGGCTTTGGGGAAGGTGTCGGGCAGCCCCTCTTGGGCATGGTGCGGGCCTGTCATGGAAGTGAACATGTTGACCTGCACGTCGTTGTGCATGCCGTGGTAGCCGCCGACGATCTTGACTATCGCGTCCCGCCCGGTGAAGGCTCGCGCGGTCCGGATGGCCAGCATGGTGGCCTCGGTACCGGAATTGCAGTAGCGGACCTTCTCCAGCGCCGGGATGCGGGAGCACAGGTGCTGTGCGTGCTGGGCCTCCACTTCGCCCGGCGCACCCAGCGCGGTGCCCCGTGCGAACTGCTTGGCTGCCGCGTCCACCAGTGCGGGATGGGCGTGGCCGTGCACGATGGCGCTCATGTTGTTGACCAGGTCGAGGTACTCGTTGCCGTCCTCGTCGGTCAGGATGCAACCCCGGCCACTGGCCATGAACGTGGGGTGCGGAGTGAAGTGGTTGATGGTGCGGGTGTCTCCCCCGGGCAGGTAACCCTTGGCCTGCTCGAGCAACTGCCGGGACCGGGGGGTGCGCGCACGGTAGGTGTCGATGATGCTGTGTGCCTCTGGTGGGCGAACGTCGAGCATGGTTACTCCTTGGGAATGGGCGCGTAGTGCGGCTCACACCGGTCGACTGTTGAGGTGACGTCAGACAAGCGGGAAGATGTGGGAGTTCTGTGGCGGGAAGAGCACCGGAAGAAGCAGGTGGGCCGTGCCGGTCTGAAGACGGCAGTCGGGGAAGGCGGGAGCGAGCTGTTCCCACCGTGCGTGCCCGAAGACCATCTGCAGGAACATCTGCTCGGGCAGGGAGGCGTCGGATCCTCGGCGGTTGTGCCCGGCCCATGGCCGTACGGCGGTCAGCCGACCTGCTTCGAAGCGCATGTGCAGACCGTGCTGGTAGAAATGCAGCCGGAGGTCACCCGTGAAGGACTCGGCGGGAGTGTTGACCAGCCGCTGTTCCAGCACCGGTGCGATCCGGCGGAGCAGAGCTGCCACGTCCGGCACACGCAGGAACCAGCCCATGGACGGAGGCCGGCGTACCAGCACATCCCCCAGCACGTCGTAGGCGGGATGCTCGGCCCCGAGCCAGAGCATGTACTCCTCCGCCCCACCACCGCCGGTGCCGGAGGTGCCGCGGGCCGTCAGCTGCCGCAGCACGCTGGGCACTGCCTCACACCAGGGCACTTCGGGCAGCAGCTCGAACCCGGATACCGAGATCGCTGGTTCCGGGCAGGGCAGACCGGGCAGCCAGCTTGGGATGGGAAAGCTGGGGATCCCTCCGTACCCGAGCACCACGTAGCCCGCCGGTCGCGTGCCGGCCTCCACCATCACGACCTCGTTGTGCATCATGGCGCCGGGGCTGCGGCCGGTGAGCTCGTGCCGCCACTCGGCCTCATTCCGCAGGCACGACATCAGCACCCGCCGGCGGAGTTGACTGTCCGCATGGATGAGTGCCGGAACGTCGTCCACCGTGGCCGGACGCAGCGACACCGGCTCACCCTCCGCCGGCGCCGGCGGCAGTGTGTGGGCCTTCCCCCCTCGGCCCGCCCTGGCGACCAACGCCGGGTGGAAGTCGACGCTGCGGAAGTACAGGATGTCGACCAAGGCCTGGACCAGGTCCCCCCGGCCGGCGCTCACTGCCAGCAGCGCCTCCAGCTGGCGACTCATCAATCCCAGCCGCCGGTAGTCCGGATGGGTGGCCGCAAGCTCGATGGCGCTCACCCCGAGCGGCACACCCCCGTAGCTCCAGGTCTGCGGGATCACCATGAGGCAGGCGACCGGCATGCCGGTGTGCTGGTCCTCGACCACCGTCATGTCGTCGAAGCCGACCGTGGGGTGTTCGCGGTCGAAGAGGTCCTGCTGCCACTGGCCGACCGAGGTCGCTGGAGTGCCGTCAGGCCCTCTGTGGGCATCGGTGAGTAGCGACACCAAGGCCTCCCGATCCTTCGGGGTGGCCCGACGCAGCACGAGGCCGCCGGGCAGCACGTCACGCGGGGAGTCACCGGTCTGCAAGGAAGAAGACATTGACCCTAGCCCTTACTCATTGCGCATGAACGTTTCGCCGGGCGCCTTCCCCTGCAAAATTGGACACCAGTTCGTTTCGTTATGCGACAAATGTGGTGATAATTGATGCGTGCTCGTGGTTGATCGGCGACATCTGTGCGGCTGCCGAGTGCCGCTCGCGGTGTCGCACCGGGTGGTCCGGCGGAAGACCGTCAGCCGGCAGACGCGCGGTCCGTCGTAGTGACGGGCGCCTTGCAGCGTCTTGCGTTCCAGGGCCGCATTGAACGACTCCGCGGCGGCGTTGCCCGCGCTGGTGTCCACCGCACCCATGGACTGGTTAACATCCGACTCTGCTCAGACCGCGGCGAATTCGTGGCTGGTGTACTGCGCGCCGTGATCGGCGTGGAAGACCGCACCGGCCAGTCGATCGCGTCCGGCGCGATCGGAACACGATGATCCGCCCAGCGGGGATCTTCGATCGTGTCAGCGCCTCCAACAGGCACACCGCCGACGCGCCACCTCCGGCAATCGCTATGTCGGCACGATCTATCGGAGATTGAGCCGTAGTGCCCACTCGCCCCTTGGGTGCGGAAACGGGCATCCGGCGATGCGTGCGTCCGGGAGCGGACAGGGGGATCGGGCCGAGGACACCGCGCGCTGTGGCAGCGAAACGTCGGGACTACTGGCTGTAGGGGAAGGATCGAGCCGAAGCTCGGGCCGCCCATCTCGGTCGGCGTGCTGCAGCCGGGATCATTGAAGCTCTGGACCACGACGAACACGCCGGTTCCACTCGTCAGCCGAGTCGTTTGACTTCTCATAGTTTCACCTGCGCTATCCCCCGATGAGAAGCAGACCCGCAGGTCCGAGCCGACGACCAAGTTATGGCATGACCATAAATCCCGTCAAGGGTCATCCTTATTAGGGAGTGGGTCGGGCGCTGGGAAGACCGGACGGTAAACGCAAGTGAATCCTTGATGAAGCCTTGTCGTTGGCACTCCCGTAGGTGAGCGGGAGATGGGGGACGGTCGCTGGAAGGCGGCAGGTGGTCTTGCCGGCCCAGGGCTGACCGCATTCTCATTCCGTGAGACCAAGGACGATGAGCGGGCGTGCGAAGTCGTCTCGTGCCCAGCGGGTTCCTTCGGCGATGTTGGTGAAGCCGAGCAGGCGTAGCGCGCCGATGGTGTGGCTGCGCATGACGGCCAGGATCAAGGGCAGCGCGCTCCGCGATGGCCAGCGAAGCCGTGGCACCCGGGGAGGGCGCGTTGAGCACTTCTACGAGTGGGCCACTCGAGCGAATCGCGAAATCATCGAGCAAGCGCCCGGCCGGCGTCACCGCTTGGGCACGCACGCCCCGACCGGCCGGCGCCACATCGGCAGGCCGGAGGTCCGGAAACATCGTCTGGGCGTCGCGGACCAGGAACCGTGGCGTGAGCACCGGACCACAACACCACCCCGGCCACATGCGAAGACCCAGTAGCCCCGGCGGTGTGATGAACGATTCCGCAGTGCAGTATTGCCGAGGTGAGAACCCATTCGATACTCGTCATCCTGTTCGACGGAGTACAGCCCCTCGATGTGGCGGGGCCTCTGGACGTGTTCTCGGCGGCAGCGCGCTTCACCGGAAGCGCGAGCACGCCTCCCTATGTCGTTCGCACGGCTTCGCTTGGAGGCGAGACCGTACGGTCCGCCGGGGGTCTGCGACTGGCTCCTGATCTTGATTTGGCTGATGTCGAGGATCCCGACCTTCTTCTTGTACCAGGTGGGCCGGGCGTGGGAGACGTCGACAACCGACTCGTCACATGGCTACGCGAGCGTGCCCCTAACGTGAAGCGTGTGGTGTCGGTGTGCACCGGGGCGTATCTCTTGGCTGAGGCCGGGCTGCTCGATGGCCGCAGAGCGACGACTCACTGGGCATCCTGTGACTACCTCGCGAGCAACTATCCCCAGATACAGATTGATCCGAGCCCGATCTTCGTCCGGGATGGCTCCATCTCTACGTCGGCGGGAGTGACGGCCGGGGTGGACCTTGCCATGGCCTTGGTCGAGGAGGACTTCGGTCGCGCGGTGGCACACGAGATCGCTCGGCTCCTGGTGGTCTTCTTGCGTCGGCCAGGCAACCAGGCACAGTTCAGCGTGCCGCTTTCGGCGCAGATCGCCCGCTCGGATCCGCTTCGTGAGGTCCAGTACTGGGCCGTCGCCAACCTGGCTTCCGACCTGTCGGTTCCTGCAATCGCGCAGCGCGCCGGCTTGTCCACCCGTCAATTCGCTCGCGCGTTCGCCGAGCAGGTCGGGATGACCCCAGGCCGCTACGTGGACCTCATCCGTCTGGAGGCCGCGCAGCGCATGCTGACAGACACCCGCGACGGCGTAATCCGTATCGCGCGCCGTTGCGGATACGGGACGCCGGAGGCGATGCGTCGCGCGTTCATGCGTGAACTCGGCGTCTCGCCCACGGAGTACCGCCGTACATTCGCGAAGTCGTCGACGCTCAACCCTGACCCTCGATAGGACGACGTCGGCGATCTACTTCGGAGCCGAGCGCCCTACACGGAAAGCCGCCATCCAACGGCGTTGTCGTCATGACTCGATGTCATTCGGTTATCCGCTTGGGGCTGGGCGGACTCGGTAGGTGACCAGGTCGCGGGTGACGCGGCGGCCGTGATGGCCGGGCCGGCGTGCGGGGTAGCGGTGCCAGGCCTTCTTGAGCGTGCGTGGCCAGACGCGGGGGTCGCGTTGGGGATCAGCCGTGCATGCGGGTGCGGGTGATCGCTTTGGCCAGGCGGCCGGGGGGTACGGGCTCCTTGTCCCGCCACACCAGCGCCGCCGGATTCACCACGCAGGACGGCGTCCTCCCATCCGGACAACGATGGCCTTCCGGACGGCGCGCGACCGGCAGTAGCCGCACCGTCTGCTCGCGTCTTCCCGATCTACGAGATGGCAGATTTGTTGGTCTGCATGACATAGACGTCATGGTGGGACGCTTTTACGCTTGGTGAATCCAACGGTTGATCGGAATTGAGGCACTCATGACCCTGACGTCACGTCGAATTTTCGGCGTAGACATAAGGATGCTCTTGATATCGCACGGGTCCGTGCGACCGAACGCGAAGCGGTGTGTTGTCGTGATGCTCACGGCCACGTTGAGCCTGCTGATCGCGGGCTGCGGGTCCGACGACTCGTCGGGATCCGATTCAGGCAGCGCGGCAGCCACGGAAAAGCACGCCGCGCCGACCAGGACACCGTATCCGTTGACGATTGACAACTGCGGCCGGAAGGTGACGTTCGACGGGCCACCCAAGCGTGTACTGATCATGAATGGTGCGTCCGTCGGAGAGGAGCGCTGGTTCGCAATCCGCTCGCAGATCCCTACATGCTGGGGATAACTCCTGGTGCGTCTCTCGGCGCAGTACTCGTTCTGGCGACCGGCTCCGCGGCGTTTCACGGACTGGGAGTGACCGGCGCCGCCTTCGCCGCGGCGGTGCTCACCATGACTGCGGTGTTCCTGATCGCCCAGCGAAGCGGCCAACTCGCTGACACGCGGTTGATCCTTGCCGGAGTCGCAGTAGGTTATCTCGCAGTCGCAGCCACGAGCTTTGTGCAGCTGCAAACGAACGCGAACCAGCTTGCTGGCATCATGTTCTGGCTCATGGGCAGCCTCGCGGGGGCCGCGTGGTCTGACCTTCGCATACCGACAATTGCACTCGCGCTGGGCGTCATCTGGCTATTCGCTCAGGGGCGCGCCCTCAACGCGCTCATGATCGGCGATGACGCGGCGGCCGGGCTCGGAATCGACGTGCACCGTCTGCGACGTCGGCTGCTCGTGGTGACGTCGCTGATGACCGCGACCGTCGTCGTGGTCGCCGGCGGGCTCGGATTCGTCGGACTGATGATCCCCCACATCGCTCGCCTCGTCGTGGGCGCCGAACACCGACGCGTATTGCCAACGTCCATGCTCGTAGGGGCGACCTTCCTCGTGCTCGTCGACCTCGCAAGCCGCACGGTCGCTCGTCCCAACGAGTTGCCGGTCGGCATCTTCACCGCCGGTATCGGCGTGCCCGTGTTGCTGTGGTTGCTCCAACGCACCAGGCGATGGGAGGGATCGTGATGCAGCTCGAAGGCGTCAGCATCAACATCGCCACAACCCGAATCGTCTCCGACGTGTCGTTGCGCATCGCGCCAGGTGAGATGGTGGGACTTGTCGGACCCAACGGCAGCGGGAAATCCACGCTCCTGCGCAGCGCGTACCGGGTGCTTCGACCCAGCGGTGGGGCGGCGCTCATCGGCGGCGAGAGCGTGTGGAGTATGTCTGCGCGGGAGGCCGCACGCCGTCGCGCGATCGTCACCCAGCACACCGTGCTCGGTGCCGAGTTCTCCGTCAAAGAGGTTGTCGCCATGGGCCGAACCCCTCGAAAGGGGATGCTCGATCGAGACAGCGACCGGGATCGCCAGATAGTCGAACAGGCACTTGACGATGTGCACATGCGCTGGGCGGCTCAGCGATCGTTCAGGACGCTCTCCGGCGGCGAACAACAGCGTGTCCTGCTCGCTCGCGCGCTCGCGCAGGAAGCCGGGTTGCTGATACTCGACGAGCCGACGAACCACCTCGACGTGCGTGCACAGTTCGAGGTCCTCGACATGCTTCGGCACTTGGGCATGACGACGCTCACGGCACTGCACGATCTCGACCATGCGGTCTCCTACTGCGACCGCGTCGCGGTCATGGCGGAGGGCAAGCTCGTGGCGGTGGGGGTCCCGACCGATGTACTGACGCCCGACCTCGTGCATGACGTGTTCGGGGTGCGTGCGGTACTCGACACCCACCCGATCACAGGCCGGCCTCGCATCGCGGTCGCCTCCGCCACCGACGGTCCGATGACTACCGTAGGCGATGACGAGCGCGTATGAGTGATGAGCGAGGTCAGTCCCGCAGGGCCCTGGTCGCGGCACTGCCGGATTTCGACCGGCCGAGCCGACGTTTCCTGTCCATCGCCGGCACGCCGCCCGACCTGGGTGAGTTCCTGGCGGGGCCGCCGGTTCCGGGCCCCGGCTTAGCCGGCCGCATGGCCGGAAGTTTTCGTCCGCTCGAACTATTCCAGCACCAGAGCAACTGAAGGAGCCCCTGTATGCAGGTCGCGATCGTTCTCTATCCCGAGTTCACTTCGCTGGACGTTATCGGACCCTATGAGGTCTTGGGTCGCCTCCCGGACACCGAGGTCGTCTTCACCGCTGAGAATCCGGGCCTTGTCATCAACGACTTGCGTAGTCTGTCGATCAACGTCGTCGCAAGTCTCGCCGACGTGCCGAACCCGGACGTGGTGATCATCGGTGGAGGCCCGGGTCAGGCGGAGCAGATGTCTGACGGGAGCCTGCACGAATGGTTGCGAACGGTCGATCGGACCTCTGCGTGGACGGCTTCCGTCTGCACGGGGTCCTTGATCCTAGCCGCCGCTGGAGTCCTCAATGGTCGTCGGGCGACGACCCACTGGGCTGCGCTCGAGCAACTCGCCGAGTTCGGTGTGACGCCGACGAACGAGCGGGTCGTCATCGACGGTCACTACGCGACCGCAGCAGGTGTCTCGGCGGGCATCGACATGGCTTTGTCCCTGGCTGGTTTGATTGCGGGCGACGACGTGGCGCAGACCGTTCAGCTCATCATCGAGTACGCACCAGAGCCGCCTTATAACGCGGGATCCCCGGACTCTGCTCCAGCGGAGGTCGTTGAGAAATTGTTCAAGCGGTTCCCACCTCGCTGACTGCAGGGGTCGCCGGCCGGGCCACTTGTGGCGCCCGGAGTCGCCCGGTGAGGCGCCTCAGTGCACCTCGCCGGGAACCGCCAGTTCTAGGTGTGATGTCCGGGAAGGTTGGTCAGCCAGGTCATGGGTGGCTTGTACTACAGCCTCAGCCTCGATCCACCGCGTGGCCGGTCACGATCCTGTGCCAGGCACCGGCACGCCGACGGCGACGCCACAGCTTGTACGCCGTCTGCCGTAACACTCCTGCACATCCCGCCAGGGATATCTCAACGGTTCAGGATTCCCTGAATTCAGGAAATCCTGTACTTTGAGGGTGTGTTGACGCTCGCTTCGGACATCGAGGTGCTCGCGCGGTTCGGCCGCGCGCTGGCCGACCCGATTCGCTGCCGGATCCTGGTCTCGCTGCGCCGGGCTCCCGCGCATCCCGCCGAGCTGGCCGAATCGCTGGGCATCTCACGATCCCGCCTGTCCAACCATCTGGCCTGCCTGCGCGACTGCGGTCTGGTGGTCGCCGTGCCGGTCGGCCGCCGCACCAGATACGAGCTGGCAGACGAGCGGCTCGGCCGCGCGCTGGACGACCTGCGCGGCGCGGTGCTGGCGGTGGCCGCCGACCGCACCTGCGTCGAAGCGGACCATGAAGGCTGCTGCGGATGAGCGCGATCCCCCTGGTCGGCGCTCAAGGGTCCTCCGCGCAGCGTCGTGGCAGGCTCAGGCGCCGGATTCGGCTGCTGGTGGCCGCCACCATCACCTACAACCTCATTGAGGCCGTCGTCGCCATCACCGCCGGCACCGTTGCATCCTCGGTGGCGCTGATCGGCTTCGGGCTGGACTCGGTCGTCGAGGTCGCCTCCGCGGCCGCGGTGGCCTGGCAGTTCTCCGCCGCCGACCACGAGCGCCGCGAGAAGACCGCGCTGCGCGTCATCGCCGTGTCGTTCTTCGCGCTGGCCGCCTACGTCACCGTCGACGCTGTGCGTGCTCTTCTCGGCGCGGACGAGGCCGGGCACTCCACGGCGGGCCTGATCCTGGCCGCCCTGTCCCTGGTCGTCATGCCCGTCCTGTCGCAGGCGCAGCGCCGCGCGGGACGCGAGCTCGGCTCGGCCTCGGCCGTGGCCGACTCAAAGCAGACCCTGCTGTGCACCTACCTGTCGGCGGTGCTGCTGGCCGGGCTCGTGCTCAACAGCCTGCTGGGCTGGTCGTGGGCGGACCCGATCGCGGCCCTGGTCATCGCCGCCGTCGCGGTCAAGGAAGGCCGCGAAGCCTGGCGTGGGGACACCTGCTGCGCCCCGCCCACCACCTCGCCGGCCTCGTCCACCCCGCTCGCCGGTTCCGCCGCCTGCTCGGACGGCTGCTGCTCACCCGCCGAAAAGGACCAGCTCCGCTGATCGGCTGGGGCTGGGCGTGAAGGCGGCGCGTCGGTTGCCTGGGTGGTGCCGCCACCGCTGCCTGTCAGGATCGGAGCAGCGGTGGCGGCGTGTGTCACGCCGGCGGGTCGATCAGACCGTGTTGGTAGGCGCGGACGAGGCGGCGGGGCACCAGCAGTTCTCGCCCGTTCATGGTGATCGGGACGAGGTCGGGGCGCTGTGCCTTCCACTGGGCGCGGCGGTGCCGGGTGTTGCTGCGGGAGGTCTTGCGCTTGGGTACGGCCACGGTTACCAGCTCGCCTTCCTGACGCCGGGCAGTTCGCCGCGGTGCGCCATCTCACGGAATCGGACGCGGGACAGGCCGAACGCGCGCAGGTGGCCACGAGGACGGCCGTCGACGGAGTCGCGGTTGCGCACCCGGGTGGCGCTGGCGTCGCGCGGCTGACGGCTCAGCAGCCGTACGGCCTGGGCCCGTTGATCCGGGGTGCCGGTACGGATGAGCTCCTTCAGCTCCGCGCGGCGTTCGGCGTGGCGGGCGACGACCGCCTTCCTGCGCTCGTTGGCCGCGATCTTGCTCTTTTTCGCCATCAGACGCGTTCCCCCCTGGCGCGGATGAGGGCCACGGCGCTCTCGATGCCGATCTTGTCGATCGTCTTGATCGCTCGGGCGCTCAGCGTGAGCCGTACGAACCGGTTCTCGGTCGGCAGCCAGTAACGGCGGTGCTGGATGTTGGGGTTCCAGCGCCGCCGGGTGCGGCGGTGGGAGTGGGAGATGTTGTTGCCGAAGACCGGTTTGACGCCGGTGAGCTGGCAGTGGGCGGACATCAGCTTCTCCCGTATCGCTGCTTGAACCGCTCGACCCGGCCGGCGGTGTCCAGGACCCGGTTGCGGCCGGTGTAGAAGGGGTGGCTCGCCGAGGAGACGTCGACGTCGACCACCGGGTAGATCTTGCCGTCCTTCCACACGATGGTCTTGCTGCTGCTGATCGTGGATCTGGTGAGGAAGGCGAAGTCCGCGCCGGGGTCGCGGAACACGACCGGCCGGTATTCGGGATGGATGCCCTTCTTCATCGTTCCTCCCGGAACTCGATGTGGCGGCGAATGATCGGGTCGTACTTGCGCAGTGTCAGGCGGCCGGGGTCGTTTCGCCGGTTCTTGGTGGTCACGTACGTGTAGCCGGTGCCCGCGGTGGACCGCAGCTTGATCACCGGTCGTAGCTCGTTTCTGGCCATCCCTCTCGTCCTTCTGGTCGACGGTCGTGTAATGATAACGACAACCGTTTTCGTTTTGGCCTTGGGAGGTCACATGCCCACGCCCGTCGTCCTCGTGGCAGGCCTGTACGGCGACGCCCGGGCGACCGTGGTCGATCGGCTGCTCAGCGCACACCCGGGAGCCGTCGCGATCCACCACGATCTGACCGCCGTCGCCGCCGGACGGGTCGAGCGGGTCACCCGCGACGCCTCAGGCATCCTGGATCGGACCGAGGTGCGCCTGGCCCACGGCTGCGTCACCTGCACGGTCCGCGAGGACCTCCTCCCCTGGCTGATACGGCACGCGGAAACGGCGTCCCTGCTGATCGCCGACCTGTGGGACTCGGTCGAGCCACGCCCGGTGGCCGAGGCGGTGGGCCACGAGGACGCGGCCGACCTGCTGGCCCTGACCGGCGTGCTGACCGCGCTCGACGCCGCGCTGATGCCGGTGGACATCTGCCGCGGCGAGACCCTGGCCGAGACCGGGCAGCGTGCCGCCGCCGGCGACCAGCGCTACCTCGCCGAGGTGCTGGCCCGCCAGGTGGAGTACGCCACGGGGCTCTTCCTCCTCGGTGACGACGAGGAGGACATGGAGCTGTCCGCCGCGGTGCTCGGCCACCTGGCTCCGCACACCCCGGTCTTCTCCACGTCGCTGCCCGAGGTGACCTCCACCACTGTGTGCGTGCACGAACTCGGCGAACGAGTGGACCCGGCGACCGCCCAGCTTCCCGGGGAGGCGCGGACCGGCGAGATCACCACTGTGGTGTGGCGCCGGCTGCGCCCGCTGCACCCGGGACGACTGTTCGACGCGATCGACGAGCTGGTGACCGGCTCCGTCCGCTCCCGTGGCCGGTTCTGGCTGGCCAACCGGCATGAGCGGATGCTGGCCTGGGACGCCGTGGCCGGCGTCGTCTCGGTCGAGGACGCCGGGCCTTGGCTGGCCGCGCTGCCCGAGGCCGCCTGGGACCTGGCCTCTCCGGCACGCCGCACCGCCGCCGCCCTGGACTGGAACCCCGTCACCGGCGATCGGATCCAGCACCTGGTCTTCACCGGGCCCGACCTCGACCGCGAGGACATCTGCGCCCTGCTCGACTCCTGCCTGCTCACCGAACGAGACGCCCTGCCCGGCTCCGCGGAGTGGGCCGCCTACTCCGACCCGTTCGCCGACCTCATCGACATGAAGGAGATCGCGTGAAGCCCCGCCGTACTCCCCGGAAGAAGAGCAACCCGCTGCTCGGGGTCACCTACATCGACTACAAGGACACCGATCTGCTGCGCAGGTTCATCTCCGACCGGGGCAAGATCCGCAGTCGCCGCGTGACGGGCGTGACCGTTCAGCAGCAGCGGCGGCTCGCCCAGGCCATCAAGAACGCCCGGGAGATGGCCCTGCTCCCGTACTCGTCTCGTCCCCGGTGATCGATCTCCGCCGAGCCTCCGCTCCTTGAGCGTCCCCCCGCCCCGCCCGGACTTCCCATAGCCGGGCGCCTGCCTACAGGAGAACCATGTCTCGCCCTCTCAACCGACGTCTCTTCATGCGCCAGGGGGCCCTGGCCGCCGTGACCATCGCCGCGGGAGGCGGCCTGATCTCCGCCTGCGGCTCCGGCGAACCGGTGGCCGCCCCGTCCGCCGGCGCCTCCTCCGGGACGCGCCGGGCCGGTGGCACGTTGCGCGCGGCCTTCGTCGGCGGAGGCGCGTCCGAGACTCTCGACTTCTTCAACGGGCCGACCCCGCTCGACCTGGTGCGGGCCCGCGCGTGGCACGGCGGTCTCGGAGATCTCGACCCCGGCGCCGCGGACGGCGTGCGCTACGGGGTGCTCCAAGGCATCGACGTGTCGCAGGACCTGGGCACCTACACGCTGCACCTGCGGCCCGGGGTGCGGTTCACCGACGGGTCCACGCTGACGTCCGCCGACGTGCTGTACTCCCTGACGACGCTCGCGTCCGCGAGCAAGCTGCCGGTCTTCCGGATGGCCGCGGCCAACTTCGACCTCGCCAAGGCCAAGGCGGACGGCGACCTGAAGGTGGTGCTGCCGGCCATCCGCCCGATCGCGGACGGGCGCATGATCCTGTGCCAGGGCAACTTCCTCGTGGTCAAGGAGGGGACGAAGCAGTTCTCGATCGGAATGCCGAGCTGCGGGCCCTTCAAGCTCACCGCCTTCACCGCGGGGCAGGGCGCCGCGTTCACGCGGAACGACGACTACTACGGCCCCGCCCCTCGCCTCGACGGGCTGGAACTGCGCTCGATCGCGGACTCCGATGCCCGGGCGGGCGCGCTGACCAGCGGCGAGGTCGATTTCGTGCACGATCTGGCCCCCGTCACCGCGCACACGTTGTCCGGCAACAGCGCGATCGACGTCGTGCCGTCCAAGAGCCCCTACCTGGTGGGCCTGTCCTTCCGCATGAACATGAACGTCAAGCCGTTCGACGACCAGCGGGTCCGCGAGGCGTTCAAGCTCGCCGCCGACCGTGAGGCCATGGTGCGGACGGTGTTCTACGGCAACGCCACCGTGGGCAACGACCTGCCCGCGCTGGGTTTCCCCGACTACGCCGAGGGTCTTTCGCAGCGCGCGCACGACCCGGACCGGGCCCGCGCCCTGCTGAAGGAGGCGGGTGCCGAGGGCATGGAGGTCGTGCTGACCACCGGCCCGGAGACCCCCGGCATGGTGGAGGTGGCGACGCTCTACGTCGAGGACCTCAAGAAGATCGGGGTGAAGGCCACGCTCAAGGAACTGCCGCCCGGGCAGCTCTTCGCCGACTTCGCGTCCTACGCGCGGTTGCCGCTGGCGGCGTCCTACCAGGTGCCGGTCCCCGCCCTTTCGACCTACCAGATCACCACGGCCGGGGGCACTCCCGCAGCCTTCGGCTGGAAGCGCCCGGACGTCGACGCGCTCGTGTCCGAGGCCCGCGCGCAGAGCGATCCGGCGGAGGCGAAGAAGACCGGTGGCGAGGCGCAGAAGAAGCTGTGGGAGGGCGGCAACACCGTGGTGCCGGTCTTCAAGCCTTACGTCAACGCCCAGGTGAAGGGGCTGACCGGTATCCAGGACGACCTGTTCGAGCAGTTCCCCGGCTTTTCCCGGGCGGCTCTGCCGTGAGCTGGGCGGTCTTCGTGGGCCGCCGTCTCGCGCTCGCGGCCGCGTCCCTCGCCGTGCTGTCGGGCGTCGTCTTCGCCGCCACGGCGGTGCTGCCGGGGGACGCGGTGAGCGCCGTCGCGGGGGTGAACGCGTCCGCGGAGGACCGGGCCCGCGTGCGGGCGAGCCTCGGCCTGGACCGGCCGGTGGTCGAAAGGTACGCCGCGTGGGCGTCCCACGCGCTGCGCGGCGATCTGGGCACCGGGTTCGTCGGGAACCGGCCGGTCGCCCAGGTGCTGGCCGACCGCCTCCCCAACAGCGTGATCCTCGCCGGCCTGACCCTCGTCGTCGCCGCGCCGGCGGCGGTGCTGCTCGGGCTGTGGTCCGGGCTGCGGGCGGGCGGCGCCGCCGACCGGTTGGTCACCACCTCGGCACAGGTGGCGGCGGGGGTTCCGGAGTTCGTGTCGGCGGCACTGCTGATCACCGTGCTGTCGGTGCGCCTCGGGCTGCTTCCCCGGGTCTCGCTCGTGCCGCTCGGCGGCGGGCCCTTCGACGCCCCGCGGACCCTGGTGCTGCCCGTCCTCACCCTCACCGGGGTCGTGACGGCGACCGCCACCCGCCTGATCCGGGCGTCGGTGGCGGACGTCGTCGCGTCCCCGTACGTGGAGGCGGCCCGGCTCAACGGCGTGCGCGGCCCGCGCCTGGCGCTGCGTCACGTCCTGCCCAACGCCGCCGGCCCCGCCGTCCAGGCGCTCATGCTCGCCGCGGGCGCGCTGGTGGGCGGCGCCGTGGTGGTGGAAACCGTCTTCGACTATCCGGGGATCGGCAGGGAGCTCGAACAGGCCGTCGCCGCCCGGGACATCCCCATGGTGCAGGGCATCGCGATGGCGTCGGCCGCGATGATGCTGCTGATCCTCCTGCTGGGGGACGTCTGCGGGCGGTCGCTCGACCCGATGCGGGGGGAGCGGCGGTGACGGCCAACCTGGAGGCGCGGGTCCGGCCCGGCGGTCCGCGGGCGCGGCCGGGCCGGCGTCCGCCGCTGCTCGCCGCGGCCGGGACACTCGTGGTCGTCGCGATCGCCCTGGCCGGACCCCTGATCGCGCCGTACGGTCCGGCCGAGCGGCTCGGACTTCCCTTTCAGGGCCCCGGCGGCCGGCACCCACTGGGCACCGACTTCCTCGGACGTGACGTGCTGAGCCGCGTGCTGTGGGGAGGCCGGACGCTCGTCCTCACCGCGATCGGCGCGACCGTCGTGGCGACGGTCGTGGGAATGGCCGCGGGCGTGCTGGCCGGGCTCGCGTCCCGCCGCACCGGCGAGGTCGTGTCGCGGCTCGTGGACATGCTGACGGTGCTTCCCGCGCTGCTGCTCATCCTCGTGCTCGCCGCCGGCTTCCCCGGCAGCGACCTGGCCGTGGTGGCCGCCGTCGCGCTCGCCACCGCCCCGTTCTCGGTGCGAGTGCTGGGCGCGGCGACCCGCCGGATCGCGACCACCGGTTACGCCGAGGCGGCGCTGGCCCGCGGAGACGGCAGGTGGGCCGTGCTGCTCCATGACGTCCTGCCCAACATCGCCGGACCGGCCCTCGCGGACGCGGCGCTGCGCCTGGTCGCGGCCCTCCACCTCACGGCGACGGCCGGCTTCCTCGGCCTCGGCCGCGGGGCGCCGACTGCGAACTGGGGGCGCATGGTCAGCGAGAACCTCTCCGGTGCCTCCCTGTCCGCCGCGCCCTTCCTCGCGCCGACGCTGCTCCTCGTGCTGCTGTCGGTGTGCGTCGGCCTGCTCGCCGACCGGTTCGCCGGCATCGCGTCGGGCGGCCGGCGGTGAGCGGGGACGCCGAAGACCTCCTGCGCGTGGCGGGGCTGACGCTCGGCCCGGTCGGCGGCGGCCGGCCCGTGCTCCGGGAGGCGACGCTCACTCTGGCACCTGGACGGGTCCTGGGCGTGGTCGGGCGGTCCGGCTCCGGCAAGAGCAGCCTGGCGCTGAGCCTGCTCGGCCGCGTGCGGCCCGGTCTTGAGCGCCGGTCCGGCACGGTGCGGGTGGCGGGGCTCGATCCGTTCGACCCGCGGGCGCCGCGCCTGCTACGCGGCCGGGTGGTGTCGTACATGGGGCAGGACCCGGCGGCCTCGCTCAATCCCGCCCTGCGGATCGGCGCACAGGTGGCGGAGGCGGTCCGGGTCCGCTCCCCGGGGACGGCGGACGTCGTCGGGCAGGTCCGCGAACTCCTGGCGTCGGTGCGGCTGCCGACCGACCGGGCGTTCCTGCGGCGCCGTCCCCATCAGGTCTCCGGCGGGCAGGCGCAGCGGGTGGCCCTCGCCGCCGCCCTCGCCGGCGCGCCGCGGCTCCTGGTGCTGGATGAGCCGACCAGCGGACTGGACGTCCCGCTGGCCCGCCAGATGCGGGAACTCGTGGCCGCCTCGCTGCGGCGCGCCGGCCGCGCGATGGTGCTCGTCAGCCATGATCCCGGCTTGGTGGCGGACCTGGCCGACGAGGTGGTCCGGCTGGAGGACGGACGGATCGTCGCGTCCGGGTCGCCGGCCGAGGTGCTCCCCGCGCGCGTCACGCCGGAGGCGGACCACGCGCGCGCCGCGACCCGCCGGGCGGGCGCCGCTGGAGCCGGCGTGCTCGAGGTGCGCGGCCTGTCCGCGCGGCACGGCCGCACTACGGTCCTCCGGGACGTCTCGCTGACCGTCCCCGGTGGCACGTGCACCGCGCTGGTCGGGCCGTCCGGCTCCGGCAAGACCACGCTGGCCCGCTGCCTGGCCGGGCTGCACCCGATCGCGGGAGGCACGGTCTCGTGGAGGGAGGCGGAGACGCCGCACGCCCGGGGGCGCGGTCGAGCGGTGCAGTACGTGGCTCAGGATTCCGTCGGCGCGCTGAATCCGCGCGAAACCGTGCGGACGGCTCTGCTCCGGCCGCTCAGGGGCCTGCGCGGCATGCCCGCGCGGGACGCCGCCGCCGAGGCGGAGCGGACGCTCGGGCTCGTCGGCCTGGCTCCGGGTTTCCTCGCGCGGCGGCCGGGGGAGCTGTCCGGAGGCGAGCGGCAGCGGGTCAACCTCGCCCGCGCGCTGGCGGGCGCACCCCGCGTGCTGGTCTGCGACGAGATCACCTCCGCGCTGGACCGGGAGATCGGCGACGGCGTCCTCGACCTCCTGACCTCGCTGCGCCGGACGCTGGGCCTGACCGTGCTCCTGGTGACGCACGACCCGGCCGCGGCGGCGCGGTACGCCGACCAGGTCGTCGCGCTCGACGGCGGCCGGATCGCCGAGGCGGGCGTGCCGGGCCTGGTGCGGGCTTCGCCGAGCCCCGGCCGATGACCCGTTCCGTGTTCCACTCCTGCGTCCGGCGGCGGACCCGGCGGAATGAACGGGGCCGGGAGGACGCGTGGTGGTCGCCTCCTCCCGGCCCCCTGCGGGTGCCTCACATCGGAGGGACCATCTCGGCCAGGGCCTGCTTGTCGATCTTGCCGACGGGTGTCAGCGGCATGGCCGCGACCTCCACCACCTGGTCGGGGCTCTTGTAGCCCGCCAGGCCCCGCTCCTTGAGGAAGGCGGCGAGCTCACGCGTGCCAGGAAGATCTCCCGAGGAGACCAGGAACGCCACGGACCGCTCACCCCACCGCTCGTCCGGAGCCCCCACCAGGGCCGCGGACGCGATCGCGGGGTGGGCGAGCAGGTGCTCCTCCACCTCGGCCGCCGCGATCTTCTCGCCGCCGCGGTTGATCTGGTCCTTGACCCGGCCGACGACGACGAGATGCCCCGAGGGGAGCACGCGTACGACGTCTCCGGTGCGGTAGAAGCCGTCCGCGGTGAAGGCGACGCGGTTGTGCGCCTCGGCCCGGTAGTAGCCGCGCGGGGTGTACGGGCCGCGGGTGAGCAACTCGCCCGCGACGC
This sequence comes from Sphaerisporangium sp. NPDC051017, assembly GCF_040683095.1. Classification (NCBI taxonomy): domain Bacteria; kingdom Bacillati; phylum Actinomycetota; class Actinomycetes; order Streptosporangiales; family Streptosporangiaceae; genus Sphaerisporangium; species Sphaerisporangium sp. NPDC051017. Next base: position 22,890 of record NZ_JBFBCI010000025.1, read on the forward strand.
CGTCCGGCACCGGGGCGCCGCCGGAGTCGACGACGAGGATCTCGTCGTCCGGGGAGATCGGGCGGCCCTGGGTGGTGCAGACGAGGTCCTCGGGGTCGTCCAGCCGGGTGAGGTTGATCAGCCCCTCGGCCATGCCGAAGACCTGCTGGACCGTCACGCCGAGCGCGGGACCGAGGGCGCGGGCGACGTCGTCGGGGAGCCGCGCCCCGCCGACCTGGAGCACCTTCAGGCTGCTCAGGTCCGCGCCGGTGGACGCGGCCTCGTCCATCCAGTGCGGGACCAGGGGCGGGGTGAGCGAGGTGATGGTCACGCGCTCACGCTCGATGAGAGGGAAGGCGGTCTGCGGGCTCGGGTCGGGCGACACCACGACCGTGCCTCCGGCGGTGAGCGTGCCGAGCACGCCCGGGCAGGCCAGGGTGAAGTTGAAGGCGATCGGCAGGACGGCGAGGTAGACCGAGTCGTCGCCGAGACCGCAGATCTCGGCCGCGGCACGGGCGTTGTAGGCGTAGTCGTCGTGCGTGCGCGGGATGAGCTTGGGCAGACCCGTGGTGCCTCCGGAGTGCAGGAGCAGGGCCAGGTCACCCGCGGCCGGCCCGCCCTGGGGCCGATCCCGCGGCACGTCCGCGGAGCCATGGGCGAGACCGTCCGCGGTGCCGGCCAGGAGGTCGCCGAACGCGGTGAACAGCGGATGGTTCCCGGGATCGCCGAGCACGATCGCCCGCCGTAGCGTGCCGCCGCCCGGCTGCCCGGCGAGGACCTCCAGGAGCATCTTCCGGTAGTCGAAGCGGGCGTGCCTGTCGGGGATGACGCAGACCGTCGCGCCGGAGACGTGCAGCAGATGGCCGATCTCGGTGCGGCGGTGTCCCGGCATGGCGTGCACCGGCACGGCGCCGATCCTCTGCAGGGCGAACCAGAGCAGGACGAACTCCGCGCGGTTGGGGAGCTGGACGACCACTCGATCACCCTGACGCAGCCCCAGCCGCCGCAATCCCGCCGCGAGCCGGTCCACGTCCGCCTGGAGACGGGAGTAGGTCCAGCAGCGGTCACCGTCGACGAGGGCGGTCCTCAGCGGACGGTCCGCGGCCCATATGTCCAGCAGGTCGCCGAACGTACGGCCGGTCCAGTGGCCGGCGGCGCGGTACCGCTCCGCGGCGTCGCCGGGCCAGCCCGGGTGGGTTGTCGTCATGGTGATCCCTTCTCGAGTTCTGATCCGTTGTGGCGCGTGCTCGGGTTTTGTGTCTAAGATCGGGCGACGAAAATGATAACCATTTTCCTTACTATGGCGCTGGATGTCCGTCCCGGATGGCCGTACCGGCGAGAACCCGCGCAAATCCGAGAGCCCGACCCGAGGGGTGTTCATCCGTGAGTGACGAGCAGTCCGTCATCGAGTACGCGCCGGACCATCCCGAGTCGCCACCACCCACCGGAGCAGTGGACGACGTGCGCGCCGCGGTGGCCGAGGCGCTGAAACTGCCCGCGGAGGAGATCGGTGAGGAGCGCGACCTCTTCGAGATCGGCCTCGACTCCCTCGCCCTGATGGGGCTCGTCGGCGCCTGGCGCAGCGAGGGCAGCGCCGTCACCTTCCAGGACCTGGTCGAGGAACCGACGCTCAGCGCCTGGTCGGCCCTGCTGAGGCGGAGATCGCCGCGGCCCGAATCACCTGGGCCCGTTCCGGCGCCCGCCGCCGAGCCGGCCTCCGAGGACGACGAGAAGACGCCGTTCCCTCTGGCGACCATGCAGCACGCCTACTGGATCGGCCGGCAGGACGGTCAGCCCCTCGGCGGGGTCGCCGCCCACTTCTACGTCGAACTCGACGGCGCGGGCGTCGACCCCGGACGGCTCGGCGTCGCCCTGCGGGCCCTGACCGAACGCCACGGCATGCTGCGGGCCCGGTTCGACGACGACGGCCGTCAGCACGTCGGCGACGCCACGGGCGGCCTCATGGTCCACGACCTGCGGGATCAGGAGCCGGACGACGTGGCGCGGACGCTGGAAAGCCTGCGCGAGCGGCAGACCCACGGCCGGCTCGACATCGCCGCCGGACAGGTGTTCCAGGTCTCCCTGTGCCTGCTGCCCGGCGGGCGCACCCGGCTCCAGCTCGACCTGGACATGATGGCCGGGGACGCCATGAGCCTGCGCGTTCTGCTCGCGGACCTGCGCCGGCTCTACGAGAACCCCGGCGAGCCGCTGCCCGCCCTGAGCCTCGACTACCGGCGATACCTCGCCGAACGCCCCCGGAGGCGGGGCGGCGAACGCGAGCGCGCCGCCCGATGGTGGCGGGAGCTGCTTCCCGAGCTTCCGCGGGCGCCCCGGCTGCCGACGACCGTCGACCCGCTGCGGCCGGTGTCGGCCGCCGACTCCGTGCTCACCCACTCGCGGCGGCTGCACTACTGGCTCGACCCCGACGCCAAGGCCGCGCTCTACTCCCGGGCGCGGGAACGGGGCATCACCCCGGCCGCGGTGCTGGCCACCGCGTTCGCCGAGGTCATCGCCGCCTGGAGCGACACCCAGCGCTTCCTGCTCAATCTCCCGCTGTTCGACCGGGAGATGTTCACCCCGGATGTGGCCGGACTCGTCGGCGACTTCAGCGGTTCCATCCTGCTCGACGCCGACCTGCGCGCCGCGCTGCCCTTCGCCGAGCAGGCCCTGCGGCTCCAGGGCGGCCTGCGCGAGGCGATCTCCCACGGCGCCTACGGCGGCGTCGAGGTGCTGCGCGACCTCGCCCGCGCCGAAGGCGGCCCGGTGCTCGCGTCCGTCGTCTACACCAGCGCCATCGGCCTGGGCGAGATCTTCGCCCCCGACGTGCAGGCGAGCTTCGGCCGCCCCGTCTGGATCATCTCCCAGGGGCCTCAGGTCTTCCTCGACGCCCAGGTGACCGAGCTCGACGGCGGCCTCCTGCTCAACTGGGACGTCCGCGACGGCGTTCTCGCCTCCGGCGTGCCGGACGCGGCCTTCGACGCCTACCGCCGCCTGGTCACCGACCTCGTCACCACCGGCGAGGCCTGGCTGCGGCCGTTCGAGCCGATGCCGGCCGATCGCCTGCCGGCGGTCCGCGCCGTCGCCGCGCTGCCGCCGTCTCCGCCGCCGGGCCATGCCGTGCACGTCCCGTTCTTCCGGCTGGCCGACGAGCACCCCACCAGGATCGCCGTCGTGCGGGAGGACGGCTCCACGATGACCTACGGCGAGCTGTCCACCTCGGCGCGCAAGATGGCCGCCCTGCTGCGCCGACACGGTGTGCGGGACGGCGACATCGTGACGGTCACCCTGCCCAAGGGGGCCGACCAGATCACCGCCGTCCTCGGCGTGCTCGCCGCGGGCGCCGCCTACGCGCCCATCGGCGTCGAGCAGCCGGCCGTCCGCCGGGCCCGCATCCACGAGGTGGCCGGCGCGTCCGTCATCATCACCGACGACGCTCACGCGCACCTGTCGGCGGACGTGCCCGGGCTCACCGTCGTCCGGCTCGCCGACGCGGAGGCCGAGGCTCCCGCGAGCGTCGCGCGTCCGGGGCCGGACAGCCCCGCCTACCTGCTGTTCACCTCGGGGTCGACCGGCACCCCCAAGGGGGTGGAGGTCCCGCACCGCGCCATCGTCAACACGGTCGAGGCGATGGGCGCCCAGTTCGATCTCGGCCCCGGCGACGGCACGCTCGCGATCTCGGCCCTCGACTTCGACCTGGCGGCCTACGACATCTTCGCGCCGCTGTCGGCCGGCGGGCGGGTGGTCGCCGTCGGCCAGGAGTACCGGCGCGACGCCCATCACTGGGCCCATCTCGTCCGCGAACATGGCGTCACCATCGTCCAGTGCGTGCCGGCACTCCTGGACCTGCTCCTCGCGGCCGCCGCCGGCCCCGGGCTCGGTGACACGCCGCGCCTGGTCCTGCTCGGCGGCGACTGGGTCGGGCTCGACCAGCCGGCCCGGCTGCGGGCGCTCGTCCCCGGCTGCCGGTTCGTGGCGCTCGGGGGCGTGACCGAGGCCGCCGTCCACTCCACGGTCTTCGAGGTGACGCGGGTCGACCCCTCGTGGCGGTCCATCCCATACGGCGTGCCGTTGCGCGACATGCTGGCCCGTGTCGTGGACGGACGAGGCCGGGACTGCCCCGACCACGTGCCGGGGGAGCTGTGGTTCGGCGGTCGCGGCGTCGCCACCGGGTACCGGGGCGATCCGGAGCGCACCGCGGACCGGTTCGTCGAGCACGACGGCGAACGCTGGTACCGCACCGGCGACCTGGCCCGTTACCGGCCCGACGGCGTTCTGGAGTTCCTCGGCCGCGCGGACCACCAGGTGAAGATCGGCGGGCACCGCATCGAGCTCGGCGAGGTCGAGGCGGCGCTCGAGGAACATCCCGGCGTGCTGCACGCCGTGGCCGCCGTCGTGGAGACGCCCGCCCGCCGTCTCGCCGTCGCGGTGTCGCCGGTGGGCGGCGAGCTGGACCCGGAGGCGTTGCGCGACCGGGCGGCGGAACGGCTGCCCGCCCACATGCTGCCCGATCGCGTCCTGGTGCTGGACACGATGCCGCTCACCGCCAACGGCAAGCTCGACCGCGCGGCCGTCCAGCGGGCCCTGGAGGCCGCCGCCCGGGATCGCAGCGCACGCTCGGAGGAGCCGGCCGGACCGGTGGAGGCCGCGGTCGCGCAGGTGTGGCGCGAGCTCCTGGACGTCCCCCACGTGGGACGCGGCGACGGCTTCTTCGCCCTCGGCGGTGACTCACTGGTCGCCACCCGCGTGATCGGCCGCCTGCGCGTCGCCGGCCTCGCGGGCGCTCGCGTGGCCACGCTGTTCGCCAACCCCGTCCTGCGCGAGTTCTGCGCGCACCTTCGGGACGGGAGCGAGCCCGGCGACGCCGCGCGGGCGGTCGTCACCCCGGATCGCCGTCACGCCCACGACCCGTTCCCGCTCACCGACGTGCAGGCCGCCTATCACACCGGACGCGACCCCGGGTTCGCCCTCGGCGGCGTGGGGACCTGGCACTACAGCGAGTTCGACGGCACGGACGTCGACGTGGAACGGCTCGGCCGGGCCTGGCGCGCCCTCGTCACCCGCCACGACATGCTGCGCGCCGTCATCGAGGACGGCACGCAGACCGTGCTGGAGACCGTGCCCCCGTTCGTGATCGAGTGCGAGGAGGCGGACGCGTCCGGAGCCGCCCACGCCCTCGCGACGCTGCGCGAACGGATGTCCCATCAGGTGCGCGACCCGGCGCGGTGGCCGCTGTTCGACATCGCCGCCGTCCGCTACCCCGGGCCCGCGGGTGAGGCCCGCACCCGCGTCGCCGTCGGTCTCGACTACCTCGTGCTGGACGCGCTGTCCATCACGAACCTCTACGCCGAGCTCAACACGCTCTACGCCGATCCCCAGGCCGAGCTGCCCCCCATCGACCTGTCGTTCCGCGACTACCTCACCCAGCTCCCGCTCGACCCGGCGTCCGTGGATCGGGCCCGGTCCCACTGGGAGAAACGACTGGAGGAGTTGCCGCCCGCTCCCGCGCTGCCGTTCAGCCGGGATCCGGCGCTGCTGGGACCGCCCCGGTTCACCCGCAGGCGACTGCGCCTCGACGCGGCGCGCTGGGGGCGCGTCAGGGACCGGGCGGCGCGCCATGGCCTGACTCCGTCCACCGTCCTGCTCGCGGCGTACGGGGAGGTCCTCACGACCTGGAGCGGCGCCGAGTCGGTCACCGTCACCCTCACGCTGTTCAACCGCCGTGACGTGCACCCGCACGTCCATCGCGTGCTCGGCGACTTCACGTCCCTGTCGCCGGCCGCCTATCACCGGGACGAGGGCGGCTGGCCGGCGGCGGCCTCCGCCCTGCAGCGGCGGCAGGCCGAGGACCTGGACCACCAGGACGTGCCGATCGCGTGGCTGCTGCGGGAGTTCGCCCGCCGCGCCGGCACCGTGGACGCCGCCGCGCCGGTGGTGTTCACCAGCGCGCTCGGCGTCGGTGACGCGGCACTCGCCGACCCCGCCAAGGGGTTCCCGCGGAAGGTATGGGGAATTTCCCAGTCGCCCCAGGTCTGCCTGGACAACCAGGTCACCGAGGAGTCCGGCGAGCTGGTCGTCACGTGGGACGCCGTCGAGGAGGTGTTCGGCGAGGGCGTGCTGGACGCCATGTTCGCCGCCCACACGCGGCTGCTCCACCACCTGGCCGACGGCGACTGGGCGGCGGCCCTTCCCGGCCTGCTTCCGGCGGCCCAGCGGGAACGGCGCGCCGCGGCGGCTCTGGAAGAGCAGGGCATGCCCATCCCGCCGCGGCTGCTCCACGAGGGCTTCTTCGCGCACGCGGCCTTGAGGCCGACGCGGGTCGCCCTGGTCACCGCCGACGGCGCCACCACGTCGTACGGCGCGCTGGCGGACGGGGCGCTGCGCGTCGCCGCCGCCCTCCGCTCGCACGGCGTCCGCGAGGGCGACCTGGTCGCCGTCGCGCTCCCCAAGGGGCCCGACCAGGTCATGGCGGTGCTGGGCGTCCTCGCGGCCGGTGCGGCCTACGTGCCGATCGGCCTCGACCAGCCCGCGGAGCGGCGCGACAGGATGCGGGCCGCCGCGGGGATCCGCCTCACCATCGGGCCGGCCTCGCCAGGGGAGGCCACGCCGCGATCCGCCGGGCACCGGGTGCTGGCCCTCGGCGAGGCGCTGGAGCATTCCCCGCTGGACGGCCCCGCGCGCCCGCCCGCCCACACGCTCGCCTACGTGATCTTCACGTCCGGCTCGACCGGGGAGCCGAAGGGAGTGCGGATCACGCACGCCGCGGCCTGGAACACCGTCTCCGACATCAACGCGCGCCACGGCGTCGGCCCCGCCGACCGGGTGTGCGCGTTGTCCGCGCTGGACTTCGACCTGTCGGTCTACGACGTCTTCGGCCTGCTGTCGGCGGGCGGCTCCCTGCTGATCCCCGGCGACGACCTGCGGCGCGAACCCGCGAAATGGCCCGAGCTCGTGCGCCGGCACGGCGTGACGGTGTGGAACACCGTGCCGGCGCTCCTCGACCTCCTCCTGGAGGCCGAGGAACACGCCCCCACCGGGGCCCTGCGCGGCCTGCGGGCCGCGTTGATCTCCGGCGACTGGATCGGCCTCGACCTGCCGGGCAGGCTGCGCGAGCGCGCGCCCGAGTGCCGTTTCGTCGCCATGGGAGGCGCGACCGAGGCGTCCATCTGGTCCAACACCTTCACCGTGGACGAGGTGGACCCGAGCTGGGCGTCCATCCCCTACGGGCGCCCGCTGACAGGTCAGCGTTACCGGGTCGTCGACGGCGGCGGCCGCGACTGCCCTGACTGGACGGCGGGGGAGCTCTGGATCGGCGGTGCGGGACTCGCCGACGGATACCAGGGCGACCCGCCGCGAACGGCGGAGAAGTTCGTCATGCGGGACGGGGAGCGCTGGTACCGCACGGGAGACCTCGGCCGATACCGCCCGGACGGGCTCATCGAGTTCCTCGGCCGGATGGACACCCAGCTCAAGATCGCCGGGCATCGGATCGAGGCCGGCGAGGTCGAGGCGGTCGCCGAGGCCCACCCGCACGTCACGCGCGCCGCCGTGGTGGCCGTGGGCGAGCGCACCGCCCGGCGGATGGTCGCCTTCGCCGTCGTCCGCGACGACGTGGACGGTGCTGTGGTCGGTGCTGTGAATGGTGCTGTGGACGGTGCTGTGGTCGGTGCTCCGGACGGGCCCGGCTCAGGTGTCCTCGCCGACCGCCTGCACGCCTGGTTCGGTGAGCGCCTGCCCGCGTACGCCGTCCCCTCCCAGGTGCTGACGCTGCCCGCGCTGCCGCTGACGGCCAATGGCAAGGTCGACCGCACCGCCCTGACCGCCCTGGCCCTGCGGGAGGTGCGGTCCACTGCGGCCGAAGCTCCTCAGGGCGAGGTCGAAACCGCTCTGGCCGAGCTGTGGGAGGCCCGGCTGCCCGGCGCGGCCCGGGACCGGAACGCCAACTTCTTCACCATCGGCGGGGACAGCCTGTCCGCGATCCGCCTTCTCACCGCCGTGGAACGGCGGTTCGGGGCCGGCGTCCCGATACGCAGGTTCCTCGCGGCACCGACCATCGCCGCCCTGGGCGCCGAGATCACCAGAACCGTGGCCGCCGACGCGGCCGAGATCGAAAGCGGGGAGCTGTGACCATCACCGAGCTGCTGGCCCGGTACGCACGTGACGGCGTCGACCTGTGGGCGCAGGACGGCCACCTGCGGTTCCGCGCGCCGAAGGGCTACCTGACCGAGGAACGGCGCGCGGAGCTGCGCGCGCACAAGGACGCGATCCTTCGCCAGCTGGCCGAGACGGAGGAGGCCGCCACGCTCCGCCACGACGAGGCCGCACGTCACGACGCCTTTCCCCTGACCAGCGTCCAGGCCGCCTACCTGATCGGCCGCGCCGACGCCTACGCCTACGGCGGCGTCGCCTGCCACGCCTACGTCGAGCTGGACTACCCCGACCTCGACGAGGAGCGCGTCGCCGCGGTCTGGCGCAGCCTCATCGCACGACACGACATGCTGCGCGCGGTCGTGCACGCCGACGGCTACCAGCGGGTCCTGCCCGAGGTACCCGGCCTGGCCGTCACCGTCACGCGCGCGGCCGGCGCGCCGGAGGCCGAGGCGGCCCGCCGGGAGACCCGCGCCAGGATGTCGACGCGCCGGAGCCCGGCCGACCGGTGGCCGCTCTTCGACGCGCACATCACGCGCGGACCAGGTGGGGCCGTCCTGCACCTGTCGTTCGACATGCTCGCCGTCGACCACGCCGGCGTGCGGATCCTCCTGGCCGAGTTCCACGCCCTGTACGAGGGGAGCGCGGGCGAGCCGGCGCCGCTCGCGGTGACCTTTCGCGACGTGGTGCTCGCCCGGCGGGCCCTGGCCGACACCCCCGCCTGCGCCCGCGACCGCGAGTACTGGACCGGGCGGCTGGAGTCTCTCCCGCCCGCTCCGGAACTGCCGCTCGCCGAGCCCTGGGCCGCCGGCGAGCGGCCCGCCGCCGGGCCCGTCGCGTTCCACCGCCTGGAGCGGTCGCTGTCTCCGGCCGCCCGGGAACGCCTGATCCGGCGCGCCGCCGAGCACGGCCTGACCCTGCCGACGGTGCTCCTCACCGCGTACGCCGAGGTCGTCGGCCGTTGGTCGCGCGGCGCCAGGTTCACCCTCAACGTGCCGACGGTCGACCGCCCGCCCCTGCACGAGGACATCGACCGGATCGTCGGCGACTTCACCACGCTCGAACTGCTCGAAGTGGACCTGACCGAGCCCGTCGGCTTCACCGAGCGGGTGCGGGCCGTGAGCGCCCGCCTGCTCGAAGACCTGGAGCACACCCTGTTCACCGGGTCCGACGTGCTGGCCGAGCTGTCCCGCCGCGCCGCCGCGCCGGTGCTGATGCCCGTCGTGTTCACCAGCGCCCTCGGGACGGCCGTACCGGACGGGACAGGGCCGGACGGGACAGGGCCGGAGGTCTCCTACGCGATCACCCAGACCCCGCAGGTGTGGCTGGACTGCCAGGTCATGGAGCGGGGAGAGGCCCTCGTCCTGTCCTGGGACGTCCGCGACGGCGTCCTGCCCGAGGGCCTCGCCGAGGACATGTTCGGCAGCTACGTCGCTCTGGTGGAGCTTCTGGGCGCGGAGGGCGGCGAGGCGCTCGCCGCGTGGACGGCCCCGGCCCGCGTCGAGCCGCCCCCGGCCCAGATCGCCCGGCGGGCCGAGGTCAACGCCACCGAGGGCCCGCTGCCGGACGGGCTGCTCCACGAAGCCTTCCTCGCCCGGGCGCTCGCCGCCCCCGGCGCGACCGCGGTGGAGACGCCGGACCGCACCCTGACCTACGGCCGGCTCCTCGGTCGGGCGGCGGCGGTCGCCGACCGGCTGGCCGCCGCGGGCCTGCGCCCCGGCGAACCGGTGGCCGTGTGGATGGACAAGGGCTGGGAACAGATCGTCGCCGTCCTCGGCACCCTGATGGCGGGGGGCGCCTACCTGCCCGTCGACACCGCGCAGCCCGTGGTCCGCCGCGACGCCATCCTCGCCGACGCCGCCGTGCGGATCGCGCTCACCCAGTCGTGGCTGGCCGAGATCGGCGACCTGCCCGCGGGCGTGTCCGCCGTCGTCGTGGACGGGCTGCCGGAAGGCGCCCCGCCCGATGCCCTGCTCGATGATCTGCCCGCACGCCGCGTGGCGCCCGACGATCTCGCCTACGTCATCTACACCTCCGGCTCCACGGGCACGCCGAAGGGCGTGATGATCAGCCACCGGGCCGCGTTGAACACCGTCGAGGACATCAACCGCCGATACGGCGTCACCGGGGACGACCGCGTGCTCGGCATCGCCGGCCTCGGCTTCGACCTGTCGGTCTACGACATCTTCGGCCCGCTGTCGGCCGGGGGCGTCCTCGTGCTGCCCGACGCGGCACGCCGCGGCGACCCCTCCCACTGGGCCGAGCTCATCTCCGGCCAGGGTGTCACGGTCTGGAACTCGGTGCCCGGCCAGATGCAGATGCTCTGCGACTGGCTGCGCTCCGAGCCCCCGAGCGCCGGCCGGACGCTGCGCCTGGCCATGTTGTCCGGGGACTGGATCCCGGTGGCGCTGCCCGACGAGGCGCGCACGCTCCTCCCCGGCCTGCGGGTCGTCTCCCTCGGCGGCGCCACCGAAGGCTCCATCTGGTCGATCGCCCACCCGATCGGCGAGGTGGACACCGCCAGGCCCAGCATCCCGTACGGCAAGCCCCTGACGAACCAGTACTTCGCCGTGCTCGACCACGCCATGCGGCCCCGGCCCGACTGGGTCACCGGAGAGCTGTACATCGGCGGCGCCGGGGTGGCCATGGGCTACCTCAACGACGACGCCCGTACGGCCGAGCGCTTCGTCACCGACCCGGCCGACGGCGCGCGGATCTACCGCACCGGCGACCTCGGACGTTACCTTCCGGACGGGACCATCGAGTTCCTGGGCCGCGAGGACGCCCAGGTGAAGATCCGCGGCTACCGGATCGAACTGGCCGAGGTGGAGGCCGCCGTGCAGGCGCACCCGGCGGTCGCCGCCGGGGCGGTCGTCGTGGACGACTCGGCCGCCGTGTCGGGCCGGCACGGTGGACGCCGCCTGGCGGCGTTCGTCGAGACCGCGCGCCGCGACCCCGGCGCCTCCGGGTCCCGGGCCGCCGCCGGAGTCCACGAGGCCGCGGCCGGCGCCGTACGGTACGCCTCGGCGGAGGTCGACGCCGAGCGGCTGGCCGCATTCCTGGAGGCGCTCGACGAGGTCGCGCTGTCGGTGATGAGCCGGGTGCTCACCGAGGCCGGGCTGTTCGCCGGCGGCGCCGCGCACACGGCCGAGGAGGTCTGCGCGGCGCTGCGCTCCACCCCCCGTCACCGGCACGTCGTGCGCCGCTGGCTGCGCGTGCTGTCCGGACGGGGCCGCATGGCGCCCGACAACGGAGACAACGGCACCTTCACCCTGCTGCGCGCCGCCTCGGCGGAGGAACTGGACGACGCCTGGAAGCGGGCGGCCGACCTGGAACGCGAGGTGGGCTGGAGCACCGAACTGCTGGAGGTGATGCGCACCTGCGCCGATCGGCTCGCCGACCTGGTGGCCGGCGACGTCGACATCCGCGCGCTGCTCTTCCCCGGGGCCGGCACGGACGCGGCCGACGCGGCCTACCGCGACAACCTGGCCATCCGGCACCTCAACCAGGCCGTCGTGGCCGCCGTCCGGGAGATCGCCGCGGGCCACGCGGGGGAGGAGCGGCTGCGCGTCCTGGAGGTGGGCGGAGGCGTCGGCGGCACGACCGGCGAGCTCGTGCCGGCGCTCGCGGAGTTCGGCGTGGACTACCTGTTCACCGACTCCTCCGCGTTCTTCCTCAACGAGGCGCGGGAACGGTTCGCCGACCACCCCTGGGTGCGCTACGAACGCTTCGACGTCGACGAGGACATCCGCGCACAGGGGTTCGTGCCGAACTCCTTCGACGTCGTGGTGTGCGCCAACACGCTCCACGCGGCGTCCGACGCGGAGACGGCGATGTCCCGGCTGCGTGAGCTGCTGGTCCCCGGAGGCCATCTGGTGTTCGTCGAGAACACCAAGGACGACCACGCGCCGCTGCTGGTGTCCATGGAGTTCCTGGAGGTCGCCGGGCGCGCCTGGACGGACCTTCGCGCGCACACCGGGCAGTCCTTCCTCACCACCTCCCAGTGGCGAGAGGTGCTGGCCCGTCACGGCGCCGCGGACGTCCTCACACTCCCCGAACCGGGCGACCCGCTGGCCGCGACCGGCCAGGAGCTGTTCCTCGCCCGGATGAAGACCGACCGCGTCCACACGACCATCGGCGAACTCGCCCGCGGCGCCTCGACCCGGCTGCCCGAGTACATGGCGCCCTCGGTGTGGCAGATCGTCGACGCGCTTCCCCGCACCGCCAACGGCAAGACCGACCGGGCGCTGCTGCGCTCCTGGCTGCCCCGCGAGACCGCCCAGGCCGCCTCGCCCGCCGACGACCGGCCGATGGACGAGCTGGAGAGCAGGCTCGCCGAGCTGTGGGCGGAACTGCTCGCGACGGAGCACGTCGGCCGCGGCGACGACTTCTTCGCGCTGGGCGGGGACTCCCTGCTCGTCGCCCGCATGGTCGGCCGGCTGCGGGAGCGGATCCCCCAGGCCGCCGAGCTCGAGTGGGAGCTCGTGCTGCGCCACATGCTGAGACGGCCCACGGTGGCCGGGCTCGCCGCGTTCCTGCGCGGCCTGACCGGCGAGACGCCGGCCGCCCGGTCCGAGGGGCCGCGCGACCCGGTCATCCACCTGCACGGCGCGCGCTCGGCCGACGAACCCACCACGGTCCTGGTCCACGCGGGCACCGGGACGATCATGCCTTACCGGGCGCTGATCACCGAGATCAGGCGCCGCTCCCTGGGCGTCGCGAATGTCGTGGGTGTGGAGGTGCCCGAGCTCGACGGCTACCTGGCCGCCCCGCCGGAAGGGCTCATCGAGCGGCTCGCCGCCGACTACGCCCGCGCGCTCGACGCGGGCGGCGGCGGACGGTTCCACGTCGTCGGCTACTGCCTCGGCGGCCTGATCGCGACCGAGGTCGCCCGTAACCTGGCCGAGTCGGGCGCGCGGGTGGAGACCCTGACGGTCATCAGCAGCCACAGCCCCCGATTCCGCCTCGACGACGAGCTGCTGTCGGAGTACGCGTTCGCCGTCATGATGGGCATCGACCCGGCCGACCTGGGTTTCCCCGGAGACCAGTACCGGGTGGCCGCCGCCGCGGACGCCGTCCTGGCCGGCAGCCCCGGTGTCATGCCCGACGGCGGGCTCGCCGCCCTCACCGGTGAGTTCTCCGACGTCGCCGAGCGGTTCCGTGCCCTCGCCCGCATGCCGCGCGCCACCCGCATCGCCCGGATGTGCGACGCGGTGCCCGCGTCCGCCGGGAACTACGAGCCGGACCACATGACCCGGCTGTTCTCCGCCTTCCGCCAGAGCGTCTTCGCCATCACCCGCTACAACGCCGAGCCGTATGCGGGCGACATCACCTTCCTCCGGCACGACGGGGCGTACCCCTTCCCCGGCAGCAAGGCCGCCGTCACCGAGTACTGGGAGGAGCTGACCCTCGGCGACCTGGACATCATCGACATCGGCGGCGACCACTTCAGCTGCCTGTCGGTCGAACACGCCCCCGCGATCCTGAAGATCCTCGGCGAGCTGACCGGCGGGGCGGTGATCCGATGACGGGGCGGCGTGTCGTAGGAGTGCTGGGCGCCTCCGGAGCGGTGGGCCGGGCCGCCGTGCGCGAACTCCGGGACCTCGGCCACACCGCGCTGCGCCTCGGTGGCCGCCGCGTGGACGCGCTGCGGGAGGTGAACGACTCCGCCGGCGATGTCGTGCGGACGGACGTGGAAGACCCCCGGAGCCTGGCCGCCTTCGCCGGCGGATGCGACGTCGTCCTCAACTGCGCGGGCCCGACCTACCGGCTGAGGGCCACCGTGGCCTCCGCCGCGCTGGCCGCCGGAGCGCACTGCGTCGACGTCGCCGGCGACGACCCCGCGGCGGAGGACCTCCTCGCCGCGGGCGACCCCGCCGAGAACGGCAAGATCGTGGTCCTGTCCGCCGGGGCGCTGCCCGGGCTGTCCTCCATCCTTCCCCGATGGCTCGCCCGGCAGGGCCTGGACGAGGTCTCCGCGCTGACCGCCCACTGCGGCGGGCTGGAGTTCTGCTCCCCGACCGTGGCCGTGGACCTGATGCTCTCCCTCACCTCCGGCGGCGCGGACGGCGCCGCGTACGGAGAGCCGCTGGCCGCCGTCCGCGCCGGGCGCCGGGCCTCCCGGGCGCTGCGGGCCGCCGAGGACGCCGAGGCGCCCGGCTTCCCCGGCCGCGTCGCCGTCCAGCCCTACCTCAGCGGTGAGACCGAACGCCTCGCCGCGCGCCTCGGGCTGGACCGGGTGGACTGGTTCAACGTCCACCCCGGCCCTCAGGTGTACGCCCTGCTGAACCTGCTGCCGGCCCGCCTCGCCGCCGGGGAGGACATGGACGGGCTCGCCCGGCGGCTGATCCTCGCCGCCGAGCTCGACCTCGCCGGGCGCACGCCGTACTACGTGCTCGACTTCCGCATGTCCGGCACCGCGGGCGGGGAGCCCGCGGAGCGCCGCCTGACCGTGCGCACCGCCAGCAGCTACCGGCTCACCGCGGCCGTCGGCGCCCTGGCGGTGGACGCGGTCCTGCGGGGAACCGTGCCGCCCGGCGTGCACTTCGCCTGCGACGTGCTCGACCCCGGCGTCGTCGCCGGACGGATCCGGAGCGGCGGGGCCGCCGACCGGTTCGAGCTGTCCGGCGGGTCGCACGATCTGGTGGAAGAAGGGGTGCTGTGAGCGGGCCGCCTCCCCTGCGCGTGGTCGTCTGCGGCACCAACTTCGGCCGCTTCTACATCCAGGCCGTGCTCGACCACCCCGGATACGTCCTGGCCGGAATCCTCAGCCGGGGCTCCGCCGCCTCCCGCGACCACGCCCGGCGCCTCGGCGTGCCGCACTACACCGACGTCGACCGGCTGCCGGACGACGTCGACGCGGCGTGCGTCGTGGTCGGCTCGTCGATCCAGGGAGGCGAGGGGACCGGTCTGGCCAAGGCCCTGATCGGCCGGGGCGTCCACGTCCTGCAGGAGCACCCCGTCCACCTCGGCGAGCTGACCGAATGCCTGAAGCTCGCCCGCGCCCACAAGGTGCAGTACCGGCTCAACACGCACTACCCGCACGTCGCGCCGGTGCTGTCCTTCATCGAGGCCGCCCGCGCGCTCGCCGCCCGCCAGAAACCCCTGTTCGTGGACGCCGCCACCCCGATCCACCTGATGTACCCGATGGTGGACATCCTCGGCCGGGCGGTGGGCTCCCTGCGCCCGTGGCGGTTCGCCGCCCCGGCCGCCGTGCCCGAGGAACTCGGCTCGCAGCCGTTCCGCGTCCTTCAAGGACTGCTCGGCGGCGTGCCGCTCACCTTGCGCGTCCACCACCAGATGGATCCGGCGGACCGCGACAACCACGCCCTGCACTGGCACCGGGTGTCCCTCGGCACCGAGGGGGGCGTGCTCACGCTCGCCGACACCCACGGGCCGCTGCTGTGGAGCCCGAGGCTGCACGTCGGCCGGGACGCCGACCACCGGTTCGTCCTGGACGGGCCCCGCACCGGGGACCTCGATCACGCCACCACCACGGTCGCCGGTCACACCGGGACGTTCCGCGACGTGTTCGCCCAGATGTGGCCGCGTGCCATCGGCCGCGCGCTCGACGGGCTGCGCGACGCCGTCACGGAGGGCGGGGACACGCTGCGGGCGGCGCAGTACGACCTGGCGGTGTGCCGCATCTGGTCGGACCTGGCCGCGCGGCTCGGACCACCGGAGATCGTCCGGCCCCCCGCCCCGCGCCCGCTCCCCGCCCGCGAGGTGTTCGCCGACCTGCCGCCGGACGACGGAGTACGCGAGGTATTCCGCGACCTGTCGCCGGACGGCGGAGCCCGGGAGCCTTCGGTTGCCGTCGAGGAGCGGGAACCGGCGCCGTCACCGGAACCCCCGGGCGCCGCGGAGGCGGCGGCGCCGTACGCGGCGTCGGCCGAGTTCTTCGACCTCGTCGCCGCCGGGCACACCGCCACCGCGAGCATTCCCGCCATCACCGAGGCGCTCGCCAAGGTGGACCTCTCCGAGGGGCCGGTGGTCGACATCGGCGCCGGCACCGGCCTGGTGACCGAGGCCGTCGCCCGGGCCCGGCCCGACGCGGAGATCCTGGCCTGCGAACCGGTCGCCGGCATGCGGGCCGTGCTCACCAGCCGCGTCTTCAGCGACCCGCACCTTCGCCGGCAGGTGACGATCACCGCCGATGCGGCCCCGGAGCTGGACCTTCCCGACCGGGTCGGCGCCGTCCTGCTGTGCGGCGTCCTCGGCCATCTGGACGAAGAGCGGCGCCGGCGGCTCTGGGAGCGGATCCTGCCGCGCCTGTCTCCCGGCGGTGTCGTCATCGTGGAGCTGATGGGCCTGGAAACGCCGCTGGTCCTTCCCGAAGCCCGGATGGCCACCGCCCGGGCGGGCCGCCACCGTTACGAGTGGTGGTTCTCCGGCGCCCCCGACGGCCCTCCCGACGGCGCTTTCGACGGCCCTCCCGACGGTGCCCCCGAGGGCGCGATGGGCCTGCACACCACCTGGCGGGTCTACCGGGACGGCCACGACACGCCGGTGCGCGAGGTGCGCGACTCCTACCGCTGGATTCCCTTCGGGATGCGGCGGGTGGCCGAGGAGTCCGGGCTCCAGGTGCACGAGCTCCCCACCCGGCCGGGCGCACCGCCTCTGGCGATCCTGACCCGCCGCCCGGCCGCCGGCTCACCCTCTCCGACGACGAAGGACGACCGATGAACCCGCCCACCCCGCCCACCGCCGTACCCGTGCCCGTGCCCAGCGAGCCCGGCGAGCCCGCCGGGTCCGCCGGGTCCGCGGCCGCCCCGGCGTGGGACGCCGCCCGTCCCCAGGGGTTCCCCATGCGCCGGGGCTGCCCCTTCTCCCCGCCCGAGGACTACGCCCGCCTGCGCACCGAGGAGCCCGTGGCCCGGGTCACCCTGCCCACCGGACGCGAGGCCTGGGTGGTCTCCCGCTACGAGGACGTGCGCGAGCTGCTCGCCGACCCGCGGATCAGCGCCGACATCCGCCGTCCCAACTTCCCCGCCCTCGGCGAGGGCGAGCAGGAGGTCGGGGCCAGGCTGCGTCCCTTCATCCGCACCGATGCCCCCGAGCACACCCGTTACCGCCGGATGTTGCTCCCGGAGTTCACCGTCCGCCGGATCCGCGCCATGCGGCCCGCCGTCCAGGCCATCGTGGACGGCCTCCTGGACTCCATGCTCGCGTCCGGAGGGCCCGTCGACTTCGTCCCCGTCTACGCGAACGCGGTCTCCACCTCCGTCATCTGTGAACTCCTCGGCATCCCCAAGGAGAACCTGGAGTTCTTCCGTGACGTCACCCGCGTCTCCGGTTCGCGCGCCAGCACCGCCGAACAGGTCGCCGAGGCCCTCGGCGGACTGTTCGCCCTGATCTCCGACCTGGTGGCGCGGCGCCAGGAGGAGCCGGGCGACGACCTGCTGTCCAAGCTCGTCACCGGCCATCTGCGGACCGGCAACGTCACCTTGCCGGAGCTTCTGTCCACCGTGGGCATCACCATCAACGCCGGGCGTGAGACCAGCACGAACATGATCGCGCTGAGCGCCCTGCTGCTCATCCAGCGCCCGGATCTGGCGGACGAGCTGCGGGCCGACCCCTCGCTCATGCCCGCCGCCGTGGACGAACTGCTGCGGGTGATGTCGATAGCCGATTCGATCCCGCTGCGGGTCGCCGCCCAGGACATCGAGATCTCCGGCACCGTGGTGCCTGCCGACGACGGCGTCATCGGCCTGCTCGCCGCCGCCAACCACGACCCCGAGCAGTTCCCCGACCCGGACCGCGTCGACTTCCACCGTCCGGACAACCATCACGTCGCCTTCGGCTACGGCGTGCACCAGTGCATCGGCCAGCACCTTGCCCGGCTGGAGCTGGAGGTGGCCCTGGAGACGCTGATCCGCCGCGTGCCGACGCTGCGCCTGGCCGTGCCGTACGAGGAGGTCGAGTTCAAGCACGACTCGGCGACCTTCGGCATCGAACGGCTGCCGGTGACCTGGTGAGCGCGCACCCCGCCCTGCCCGTGCCCGCCGCCGGCGGGTACGGCTCGTCATGGCGTTCGAGCCCGTGGATCAGATGCTGGAGCCCGCGTCCGGCGGCCCGGTTCCGTCTGGTCTGCCTGCCGCACGCCGGGGGCGGCGCGAGCGCCTACCGTCCCTGGTTGGCCCTGCTGCCGCCGGAGGTCGAGCTCCTGGCCGTCCAGTACCCGGGCCGGGAGGACCGCTTCCAGGACCCCCTGGTGGACGACATGGAGGAACTGGTCACGCAGATCGCCGACGCCCTCGTGCCGGCGCTCGACCGGCCGTACGCCGTGTTCGGCCACAGCATGGGCTCGGCCGTCGCCTGGGAACTGGCCCACGAGCTGCGCCGCCGGGGCGCCCACGGGCCGCTCTGGCTGTTCGTCTCGGGTCGCGAGGCTCCGGGAACCGCCACGGCCGGAGAGGTCCACCGCCAGACGGACGCGGTGCTGTGCCGGGAGCTGGAGCGGCTCGGCGGCACCAGCCTCGAAGTGCTGGCGGACGACGGCCTGCGACCGGTGGTGCTCGGCTACATCCGCAATGACTACCGCCTCATCGAGACCTACCGTCCGGCGCCCCGCGCGCCGCTGAGCTGCCCGGTCGCGGTCTTCACGGGCGAGTCCGACCCGGAGCTGACACCTGGGAGCGCAGCCCGCGGCGCCGGCGGCTGGGCGGACCTCACCACCGCCCGGACCGAGGTCCGCACCTTCCCGGGCGGCCACTTCTACCTCAACGGGCGGCGCCGGGAGGTCGTCGCGGCGCTGCTGCGGCGGCTGGATCCGTCGCTGGCCGAGAGCGGTCAGAAGTGGCCGAGCACCCCATGACCGCCAGGCCGTCCTTCCGAGCAGGAGCACTCCCGTGATCGACTACTACTCGACCTCGGCCGAGTTCTACGAGATGGTCGCCACCCGCCACACCGCCAGCAGCGGACCACCGCTGGCCCGTGTGCTCGCCGGCGTCGACGTCTCGCACGGTCCCGTGCTGGAGATCGGCGCCGGAACCGGCCGGATCACCGAGGTCATCGCGTCCGCGCTTCCGGACGCGGAGATCATCGCCGCCGAGCCGTCCGCCGCCATGCGCGCCATGCTCACCTCGCGAGTGGCCCGCGACCCCGACCTGCGCCGCCGTGTCACCGTCGTCGACCACTCGGCGCAGGACCTGGAGCCGCCCGAACGGCTCTCGGCGGTCGTGATCTTCGGGGTGGCGGGGCACCTCACCCCCGCTGAGCGGGGCTCGCTGTGGCGGCGGCTGTCCGGCAGGCTGCCCGACGGCGGCCTCATCATCGTCGAGCTCATGGGCGTCTCCTCGCCGCGTGTCATCCCGCCCGTGATGTCACTGCGGGAGACCATCGGCCGCCAGACCTACGAATGGTGGATCGGCGGCGAGCCCGCGCAGGGCGACGCCATGCGGTTCACCACCACCTGGAAGGTGCTCCGGGACGGCCGAACCGTGCGCGAGGTCGCCGACGACTACATCTGGCACACCTTCGACGTCGCCCGTCTCGCCCGTGAGTCCGGAATGACCAGCCGCCGCATCACCGAGGCGGCCGGGCAGGCGATTCCCGAGATCGGAGTTCTCGTCAAGTGATGCGCAATTCCTCACATCCCTCCCATCCGGTCGCGCAGCCACCCCCCGCGCCGGACTCCCCGGACACCCCGCCGCCTCCGTTGCGCGGCATCCTCCGCCAGGTCCGGGGCCGCCTCACAACGGCCGTCGTCCTCCAGGCCGCGGCGGCGCTGGCCGGAGTCACGCCCTTCGTCGCCGTGGCGCGGATCGCCGCCCACCTCACCGGCGGCTCCCGCCCCCAGGCCGGAGACCTCTGGCCTCTGGTCACCGTGGCCTGCGTCTCCGGGCTCGCCGCCCTCGCGCTGGGCTCGGCGGCGGGTTTCGTCAGCCACATCGCCGACAACGACCTGCAACTCACCCTCCGCCGGCGGCTCGCCGATCACGCCGGACGGTTGCCGCTGGGCTGGATCAGCGCCGGAGGCGCGAGCCAGATCAAGCGGGCCGTACAGGACGACGTGCGCGCTCTCCACACACTCGTCGCCCACACCCTGCTCGATGTCACGGCCCTGTTCGTCGCGCCCGCCGCGGCGCTGGTGTACCTGTTCACCGTCGACTGGCGGCTCGCGCTGCTGAGCATCGTGCCGCTCGCCGCCGGCGCGTACCTCTTCGGCCGGGCCATGTCCGGCGCGGCGGCCCAGATGGCCGAGTACGGCGCGACCCTCGGCCGGATCTCCTCGACCGCCGTCGAGTTCGTCACCGGCATCGCCGTGCTGAAGACCTTCGGTCGTGGACGCAGGGTCCACGACCGGTTGCTGGCGGCCACCGACGGCTTCTCCGACTTCTTCACCAGGTGGGTCCGGACCACGCTGGTCACCTCCACCGGAGCTCTGCTGGTCGTCTCCCCGGTGCTCGTGCTGCTCCTACTGGCAGCCGCGGGGACCGCGCTCGTGGCCGGCGGATGGACGACCGGCGCGGACCTCATCCCCTTCATGCTGCTGGGGCCCGCCGTCGCCGCCCCGATGAGCGTGGTCGGCACCCGCGTCCAGCAGATCAGGGCCGGACAGGCTGCGGCGGCCCGGATCTCCGCGCTGCTCGGCATGCCGGCCCTGCCGCAGACCGAGGCGCCCCTCACCCCGCAGGGGTTCCGCGTGTCGGTGCGCGGGGTCTCCTTCTCCTATGACGGGCACACCGACGTGCTGAGCGGCGTCGACCTCGACCTCGAACCGGGCACGATCACCGCGCTCGTCGGGCCCTCCGGATCGGGGAAGTCCACCCTCGCCTCCCTGCTGCTCCGTTTCCAGGACGTCACGGCCGGGGCGGTGACCATCGGGGGCATCGACGTCCGCGACATGTCATCCGCCTGCCTCTATCAGAATGTCGGCTTCGTCCTCCAGGACGTGCGGCTGCTGCGTGCCTCCGTCGCCGACAACATCCGTCTCGGCCGGCCCACGGCCACCGACGAGGAGATCGAACGGGCCGCGCGTGCCGCCCAGATCCACGACAGGATCGCCGCGCTGCCCGACGGCTACGCCACCGAGGTCGGCACCGGGGTCACCTTCTCCGGCGGGGAGGCGCAGCGCGTGTCCATCGCCCGCGCCTTGCTGGCCGACGCGCCCGTCCTCGTCCTGGACGAGGCGACGGCGCATGCCGACCCCTACTCCGAGGCGCTGATCCAGGCCGCGCTGTCGACGCTGGCCGCCGGCCGGACGGTCCTCGTCATCGCGCACCGGCTGCCCACGATCCGCCACGCCGACCAGATCGTCGTGCTCGACGGCGGGCGCGTCGCCGAGCGGGGCGGCCACCGGGAACTGCTGGCCGCGGGCGGGCGCTACGCCACCTTGTGGAAGGCACAGTCCACCGGGCGAGACGAGACGCGTGAAGAGGCAGCCGTCCCGGCTCCGGCCGTCCTCGGCCGATCCGACGACCCGACGATCCGCGAGAGGGAACCCCGCGATGATTCGTGATCTTCACCGCGTGCTCGGATCCGAAGGATCGGGGCCGCTGAACCGTCTTCTCGCCGTGCAGGCCGGTGCCGCCGTCCTCCAGGGCGTCGCCTTCGCCCTCCTGGTGCCGCTCCTGCGGGCCCTGCTCGATGACGTCTCCGGCGACGTCCGGCCGTGGCTCACCGCCCTCGTGATCTGTTCGCTCGGATACGCGATCCTGCAGGCGATCGGTCTCAGCCAAGGCTTCACCGCGGGTTCCCGGCTGTCCCGCGTACTGCACCGGCGCCTCGCCGGGCACGCCCTGGACCTGCCTCTCGGCTGGTTCACCGCCGGGCGGGCCGCGGAGTTCGGCCGGCTCGCCGGGCAGGACGTCATCCAGGTGATGAACATGCCGGCCCACCTGCTGCGCCCGCTGGTCACCTCGGTGCTGACTCCGGTCACCATCGTCGTCGCGTGCCTCTTCCTCGACACGCGGGTCGCGCTCGTGCTGGTGCTGTGCGCGCCCGTGCTGCTGGCCGTCCACGTGTGGAGCACCTCCGTGGTGCGCAGGCTGGACGACGGCCGCGACGGCGCGATCGCGGAGTCGGCCGACCGCGTCCTGGAGTTCGTGCGGAACCAGCCGGTGCTGCGCGCGTTCGGCAGGACGGCCGAGGGCTATGGCGCGCTCGACGACGCGCTGGTGGGGCAGGCCCGGGGGGACCGCCTGCTCATCCAACGCGGAACCCCGGGTCTGGTGTCCTTCGCCTTCGCCGCCCGGATGGTCTTCGCACTGCTGCTGGCCCTGACGGTGTCATGGACGCTGGACGGCTCCCTGGACGTCGCGACCATGCCCGCCTTGCTGGTGCTCGTCGGCAGGCTCACCGACAGCGTGTCCACCGCGGCCGACCTCGGTGCGGGGATGCGGATCGCACGGGGCAGCCTCCAGCGGCTGCGCGCTCTGCTGGACACGCGCCCGTTTCCCCGGCCCGCCGACCCCCGGCCGCCCGGCGGGGCCGACGTGGAGTTCGATCAGGTGAGCTTCGACTACCCGCGGAGCACGCCGGTGGGGATGGGGCGGGGGACGTTGCTCGCCGACGTGAGCTTCCGCATCCCCGAACGCAGCATGACCGCGCTCATCGGCCCGTCCGGAGCCGGGAAGACCACGGTCGCCCGCCTGCTCGCCCGCTTCTGGGACACGACCGGCGGCGTCGTGCACGTCGGCGGCGTCGACGTGCGGGACATCTCTCCCGAGGTTCTCGCCGCGTCGGTCTCGATCGTCTTCCAGGACGTCTACCTCTTCGAGGGCACGATCGAGGACAACGTGCGCATCGGCGACCCGGAGGCGAGCGAGGACGCGCTCCACCGGGCGGCGGCCCTCGCCGGACTGGACCAGGTGGTCCGGACGCTGTCCGACGGCTGGTCGACCGTGGTCGGAGAAGGCGGAACCGCCCTGTCCGGCGGCCAGCGTCAGCGTGTCGCCATCGCCCGGGCCCTCCTCAAGGACGCGCCGATCCTCGTGCTCGACGAGGCGACCGCCGCGCTCGACCAGGAGAGCGAGGCCGCGCTGACCTCGACCGTGCGGGCGCTGGCCGCGGACAAGACGCTGCTGGTCATCACACACCGGCTCAGCACCGTGCTGGCCGCCGAGCAGGTGCTCGTCATGGACGGCGGGCGGATCACCGAACGCGGCACCCACGACGAGCTGATGGCCCTGCGCGGCACCTACGCCACCTTCTGGGACCAGCGCGGCCGGGCCGAGGGATGGCGGCTGGAGCCCGCCCGATGAACCCGTCCACCCCGACGAGCACGATCGGCCGCGCCGAGGTGGCCGCATGACAAGGAGCACGACGATGAGCATCGAGCCGGCCACGGTGTGGGCGGACTGGGCACGGGCGGTGCCCGCCCTCGGGCCCTCCACCGTCCACGACGCCCCCGACGACCTGGCCGCCGCGGCGGTGCTGCTCACCCGCGCCGGACTCGGCCAGGAACACGTGGTCTACGAGCAGGCGGGGATCTGGTACTTCGCCGCGGGGAACGCCGTCACGCTCACCGTGGACGCGGCGCAGGTCGTCGCCCGTGCCCGGGGCCGCACCTGGATCGTGCCGATCGACGGCCGGCCGCTGGACCAGGTCGCCGGCGCGGTCGCGGCGCTGGGGCGGACCGGCGCGGCGGACCGTCACCTGTACGGGTGGGCCGCCTTCGAACTCGCCCACGTGCTCCACGGCGACCCCGCCGAAGCGGGGACCGAGCCG
Source organism: Sphaerisporangium sp. NPDC051017 (assembly GCF_040683095.1). Classification (NCBI taxonomy): domain Bacteria; kingdom Bacillati; phylum Actinomycetota; class Actinomycetes; order Streptosporangiales; family Streptosporangiaceae; genus Sphaerisporangium; species Sphaerisporangium sp. NPDC051017. The sequence continues at coordinate 46,686 of NZ_JBFBCI010000025.1, forward strand.
CTGCTGCACCTCATCGTGCCCAGCGTCGAGGTCGCGCTGCGCCCCGGCAAGGCCGAGGTGCGCGCGGACGGCGACGCCTGGACCAGGAAGATCCGCGCCCTACTCACGTCCGAGCCCGCGCCCGATGCCCGGGTCGCGGCCGATGCCCAGGTCGCGGCGGCCCTTCCGGCGCTGCCCGACGCCGAGCGGCTCATCGCCGCGGGCGGGCACGCCTACCGCCAGGCGGTCGCCCGGGGCGTCGCCGACATTCACGCGGGTCTCATCGGCAAGGCCGTCCTCTCGCGGGCCGTGCCGCTGCCCCCTGGTGACGTGCCCGACTTCGCCGCCACCTACCTCGTCGGCCGCCGGGCGAACACCCCCGCGCGATCGTTCCTGCTGAACCTCGGGGGCTGGCAGGCGGCGGGCTTCAGTCCGGAGACCGTGGTCGAGGTCGACCCGAGCGGCCGCGTCTCCACCCAGCCACTCGCGGGGACCCGCGCTTTCGGGCCGGACCCGGAGGAGAACGAGCGTCTGCGCCGCGAACTCCTCACCGACGCGAAGGAGGTGCACGAGCACGCGATCTCCGTACGGCTCGCCTGCGAGCAGATGGAATCGATCTGCAGGCCCGGGTCGGTGATCGTCGAGGAGTTCATGACGGTCAAGGAGCGTGGGTCGGTGCAGCACCTCGCGTCCCGGGTCGCCGGGAGGTTGGAGGAGGCCGTCGGCCCCTGGTCGGCGTTCGGGGCTCTCTTCCCGGCCATCACGGCGACCGGTGTGCCGAGAGCCGCCGCCCTCACGGCCCTGACCCGGCATGAGGCAGGGCCCAGGGGGCTCTACGGCGGCGCCGTCTTCCGGGCGGGGACGGACGGCTCACTCGATGCCGCGCTGGTCCTGCGGACGCTGTTCGGCAGGGGACGGCGCACCTGGCTCCGTGCCGGAGCCGGAGTGATGGGGCAGTCCGCTCCCGAGCGCGAATACGAAGAAACATGCGAGAAGTTGCGGAGTGTTGTCCCGTACCTGCGCTTTCAGAGTCTTTTGAGGGATTCCGAAAACCTTTCCGGCTAGTTTTATCGCGGTACGCAGTCGCTTTGGGGATCGGGGCGGATCCTCTGAGTATCGTGAGGGGGGAATAGGGCGTCGGTGAGCGTCACCTCGCCGGTAGGCATACCAGGGGGAATCATGACGGCTTTTACCGAGCACCGCCCTCATGCGGGCCACAGTCACCAGCACGGGCCGGGCTGCGGACACGTGGCGGTGCCCCACGGCGATCACGTCGATTACGTCCATGACGGATGTCTGCACAAATTGCATGAAGACCACGTCGATGAATGCGAACCGGCGAAGCACACCATCCATTCACATCACGATCACCAGCATGGCCCGGCATGCGGTCACGTTTCCGTACCCCACGAGGACCACGTCGATTACATTCACGACGGCCACCGCCACGCCCTCCACGAAAGCCACTGGGACGATCACTGAGCGCATTTTCATCCTGCTTCGCGAAGCCGAATGCCAAGGATCGCCTCGCCGGAGCGCGATGGCGGTGGGCGGCCGGTCCCCTGATGGAGGCTCCGGTCCGCCCCGGGTCCCGTGGAGTGGGATCGGAGTGTCCGCCTGGGGTGCTCAGACGCTACGAAGGACCGAGACCACGACGCCCAGGACCACGGCGCCGTCGCCGTCGATGACGTCGTAGGCGGGGTTGCGTGGTTCGAGATAGATGTGCCCGTCACGCCGGCGGTACACCTTGACGGTGGCCTCGCCGTCGATCATCGCGGCGACGATCTGGCCCGAGTGGGCCTCGGGCTGCTGCCGCACCACGACGACGTCGCCGTCGCAGATCGCGGCGTCGATCATCGAATCGCCCCGCACACGAAGACCGAACACGGTGCCACGCCCGGTGAGATCGCGGGGCAGGGTCAGCATGTCGTCCACGTGCTGTTCGGCCGTGATGGGACTGCCCGCGGCGATGTCTCCGACCACGGGTACGGACACCAGGTCGCCGGCCGGTTTCGGTGCCGAGGCCCGCAGGAACAGACGCACATCGATCGGCCGGGTCATCGTCGTGCCCCGGCGGAGGAACCCCTTCTCCTCCAGGCTCCTCAGGTGTTTCGACACCGACGAGGACGACCGCAGCCCGACCGCGTCGCCGATCTCGCGTGCGCTCGGCGGATACCCGTACCTGACCACCCAGTCCCGGATCGTGGCCAGGATCCGCTGCTGGCGCTGTGGCAGGGCCGAGAAGTCCAGATACTCGAACGGGTCGGGATCGTCGAAGGTGGTCACCTGCGGAATCCTAAACGCGGCGGCACCGGTGGCGCGTTCTTCCGGCCTTGCCACGCTCGTGCTCGTTCTGGGGACGGTCCTGCCGGGCCGCTTCCTCGGTGAGCCGCGGGGAAGCGGCGGTAAGCTGACCGCGCGGGCGCACTCGGAGAGCGATCATGAGAATCCTCGGAATGATTTCCGGTACCTCCCACGACGGCATCGACGCGGGCCTGGTCGCCTTCGACCTGCACTACGCCGGCGGCACGCTCGCCGGGGTGGTCGAGTACACGGCGGTCACCCCGTACTCACGCGAACTCCGCGCACGCCTGGCCAAGGCGCTTCCCCCCGCGGCGGTCACCCTCGCCGAGGTGTGCGAGCTGGACACGCTCATCGGCCAGAGCTTCGCCGAGGCCGCCGCCATGGCGATCAAGCGGGCCGGGCCGGTCGACCTGATCGTCTCGCACGGTCAGACCGTCTTCCACTGGGTCGATGGCGCCCATGCCAGGGGGACCCTGCAGATCGGCCAGCCCGCCTGGATCGCGGAGCGCACGGGAACCCCCGTGCTGTCCGACGTTCGCGTCCGCGACATCACGGCCGGCGGGCATGGCGCCCCCCTCGTCTGCCTGCTCGACGTCCTGCTGCTCGCCGGGCACCCGGGCACTGCGGCCGTGCTCAACCTGGGCGGGATCTCGAATATGACGGTGGTGCGCGGCCAGGGCGATCTCCTCGCCTACGACATCGGCCCGGGGAACGCGCTCATCGACGCCGTCGTGGCAAGCCGGGGGCTGAACACGCGCGGGTTCGACGAGGACGGGCGCATCGCCGCCTCCGGGAGGGTCGACGAACGCCTTCTCGCGGTCCTGCTCGATGACCCCTACTATCGGCTGCCCGCCCCCAAGAGCACCGGCAAGGAGCTCTTCCACGCTCCCTACGTCGAGGACGCGATGGCGAAGGCGGGCGTCCGGCCCGACGGCCCCGACCTGGTCGCGACCCTCACCGAGCTGACCGTGCGTACGGTCGCGCGTGAGGTGACGGCCGCCGGTGCCGACCTCCTCGTCGCCTCCGGCGGCGGATGCCGCAACCGCGTGCTGGTGGACGGCCTTCGCCGCGCGCTCGCGGACGTGACCTTCACCTTCTCCGACGAGTACGGCGCCCCCGCCGACGGCAAGGAGGCCATCGCCTTCGCCCTCATCGGCTGGCATACCATGCACGGCCTGCCGGGAACCGTACCGGCCGGCACCGGGGCGCGTGCCCCACGCGTCCTCGGCACGCTCACCCCCGGCTCGGAGCCGCTCGTCCTCCCGGCCCCACTGTCAGCCCCTCCCCGAGCCCTGACCCTGACCCGACCGGCGGTTCAGTTTCTGGCGGCCGCCGACAGGTCGAAGACGTGAATGATGTTCGGGGTGTCGGCCAGGACGTGCGGCGCGAGCGCGTGGTAAGCCCAGACGTGCACCCACGCGTTGCCGGTTCGCACGGTGAGCACCGTCTTGAACATCCCGGGCGCGAAGTAGGTCGACAGCAGGAACAGGAGGGAGAGGACGGCGTTGCCCGGGGTGTCGAACAAGGTCCACGCATCCCAGATGTGCAACGCGGTGTACGTCAGTCCTCCCAGGATCACCGTGGTCGCCGTCGACCCGGTGAGGCGCATGAAGCGCGGCACCAGGATCGCGTAGATGAAGATCATGGCGGGCAGCACGGCGCCGGCGAGGTACAACACGAAGGTCAGCGGTACCCCGAGCATCAGCTGACGGCCCGTGAGATCGAAGATTCCCGGATCCAGCACGGCGATCTGGACGAGAGACTCGAGCAGGAGGATCACGCCGATCAGCACAGCGTCGGCTCGCCGGTCATTGGAGCGCAGGTTGAGCGCCTCGGCTGGGTATCGCCGCCTGAAGAAGATCAGGGGCACCACAGCGTAGACGGTGAGGTTGTAGCAGGCCCAGGCGATGGACTCCATGGGCTGGACATGCTCATGGGTGCCGTAGATGGAACCGGCGAGGTGGAGCGCGAACGGATGCCATCCGGCGAGCCGGGCCAGGACGAAGCCCAGCGCCAACCCGCCGGCCCCGTACAGCAACATCAAGAGCGTTTCGCGGGCGGCGACCGCGCGTTCCGGGGCTCGCTCGGCGAGATCGGGTATCGCGCGCTTGCGGGTGAGCCCGTAGGTCAAGGCAGTGAGCAGGAACACCTCGGCCAACCCCAGGTTGGTCTGGATGAGGTACTCGCCCGGCGTACGTGTGGTGGCGGCCGGCCAGTCGAACGGGAGCGCGTCCCCCGCCAGGGCAAGCACCAAGGCGTTGCCGGACAGCCAACCCAGGACGGTGATCTGGACGCTGCGACGGCGGAGCAGTGTGGCCAGTCCACCGCCCGGCCGCGACCGGCGTCTCAAACGGTCGATCCGTGTCATGAACCTCTCCGTCCATTAAGTAACACAGCTGTGCTAGAAACGGATGGTAGTACAGTCGTGCTATAAAAAGTCAATGCCGAGAGTGGTGGATCCGGTCGAACGGCGGCGAGAGATCGCCGACGCTGTGCTGCGGGTGGTGCGCCGTGACGGCCTGGAGCACGCGTCCGTACGAAACGTGGCGCGCGAGGCGGGTCTGTCGATGGGATCACTGCGTCATTACTTCGCGACCCAGTCCGAGTTGATGGTGTTCGCGTTCCGCAGCGTCATCGAGCGGATCGAAGATCGTCTCGCTCGGTTGGAGCCCGAACCCGACCCGCGACGGCGGGCGGAACGGACGTTGCTTGAACTGCTCCCTCTCGACGACGAACGACGCGCCGAGAACGAGGTCTGGCTGGCCTTCACCGCACGAGCCGCGTACGACCCCGCGCTACGTCCACTCCGGGACGGTGGGTACGAAGCTTTGCGTGCCGGTTGCCACACCATGATCATGGATCTCTCCGACGCCGGCTTGGCCCCGGCCGACGTACCGGCTCAGACCGAACGCCTGCATGCGCTGCTGGACGGCCTCGCCGTGCACGCCGCCGTGCGGCCGGACCTCCATACCGCTGAGTCGCTGACCGCGAGCGTCGCGCGCCACCTCGACGGCCTCGCGATCGAACGCCGCGGCGACAGGCGCACAGGCGGGGAGGAGGAGAGCCTTGCCGAGGGTTTGGGGAGTACTTGCGCGAGGGGATCGGATGAGGACGGCAATTCCTGACACGACACAGAGCGTCCCGAAGCCCAGCACGCTCTCATCGCGGCGGCGAGTTCCTCGCTCAGACGCCGTGACATGGCGTTGTGCCCGCCCGGTCGTGCCAGACTGATGGTTCGAGTTGCCGTGCGACATCGGCGGCCGTGGCGTAGTGCTCGGTGGCACGGGCGGGGTCGCCCAGGAACTCCGCCAGCCGGCCCAGTGTGAGGCCGGCGGGGCCGAGGGTCATCGCCACGGTCGGCAGGCCGATCATCTCCTCCTGCGCCGGGAGGAGGAGGCGGTAGCACTTCTCGGCCACCTCGCGGTGGCCGAGGGCCATCGCGTTTTCCGCGCGGAGTGCCAGGTTGACTCTCAGGAAGATGTCCCGCCGCGGCCAGCGGTCTGCCGGCCAGGCGGACCGGGCGTCGTCCAGGCTTCCGGCGGCGACCAGCACCTGCTCACCTGCGCCGACGTACCCCTTGTCCCCCAGCGCGATCACTCCCGCGGCGTCCAGTCTCTGGGCCGCCGCAGATCGTGGACCGAGCCGGGAAGCGAGCCCGAGGTCCACAGCGGCGTGCCATCCGGGGCGGCGATGACCTGGATGTTCATCCCGTGCTTCTTATGCTTGCCCGAGTAGTACGGCCGATCGGCGGCCACCCGGTCGATCGGGATCAGCGTGCCGTCCACGATCACGAACGGGTATCCGGCCTAATTGGCGGCGCGTAACGCCTGGTCCAGGGTGGGTGCGCGGCGGGCGAGCAGGGCGATCGCCTCGCGGACGTAGCGCCAGGCGAGCTCGGCTCGGCCAGCGGGCTCAGTTCGGCCGTGACGCCGCTGATAGCGGAGAGTGACCGACCTGGATGGCAAGTTTTGATCTTTGTAGGCTGGCTTGTCGGCCATGATCACTAAAGCTGCTGTTGTGTCTTTCTTTATGCTCTCTTTACGGATAGTTTCCTGAACGTCGAATCCATGTTCGAGTGGCCTGTGTGGAAGTGCGGGCCACTCGCATGCACGCGGGAGAACCAAGTGACCCCGGCCTCAGGAAGAGGAGGGCTTCCGCCTTCCCACTCCATGAACAGGTGGCGTGGACGCCGCCTTGTGAACGCTGTCGCCGCGACGCTGAGCGCGACGCTGGTCATCGGCCTGGCGGTGGCGCCGTCATGGGCGCAGCAAGAACCGCCATCCCCTACTCAGAACCCTGCCGCCGTGCCCGCGGCCGAGGCGGGCACGCGGGTCGTCGACAAGGTCGTGAAAGCCGCCAGCGAGAAGGCGCGCAAGACCGGTCAGCGCGTGGAGATCCCGTCCCGGCGGACCGAGACGTCCACGCTGTACGCCAACCCGACGGCAGGACGCTCCGGATGGAGCAGTACCTGCAGCCCATCCGGGTCAAGAACGCCAAGGGCGACGGCTTCGTCCCGGTCGACACCACTCTCGTCGAGGCGGACGGTGTCGTCGGGCCCAAGGCCGCCAAAGGTGACCTGACGCTGTCGGCCGGCGGCGACACCGCCGTGATCAAGAGCAAGGGCGCTGGCGCGGTCACGCGGATCGATGCTCCCGGCAAGCTGTCCGCGCCAACCCTCAACGGCAGCACCGCCACCTACTCGTCGGCGTACGGCAAGGGCATCGACCTGGTCGTCACCGCCACCCCGGCCGGTTTCCGGCAGCAGATCGTCATCCGGCGACGACCGGCCGACCCGGTGACCTTCCGCGTTCCGGTGGACCTGCCCAAGGGTCTCTCCTTCGGCGAGAACGCCAAGGGGGCGCCGACGCTGAAAGGCGGTGACGGCACACGTCCTGTCGACATCCGACCGGCACTGCTGCTGGACGCGGTCGCGGCGGACCCGAACGGCGATCTCGACACCGCCAGGGTCGGCAGGGCCGCGGTCAGCCTGGACGGCTCGGCGCTGGTGTACACGCCCGATCCGGCCTTCCTCGCCGACCAGGCGACGTCGTACCCGGTGACCATGGCCGTGGTCGATGACGACTGGTTCGAGTGCACCCTGGGGAACTGCCCTGCCGGAACAGGCGAGTCGATGGACACCTTCGTCAATGACGTCGACCTAACCGACAGCTGGGACAACTTCCAACTGGACCGCATCCTGGTCGGCAAGTCCAACACCGGCACGAAACGCTGGCGTAGCTACATCCAGTTCCCGATGCCTCCCCAGGGTGACCTCTTCTGGGGGTCCACGATCCAGAACGCGGACCTGGAACTGTGGAACTACTTGTCCAACGCGTGTGGCGAGGTCGTCGGGTCAGGCGTCACCGCTAGGCGGATCACCTCCGACTGGGATGAGCTGACCCTGCTGTGGTCCACCCAGCCCACGGTCACCAACGTGGGCGCGGACACCGAGTACGGCGCCTACAGCACCGACTGCGCCGGGGGGATGAACTACGCGCACGACCTCATCCACTCGGTCAACGGGATCGTCCAGGCCTGGGCCGACGGCGAGCCGAACTACGGCATCCAACTTCGCGCGGGCAACGAGTCGGACCTGACCAACTGGCGGCGCTACCGCACCCGCGAGCAGACCGACGGCGGGCTGGCTCATGGTCCCAGGCTCACCGTCGACTTCGAGCCTCCGGCGCCGCCACGCAGGGAGACGGTCGTGATCTCCGCGCCCGAGCCGCTCACGTCGTTTCCCGAGTACGACGAAGCGGTGGCGAAGTCGATGTACGTCCCCGACGCGCCTGTGGCGCCCTCATCGCTGGTGATGAGCGAGGAAACCGTCTCCGCCGCCTGGATGCACCGTGACGGGCAGCCTTATCTGGTCGGAACCGACATGCTCGACTCGGTCGAGGCGTCGCCCAGTGGTCCCGACACCACGAGCCCAGACGAGGAGGACACCCTCGCCCCGCGCGTCCTCGTCGCCGAGCCAGCGAGCGACGCGACAGAGGTTGCCCTTGACGCGAAGGTGCGCGTGACGTTCACCGAGCCGATCGACGAGGCCGAACTCTCGGTGAAGACGTCACATGGCACCGTGATCGAGGGCACGATCACCCGCGACGCCGCGCAGAAGGTGGTGACGTTCACTCCCCAGCAGGCGCTGAGCCCGGGCACGACGTACACGGTCGACGTCTCAGGGGCCATCGATGAGTGGGAGAACGCGATGGATCCCTACTCCTGGTCGTTTCGGACAGTCGAGGGGGTAGCTGCCCACTGGACCTTCGACGAGGGCACCGGGAACACCGCCGCCGACTCGGCGGGCGATCACGACGCGACGCTGAACGACAGGGCGGCCTGGGGGCCCGGAAAGAGCGGAAACGCGGTTTCCAGCACGGATGGGCCGGCGGCTGGTTCCCCCGTGTCGGGCATGACGTTCGAGGATCACTCCGACGACGGGTACGTGCTGTTCACCGGCGCGGACGGCTCTCAGCTCACCTACACCCGGCAGGCGGACGGCACCTACGAGCGCGAGTCCGACCCCGCCGACACCTCCAAGGTCGTCAAGGATTCGCCCACCCAGTTCACCCACACCGCCGCGGACGGCGTCAGGACCGTCTTCACGGCGGTCACCGCGCCGGTCGCCGCTCCCGCGCACCTGTTCGCTGACACGGCGACCCCGGCGGTCGCGGCGGTCGAGGAGTCCGACTCACTGGAACTGGGGGTGAAGTTCACCGTCGACCAGCCCGGCCTGGTCACCGGGGTACGGTTCTACAAGGGGCCGGGCAACACCGGAACCCACATCGGCAACCTGTGGACCACAGCGGGGCAGAAACTGGCGACGGGGACGTTCACCGGCGAGACCGAGTCCGGATGGCAGACGCTCACCTTCGCCGCCCCGGTGCAAGTGGTGCCCGATACGACATACGTGGCGTCCTACTTCGCCCCGTCCGGGCACTATTCCTTTAACGACGACTTCTTCAGCTCGGCCACCGACAGCCCTCCGCTGCACGCCCCGGCCACCACCGAGGTGTACGGCGGCAACGGCGTCTACGCCTACGGCGCCTCTTCGCTGATGCCGTCCGGCAGTTTTCACGGCGGCAACTACTGGGTGGACGTCGAGTTCGTGCTCAACCAGGGGCAGCCCGATCCCGCTCTGTCCGGGGTGAGCACGAAGCACCTGTTCGGCGCGACCGCAACCCCGGGGACCGGGGCCTCCACCGACCCCGACCCGCTGGAGCTGGGGGTGAAATTCACCGCCGACCAGCCCGGATTCGTCACCGGGGTCCGGTTCTACAAGGGGCCGGGCAACACCGGAGCCCACATCGGGAACCTGTGGACCGCCTCGGGGGTGAAACTGGCAACGGGGACGTTCACCGGCGAGACCGAATCCGGGTGGCAGACGCTCACCTTCGCCGCGCCGGTCCAGGTGACTTCGGGAACCACCTATGTGGCGTCCTACTACGCCCCGGCCGGCCGCTACGCGTTCGACGCCGGGCACTTCGCCACGGCGACCGACAACCCGCCGCTGCACGCTCCGGCGACCACCGAGGTGTACGGCGGTAACGGGGTCTACGGCTATGGCCCGGCCTCGCAGTTCCCGACCAGCACCTACGGCGGCGGCAACTACTGGGTCGACGTGAACTTCGCCTCCAACCTGGCACGCTGGGTCGTCGGGGCTGTTCACCCGGCCGAGGAGCCGCTGGCGAAGACCGTCGGCCCCGTGCTCCGCACGGACGAGAGCCTCACCGTCAGCGCCTGGCTGCGGTGGGACGACAAGGACGGCGACTACAGGGTGCTCGAGCAGAAGGGCGAACACCAGGCGCCCTTCCGCCTGGGCAACACACCGGACCACGGTCTGGTGTTCACCTTCACCGGCGACGACTCTCCCGGCGCGACGGCCGAGGGCGTGCTGTCCAACGTCGAACCGCCGGTGGGCGAATGGTTCCATCTCACCGGTGTGTACGACGCCGTGGCCAGGAGCGCGACGCTGTACCTCAACGGCGAGCAGATCGGCACCGCTCAGCTGACCCACTCGGCGTGGAACGCCGACGCCGCCATGCGGCTCGGACCGGGCATGGCCGGTGCCGTCGACGAGGTCAAGTTGTACCAGCGGGCGCTGAGCGGCGCCGATATCGTCGGCCTGTACGCCGAACCCCTCGGTGCCGCAGCCCGGCGTGGTTCCGGGGCGAAGGAGAAGACGGCGCCAGCCAAGGCGGCGACGGCCGGTGCGGTCAGCGCCCCCGGCTTCGACTACGAGCACATCGACCTGCAGGACTGCAAAGAGACGCCTGGTGACTACCAGTACCGGCAGGCCCGCATCCAGGAGAAGCCCTATTACTCCTGCTGGTCCTCCTACCTCTATGTTCAGGATTTCGAGGAGGACCCGATAACCAGGACGATGAAGAAGTCCGCCAAGAGGTCCAGCCTGATCAAGCAGTTGTCGAAGGTCTTCGGAAGCGCGGCGTTCGAGGATGATGACATGTTCCGGTTCCGGGCGACCTGGGTCATCCACAGCTACCTCGGCGACGAGACCGGCGCCAAGGTGGTCAAGGGGGCGGGAACCGACCTGCTGCCCCAGGACATGAAGCTCTTCACGCGTCTCGACGAGATCGCGGTGACCGACGGGGACGGCCAGGTCAAGCTGTCGTCAGTCGATCTGGAGGGCCTGGATCTCAGTCTGGGCGTGTCCGTCGGCACGAAGAAGCCCGGCACGAACTGCAGCGTGCGGAGCGGGGACGCTCAGCGTAAGGACGTCTCTAAATGGCATGACGATCCTGACGACGTGTTCGTCATCCGGGCCGGCAGCCCCAGCCATACCAACGCGACCTGCACCATCCTTCCCATGATCTTCGTTTACGACGACCCGCTGGAGCCGATGCCGTTCCATCTGTGGAGCCAGTACGTCCTGGACGAGAACGGCAAGACGGTCGGCGTCCGGCGGAAGGGCGCGGGGAACGCCTCCGACCCGTTCTGGGCGCCCAATTTCCGCTGCGACTGGAAGGCATTCGGGGTGTCCCCCGAGGTGAACGACGGCGTGCCGGACCGGGTCGGAGGCTGTATCAACACCAGAAGTCACCGCGTGTTCAGGATGTCGAAGACGCGGGACGCGAACTTCATCGAGGTGGTTCAGCACATCGAGGACGCGCTCGACTGGAACACGAACGCGAACACGTTCCCGCCGATGCGGCCCTTGTACGACTGGACGAATCCGGAGTACCCGCCCACCAAGAAGAAACTCGGCAACGAAATCGTAAAGATAATTCCGGGGGACTGGGCCAACAACTATAGTGACCCCCTGGTGAGACGCCCGGAGGGCCAGCAGAGCATCAACAGGCAACAGTTCTCCAACATAGAGATGCACATGGACGTCGGCACGCCCGAAGAGACTCACTGGGTGCAGACCTACGGGACGAACTACTGCAAGTATTATTTCCGGGGGAAGTATCCGAACGCGTCGGACCCCAAGAGGCTGCCCGTCTCGGCCGGCCTTGAGTGCGACGAGTATCCTTTCGCCTCGACGTACCAAGGGGCCGCCACGGCGAACGGCGCATACTCTGTACGCGCGGTCAACGGTCGGCAGAACAATGCGCAGGGTGACGCGCTCAAGAGGTTCTACGCCGACTACCGGGTTGGCGCCGAGAACCCCTTCTGGGTGTTGATCGAGCCCTAACGCGATTGGAATCACCGGGCGGCGGCCGGGTGGCGGGCTGTTAAACTCGATGCCCCGCCACCCTCCGCCGAATATCACTCAGGACCGAATTATGCAGGATATGCTGCACGCCTTCCCTGCGGAAGGCCAATGGGATTTGCTGGTGGAGTACGGGCTGCACGAGAGGTTCAGCGCTCAATGGGTGGACATCGAAGACGTCGGCGAAGTCGCGAGGCGCCTCCGCGTTGATCCGGAATCGGCCACGCCCTGCGACTTCCAGACGGCCATGCGGTCGTACGCCATCGGCGACGGGACGATGCTCGTCTGGATCGGGGAACACGCGCCAGGCTGGTCGCACGTCCTCACGCTGAGCGGCGCGTCGACGCCCTGGAAGGCGATGGAAGCGCTGAGCGCGGGGCGGCGGCGCGTCCTCGACGCGTTCTGCATCGAGGACATCGGTCACCTTCAGGAGTTGCTCTACAGTTACGACGGCGCGTGCATCGGAAACGTGTGCCCGCCTTACCTCGGCGGCACGGTGGAGGTCGCGGAGTACGACGCGTACGCGACCGGGCTGGAACTCGCCGATGGCATGGGCACCGCCGAGCTCTTCGAGCGGTTCCTGTGCATGGCGGGACGCATCACGGGCCGGTTCATCGACCGGGAGTGGTTCTCATCGACGCGCACCCTTTATCGCATCCCAGAAGAATCGTGGAGCGACTGAGGTCGCGGCCCGGCGGTCCTGGAGGTCCGATTCCAGGGCGGGTGGCGAAATGGTTCGTCCGACTTGGTCGGGGTGGGAGCCCGCGACCGAAAGGACCGGTCTTGCCTTCTCGTTTTTCCAGATCCTGGCCGTGGATACTGCCCGGGTTCGTCGTGATCGCGCTGTGCGCGGGCGTCCTCACGATCTTCAAGGTCCCGGCGGCGACCGGCCTACCCTCGAAGGAGGGCGCGAACCGGTATCTGTTGTTCGCCCCTCCTCTCCCCAAGGTCCTGGATCTCGCCTCCGGCGCGACCCTCGGGCACATTCCCTCGCCGGACGGAAGCCTGATCGAGTACACCGCCCTCGCCCGGGAAAAAAGCTCCGGAGGCTACCTCGCGGCCACGGTGGTGCGCCATGGGGCCGCCGAGCCGCGGCCCGGTCCGCGCGGAGCCGTATCCAGCATCCACAGGCTCACGATGGACGACAAAGGAGTCGTCGAGGTTCAGGGCGCCATATCGGCCGGGATGGAAGGGGTCATCCGCAGCATCGCCGTGTCCCCGGCAGGTGAGATCGCCTACGCCAGGACGACCGCCGACGAGGACGACAAGCTCTCCTCCTTCGCCGGAGTCCTCGGCACCGGTCGGGAATGGCCTGTCCAGGAGCCTTACCGCCTCTACTGGAGCGATGAGAACACGCTCGTCTTTCCCTTCCGGGCCGAGCCCCCATGGACGCTGGGGATCGGGCCGGACGGTGAGAAGATCATCGCCGGCGGCGGAGTTTTGCCGACCCTCGACGTCAGGAGCGGGGCGGCCGGTACGTTGCCGGTTCCGCCCGACCTGACGTCCTATGGAATGGTGGAACTCCCTGACCACCGGATCATCTGGGCGACGGCCTCCCGGGACGGCGATGAGGACGTCATGTCGCTCGTCCTCTACGACGGGCCGACGGCCATCGGAACCGTATTCCGCGCGACGCAGGGCAAGATCGTGTCGATGACCCTGGACTCCACCGGTCGCCACCTTCTGGTCGGCCATGAGATCGTCAGACCCACCGGCACCGGTATGTACGATTTCCGGTTCGACCAGAAACTCGTCCGCGTCGACCTGCGGGGAACCTCCGGGCTGGCCACTCCCGCCACGGGCAGCCGCGGGGATCTCGCACTCCCTCAGGAGGTCGTCTGGCGGGGCAGTGACGAACTCGTCGCGGAAATAGCCTGGTAGCGCGTATGCGGTCAGGGCCGTGAGCCGGGAGGACACCTGACCCGGCGGCCGCTCGGGGTCTTCTGGGAAGGGAGGTAGGGCCCGCTGGGGGCTGGTGTGCGCTTAAGGGGCGGTCGGGCAGGAGAGTTCGGTCGGGCTTCGCCCTATCGGCGGTTTCGTACGATCTGGTCGATCGCGGCCATGAGTTCGACGTCCTCGGCGAGGGGCGGGTCGTTCTTGTCGCTGCAGCAGGCAGGCTTGGGCTGAGTTCGGCCCGCGCCATGGCCGGACCAGTCAGGCAGCTTGAAGGCCTCTTCCAGGAAGAGGTAGGGATCGGTGCGGTTGTCGTGCTTGTCGAGGATCAGGAAGGCGATGGTGTCGACTTCGGGGAAGCTCATCACCAGTCGCCAACTCTCGGGGAGTTGCACGACACAGAACCGGGGCCAGTCGCCTGGGCCGGACAGGCGGTAGTGCGCAGCGGCGCACCCCCGCTAAGCGCGATGTCGCGGTGGACCTCTACGAACGCTTCCTTGACGCGCCGGGGTGTCCTGGAGTCGCGCACGGTAGTGTCAATCTGCTTGGCCATGACGATATGAAAGCGGGCCGCGCGGGGGAATTCGCCGGTACGGCGGGCGCGTCGGCTCATGATCGGAGTAGCTCCTCCAGGTCATCTTCGTTGTATTCGACGAAGTCGGTGGTCTCGGCCAGCGCATCCTGCGCCCGTTGCAGCAGGTCGCGGTCACGAAGTGCATCGATCACCTTGGTAAGCCTGCGCCCGGCTTCGTCCTCGCCGATCTCGCGGAGCACCACCAGGACTCGGGCGAGTGAGGTAGCCGAGACACGCGCTACTCCCTCGCCTGGAACCGCCTCCAGTACGCCGTGGCCAATCCATGAGCGGATCGTGGGGATAGAAACCCCGAGAAGTCCTGCCGCTGTGGACAGGCGTACCGCAGACGGGCGAGGTCCACGATCGTGCCGTTGGGTCATGCGCCGGATCGCCGCGTGCAGAGCGCGGTCCGCGGTTGGTCGCTGAGCCAGGGACAGCAGGTCGGTGAGGTCCTCTACCACGAGCCGTGCTTGCTCGTCATGTGCGGCCATGCCTTCACCATACCCATCTTCTTTCAAAATGGAACCGCCTATTGAAAGTTGAGCTGGTCTCCGATCATGGTTGACCTCCTATTCTGGACGCTTGGCACTTGCCTGACTTTCCGGGTACCCCTGGCCCGCGGAGTCCCGGGAGATTGTTCAGCTTCCGAATATGAGCCGCCGGCGGCGTCGGTAGCCGGGTCTGGTCAGGGTCAGTAGCAGGCCGAGGATCGGCCCGGTGATCTTGCGGATGTGCGCCATTTCGTCCGGGTCGGCGTACTGGTCGACCCAGGCGAGTTCGAAGCGCGAGTTTTCGCTCCGGAGCGATTTCTCCAACGCCTTCCAGTCGGCGGTGGAGACGTACTGCTCGATGATCGGAAAGATCCTCCGCTCCTCCTCCTCGATGTGCTCGTCGAGGTGCTCGGACAGCGTGCGGACCGCGGCCTCGAATTCGGAGGCACCGCCTCGGCCGCTTGCGAAGGCGCGCGCCGCCAGGCGCGCTCGGTCGAGCAGGGGGTCGAGTTGGGAATGGTCGTCGGACAGGTCGGTAAGGTCCACGGCGGCGCCCGCCGACCGCTCGATCACCGGCCAGGCGGCCTCGTCCTCCCTGGCGTGGTGGTGGTGGATCATCGCGCAGAGGTCATCTGTGAAGCGGGCGATGGCGGCGGCACGGGTGGCGTCCGCCTGTTGGCGTCCCGCATCGAGGTCCTTGGCCAGCGTGAGGAGCCGGTGCACGTCGCCGCGCATGGCACGGTGGATGATGCGGATCCCTGTCAGGTCGGGGGTGTCCACGGTGGGTCTCCCTGATGTCCGAGTCGGTGTCGAAACACCGTGACTCGGCTCGCTAAACGCCTACCTGGCGGCTACTTGGCGAAACGCCGGGTGGACGTCCAGCGACCTGTGGCCGGCCGCGCCCTTCTCGGGGAGGGATCGCGAGTGCTCAGAGATCCCGGCTCGTCTTCAGGATCTCACCGCGGCGAGTGCCTGAAGGGCTTGTTCTCGCCAGTGAGGCGAGCCGAGTCGCCACGCGATGTCGGAGGCCGTGGCATAGTGTGCCACGGCTCCGGCGGGGTCGCCCAGGAACTCCGCCAGCCGGCCCAGTATGAGGCCGGCGGGGCCGAGGGTCATCGCCACGGTCGGCAGGCCGATCATCTCCTCCTGCGCCGGGAGGAGGAGGCGGTAGCACTCCTCGGCCACCTCGCGGTGGCCGAGGGCCATCGCGTTTTCCGCGCGGAGTGCCAGGTTGACTCTCAGGAAGATGTCCCGCCGCGGCCAGCGGTCTGCCGGCCAGGCGGACCGGGCGTCGTCCAGGCTTCCGGCGGCGACCAGCGCGCTGACGTAGAACTCGTCCATCGCCCCCGGCGCGCGGTCGCGGACGGCGGCGTACTCGGCCACCAACTCGTGGGCACGGCCGCACAGCCGGCGTACGGCCAGTTTGGACATGCTCGCGAAGATGGCGGAGGCCGGCCCTCCGGCCTCTCCCATCCGGTCGCCGAGGACGGCGTAGGCGGCCTCGGTCTGCTCGAACTCGCCCTTCAGCAGGAGGTGGAGGGCGTCGAGGTACGCGATGGCGACCAGGGCGGTCCCGAGTTGGCCGCTTGTGGAGTACTCGACTGTTTGTGCGGCATGCCGCTGGGCCCTGGGCCAGTCGTTGCGTGCGAGCGCGACATTACACAGGGCGTAGTGTCCGAGTGTCTGGTAGCCGAGCAGGCCGCCCCGGGCGGAGACCTCCAGCAACTCGTGCCCGAGGGCTTCCAGCTCGTCCTGGTGGCCGGGCACGAACGCGACCCAGTAGCGCGCGTTGAGCGCCAGACACAGCAGCCGGGGGTCGCCGAGGCCGCGGGCGATCTCGACGGCCTCGGCGCTCGCGCCTTCCGTGACCTCGTCGTCATGGCCCACCAACTCCTGGGCCAGCGCGGCGAGCAGCCGGCACCGCAGCTCGCCCGTCGCGGCGGGCAGGCAGCTCCGGATGGACTCCACGAGGTCGACGTCGAACACGAAGTCGGACTGCGAGATCCAGATCACGGGCGCGTCATTGGCCACGGCCGCGCGGGCGATCGCGGCGGGGTCGCCGATCCGCCGGGCGATCTCCAGCGCCCGGCGGCGGCCGGCCGCCGCCCGCACGAGGTCGCCCGCGTTCGCCTGCGCGGAGACCAGACGGCACAGCAGGTCGAGCCTGGTGTGGTCCGCGGGTTCTGTTCCGAGGTCGAGGGCTTCCAGGGCGCTCTTCAGCAGGGTCGCCGCTTCCTTGTGAGCGTAGACGGTGGAGGCCTGGGCCGCGGCTTGCCGTGCGTACCGCGCGGCCTCGCGCGCCGTGGCGGGCGTGGCGGCGGCGAGCGCGTGGTAGCCCAGCGCGCCGTGGTCTCCCGGTCGTAGGCTCTCCAGCGCGGCGAGGACCTTCGCGTGCAGTCTCGTACGGCGAAGCTGGGGGGTCTCCTCGTAGAGGGCCTCGCGGACCAGGACGTGCGTGAAGCGGATCCTGCCGGGGCTCGGTTCGGTGAGCAGCCCGGCGAGCACGCCCGCCTCCAGGCCGTCGAGCACGGTCTCCTCATCGGCGTCCTGGATGGCGATCAGCACATCGGCGTCGGCGTCCCTGCCCATGACGGCGGCGTTGCGCAGGGTCGTCTGAGCCGTCGCCGGGAGGCGGGCGATCCGCCTGCGGATGAGATCACGGACCCCGGGCGGCAGCGAATGAGCCGCCGACGTCCCCTCGGTCGCGAGCAGCCGGGCGATCTCGGTCACGAACAGCGGATTGCCCCCGGTCCGTTCGGTGACCGTACGGACGGTGGAACGGTCCGCCTCCATGCCGGACCGTTCCACCAGCAGGCGGCGGACCTCGTCCTCACTGAGACCCCGCAGGGCCACGTTCTCCGCCGCCTGGACGGCCAGGGAGGCTCCGGCCGCCACAAGATGGTCACCCGCCTCGGAGGGCCGGTGCGTCAGGACCACCAGGACCGGGATGTCGGCCAGCTTGGCCGCCAGGTGACGCAACAGCTGGAGGGTCGCGTCATCGGCGCGGTGCACATCCTCCAGCACGACCAGCAGCGGCCCCGGCACGTTCTCCAGGTAGTCCCCCACGGCCTGAGCCAGCCAGAACTCGCCGACCTGAGGAGAGTCCTGCCTCAACAGGGGCGCCAGCCGTGCCTCGATCTCGGCGTCTGGGGGATGGACGGCGAACAGGCCACGCAGCACCTCGCTCCACGCCCACGCGGGCGGCACCCCGCCGAGTGTTTCCGGGCACCGGCCGACCGTGACCTGCCAGCCCTGCTCGCTGAGACGCCGCAGCAGGGCGTCGGCCAGCGTGCTCTTGCCCGCTCCGGGATCTCCGCCGAGCCATGCCACCCGGAACCCGCGCTTGGCCTGCTCGGCGGCGGACACCAGGCGGGCGAGCTCGGTCGTACGGCCGATCATCTGGGGCGGCGCGGCCGGTGACGCTGCCGGCGGCGCGGCGGGACGGGCAGGAACAGAGGCGACCTGGGGCACCTCAAGGGCGTCGCTGTGGGTGAGGATGTCGGCCTCGAGAGCTCTTAGAGCGGGTCCTGGATCCACGCCCAGCTCTTCGGCGAGTGTGGCCCGGGTCCTGCGCAGCGACGCCAGGGCCTCGGCCTGCCGCGCCGAGCGGTAATAGGCGAGAGCGAGGAGCCGCACCGCGTTTTCGCGCAGCGGGTGGGCGGCGACGTGGCGCTCCAGTTCGGGCACGATCTCCGCATGACGGCCGAGCGCGAGTCGCGCTTCCGCGCGGTACTCGACGGCCATGATCTTCAGCTCTTCCAGCCGTGACGCCTCGGGAGCCGCCCAGTCCTCGCCGGCGACCTCGGCGAAGGCGGGGCCTCCCCACAGCGACAGGGCGTCGTCGATCATGTGCAGCGCCTTGGCCGGCTCTCCCTCGTTGAGAAGGGCCACCGCGGCGTCCACGAGCTTGGGGAAGAGCCAGGCGTCGACGGCGTCGGCATCGAGCCGTAGCAGGTATCCGGGCGGGGCGCTCACCAAGACGGTGGCCGGGGTCCGCGGTGCCCGGCCCGGCTCCAGGACGCGGCGAAGGTTGGAGATGTAGACCTGGAGTGCGGCAAGAGCCCTCGGCGGGGGCTGGCCCCGCCACAGATCGTCGATGAACCGGTCCGTGGAGACCACGTGCCCGCCGGCGCAGACCAGTCTGGCGATCACCGCTCGCTGGAGCGGCGGGCCCAGGTCGACTGGACGCCCTTCGACTTCTGCCCGGAACTGCCCAAGAACCCGCAAACGCACCATTTCCAGAGAAGCATAGGGTTCTCGCTCCTCATCCGCATATAGGGCGTGCCGTAATCCCGTGAACCTGCGTGTGGGTGCACTAGGTCACGGCGCCAAGTGGAGGCCAAGAGTCTGCTTAGGGCGCGATGTCAGCATCGGCGCGATCTGCAATCGAGGAGGGATCGTATGCCCCTATCGCGCCTGCCAGGCTTACTGGCTCGTCTCCGTACCCGGAATACCGGCGAACAGACCGGTCCGCCGCTACGGCGGCGGCGCCCCGTGCTGCTCACGCTGGTGCTGACCCTCGGGCTGTGCGCGCCGCTTGCCGTGGTGGCGACGCCCAAGCCCGTATCGGCTGTGGCGGGGGAACCCAAGTCCGCCCTGACCGACCTCACCGGCGGCTACGGGATGACCGGCTACCGACTATTGAACATCTTCGCCGGTGACGGCGAGTTCAAAACCCTGGAAGGGATCAGCGACAAAGGCCAGGTCGTGGGCACGGTGCTCGACCCGGCCAGCGGCCCTGCCCCGGTACCCTTCGCCTGGGCGCCGGGATCGCCCATGGAATTGATGCCGCTGAACGATCCGGACCTGAGGCACTGGCCGACCGGTGTCGCCGGGAACGGCACGGTCTACGGCCGCACCGGTGACGGTAGTGACGACCGCGGCTATGTCTACCGCGCCCGGCCGGGCGAAGGTTCCGCGTACAACGCCCCGGAGGTCGTGGCGACCCCCTCGCGTCCGGTCATCGCGGCGAACAGCCGGGGCCAGATGCTCGTCGAGGATGCCCGTGGGTTCGGGATCCTCGCCGAGGACGGCAGTCTCAACCTCTTCCCACGTGAGATGTGGGCGTTGGACATGAACGAGTCCGGCACGGCGGCCGGGTTCTTCTTCAAGCAAAAGCCTGACGGTACGTCGGAAGACGAGCCGGCCATCTGGCAGGGCGGTTCGATACAGCGTCTCGGCTTCCCGCCGGGCTACTCGGCGGCGCATGCCACAGAGATCAATAACGCCGGCGATGTCCTGGTGCGAGCGAATGGCGCAGCGGGAAAAACCGACTTTTTCATTCGCAGCAAGGCCGGCGCCTGGACGAAGCTTGACGCTCCGAAGGGTACCCCTGAGGGGGCGGAAGTGGCCTGGTACGACCTGAACGACCGGGGTGAGGCCGTCGGCGTTGTTCGCGCCGATCGCGTGAACAGCGCGGTGTTGTGGAGCAATGGCCGCGCGATCGTGCTGAACAGCCTGCTCAACCCCGGTAGGGGCCTGCGACTCGACGCCGCGGAGCTCATCAATAAGAACGGCGTCATCGTCGGTCGTGGCGTGAACGGCGTCGCGCCCATCATCTGGGTGGCGATACCGGTTGATCCCGTGGTGTTCGTGCACGGCGCCGCGGCCAGTCGGTTGTCGGTGTACAAAAACGGCGAACCGACCCAGGAACTGTGGCTGGGGTGCCATCTCCCTCCCCGCAGCAGTGTGGACCGTAACCTGCTCAGCCTCTACAAGGATGACATCCAGAATGGGGACGTGCCGCACGATATCCGGGCGGTCGACGCGCTGCAGCATGAGCATTGCGACCTGGCAAACGATACTATTGCCCCTAATCTGAATATTTACGGTGATTTGCTCGATAGATTGAGGGGCTCCGAGACTTACCGTGAGTACCAGGTCGACGGGCACACCGAACGCCGCACCACGGCGGGATGCGACATGGCGCAATCCGATCGGATGCCCAACCTGTTCATCTACGCCTACGACTGGCGCCAGAGCAATGTGGACAGTGCCAGGGGTCTGGCGGACTACATCGGCTGTGTGCGGAAGCTCTGGCCCACCCGCAAGGTGGACATCCTGACGCACTCGATGGGCGGCATCGTCACCCGGAGGTACATCCTTGACGACCCGTCCGCGAGCAACATCGACCGGGTGGTGACCATCGGTGCGCCGTGGCTGGGCGCGCCGAAGCTGGTGAACGTGCTGATGACCGGTGACTTCATCGATAGTTCGATCGTGAACGGCCCGAACGACGTCATCAAGCGGGTGGCGGGTAGTTTCCCGGCCGCCCACCAGCTGATGGCCAGCCGGATCTATGGGGACGCCGCGAGCGTGCCGGTGGTGCGGGAGAACGGCTGGGATCTCAACGAGAAGAACGGTGACCACGAGACCTACGACTACGACGAGGTGAAGGCCCTGACGAACGCCAGGTTCGCGGGGACGCATCCCGGTGACACTGCGGACGAATTCCAGTCGCGGGCCGGCCAGGTCGACTGGCGCGGGGATACCTCGGGCATCAAGTACACCCATGTCGTGGGGCTGCAGGCGGGCAGGAACACGATCGGCACGGTGGTGGCCAACCTTGAGGAAAAGTGCGAAGCCACGTGGCCCAAGCACTGCAAGGAGCGGAAATACATCACCCAGGACCTCGTCTGCGGTGACGGCACTGTGCCGCTGATGAGCGCCGAGCGGGCCGGTCGGGGCGTGGACTACAACGCCGAGAACGCCGAGGTGCTGCTCTTCAAGTCCAAGTCCGCGTCCAAGGCGAACAACTTCCAGGTGGAACACACGGGAATGACGGGGAACAAAGCCGTCGGCGACGCGGTGCTGGCGCGGTTGTTCACCCTTGACCCGCAGGGCCCGGCCGATCACAGTGGTCTGGGCCGTCCGGGAGCCGACATGGACTCCTGCATCACGGGCGGGGGCTCGAACCCCGGGCTGGCGACCGCCATGGCGGGGGGTGCGGGCACGGCCACTCCCGCGCCGGGCATGGGCCTGCGGTATGTGTCGGTGCTGGGTGGGACCGCGTTGACCGTCATCGACGGTCACGGGCACACCACCGACCCGCAGGGTGGCACGGCGGGATATGTCGATGACGTCACGTTGTTCGCCTCCGATCAGGACGATGCGGGTATGGCGACCATGCCTGCCGACACCGAGGAGTCCTACCGGACGCGGGTCACCGCGACCGGGATGCCACTGCAACTGACCCTGCTGGAAGGCACGCAACAGCACCCGACCGCGGCGACCCGCTGGATCGACATTCCCGTCGACAAGGGCACGGTGGTCGAGCTGACCACCCGCCCGGACGGCACCGATGTGCTGCGCGCCGACGCGAACGGCGACGGAGAGCCGGAGAAGGTCATCCCCCCGACGGTCCGGCTGGCGGGCGCCGACGCGGCCGATGTCACGGCGCCCGCGGTGACGGTCGACGCGGTGGCGGAGAACGGCTCGACCAGGTACGTGGTGTCGGCGTCCGACACGGGTAGCGGGGTGTCGGCGTCCGACACGGGTAGCGGGGTGGCCGACATCGCGTGGTCCACCGACGGCACCCTGTTCAACCGCTATGAGGCGCCGCTGTCGCTGGACCCCGCCGCGACGCCCACGCTGACCGTCTTCGCCCAGGACCGCGCGGGCAACCGTTCGGCGCCGGTCGAGGTGAAGCTCGCAGACCTGAAACCGAGCATGGTCACCACGGCCACGTTGGATCCGGCCCCGACCGGAGCCGGGTGGAGCGCGGGTGACGTGAAGGTCACGCTGAAGGCCACGGCCTCCACGGGGGGCAGCCCGGTGGCGAAGGTGACCTACCAGGCGTCGGGGGCGCAGAGCGTCCCGGAGACGTCGGCGGACGGCGCGCAGGCGGCGTTGACCATCACGGCGGCCGGTTCCACGACGGTCACGTTCTGGGCCACCGCCGAGGACGGAACCGTGGAGCGCAAGCGCACTGTGCAGGTCCGGGTCGACAAGGCCGACCCGACGGCGCAGGTGAAGGCCCCGGCCGACACCTCCGTGGTGTCCAAGATCGTGAAGCTGTCCGGCACCGCGGCCGACGACGCCTCCGGAGTCGCCCGGGTGCGGGTCGAGCTGCGCGACGGTAAGGGCCGCTACTGGGACGGCGACAGCTGGACGACCACCCAGACCTGGTTGCCGACGGCGGGAACGACGACCTGGGCCCGCACCACCGGCCTGCCGAGCGGCGATGAGCTGCCGCCGGGCGGGTATCGGGTGCGTACTTCGGTGAGAGACGAAGCCGGCCGCGAGGTGCCCGGGGGGACGAGCACCTTCACGGTGGCAGCCGATGCCAAGCGAGTCGTCTTCGAGCTTGCCAGTGAAACCGCTCTGTCAAGGACCACCGGCGCTGTCGCCCTGAACAACCGCGGCGTCGTCGTCGGCGGCGGCGGACTGGGCCCGGTTCGCTGGTCCGCCGGCAAGACCACGAAACTCGACCCGCCCACAGGTATGACGAGTGCCAGTGTCACCGCTGTGGACGACGACGGCTCGGCGTACGGACAGGTGGACGGCTCCCAGCGCACCTTCCCCGTGCGATGGGACCCGTCCGGGACTCCCACCGTGCTGGAGGCGTTGCCCTCCCACACTCGAGCCGGCGTCATGGGAGTCAGCCGTGACGGCAAGACGGCGGTCGGCGGGAGCGACAAGCAGCCGGTCCGCTGGTCCGGTACGGCGGTGGCGGCGCTGCCGCTGTTGAGTGAGGCCACCAGCGGCGTGGCGACCGGTGCGAACACGGCCGGGGTCATCGTCGGCACCCAGTACATCCGCGGGGACTGGTATCCCGAACGTGCGCGGGCGGTGATCTGGTCCGGCGGTCAGGTGCGCAACCTCGGCACGTTGCCCGGTCACCGGGAGAGCACGGCGACCGCGGTCAACGACCTCGGTGTCGTGGTCGGCACCAGTGTCGTACCTCTGGCCGTGGGACAGGGCGACCGTACCTATGGCTTCGTCTATGCCGACGGGGCGATGAAGCAGCTGGACACCTACTACACCGGTGCGAAGATCACGTTGCCGAAGGCCGTGAACGACCAGGGCGCGATCGTCGGCGAGTTCACCACCAACGGCGGGACGACTCATGCCTTCCTGGCCGAGCCGGGCGAGCTGGCCGTGGACCTGAACACGCTGCTGCCTCCGGGCAGCGGCTGGGAGCTGGTGCGGGCCAACGACATCAACGAGTACGGGCAGATCACCGGGGTCGGTAAGCACAACGGCGAGTCGCGTGGCTTCCTCATGACCGTCAAGCACGCTCCGCTGGCCCAGGACGTGGCGGCGGCCACGACCAGAGGGCACGCGGTGGATGTGGCGCTGGACGCGTTCGACCCCGATGTCCTCGACACCCTCACCCTGCGGGCGCTCGACGGGGCGGGGCAGGGCCCGGCCCACGGCACGGTCTCGGCTGTGAAGGACGGGCACGTGACCTACACCCCGGCCGCCGGCTTCACCGGGACCGACACCTTCAGCTACGTCGCCGACGACGGTGACCTGGTGTCCGCACCGGCTGTCGTCACCGTGAAGGTCGATCCTGGGGCCAACCAGGCCCCGACGGCGCACGACGTGACGGTGACCACGCCGGAGTCCACCCCGGTCAAGGTGACCCTCAAGGCCGAGGACGCCGACGGCGACGCGCTGACCTACCGCGTCGTCCAAGCCCCCGCCCACGGCACCGTGTCGGGGACCGGTCCGGACCTGACCTACACGCCCGAGAAGGGCTGGTCGGGAACGGACACCTTCACCTGGACCGCATCCGACGGCAAGGAGGAGGCCGCCCCGGCCACGGCCACCATCACCGTGACCCCGGCGAACCACCCGCCGTCGGTGTCGATCAAGGCACCGGGAAGCGCGGACGAGGGGGCGACGGTGGAGCTGACGGCTCCGGCGACCGACCCGGACGGCGACAAGCTCACCTGGAAGTGGAGCAGCGATGTCGGCACGCTGTCGGGCGACGGCGACACCGTGAAGCTGACGGTCAGCGATGGCCCGGCCGACGCGCACATCACCGTGGAGGTCAGCGACGGCAGGGAGAAGGCCACCGGCACCGCCACAGTGCACGTGAACAACGTCGCCCCCAAGGTGGGTGAGGTCTCGACACCGCTGGCCCCGCAGGCCGTCGGTACGGAGATCGAGCTGTCGGTCAGGTTCACCGATCCGGGCGATGACACACACACCTGCTCGGTCAACTGGAACGACGGCAGCACCTCGCCCGGAACCGTGGCCGACGCCACGTGCAGGGCCAAGCACACCTACGCCAAGGCGGGCATCTACCACCCGACCGTCACCGTCACCGACGACGACGGCGGCGCGGGCACCGCGACCGCGCAGGCCGTGGTGGTCTACGACCCGAGCGCCGGGTTCGTGACCGGCGGCGGCTGGATCAACTCGCCTGCGGGCGCCTACAAGGCGGACCCCGCACTGACCGGGAAGGCGAACTTCGGGTTCGTCTCCAAGTACAAGGAGGGTGCCACCACGCCCACCGGCAACACCGAGTTCCAGTTCCACGCCGGGAAGCTGAACTTCCAGGCAACGGCCTACGAGTGGATGGTGGTGTCGGGAACGCGGGTCCAGTACAAGGGCTCGGGGACGATCAACGGCAGCGGTGAGTACACGTTCGAACTCACGGCGGTCGACGGCGGCAAGGACGACCGGTTCCTGATCAAGATCTGGGACAAGGCGAGCGGCAACGTCGTCTACGACAACCAGATAGGAGAAGAAGGCACCGCCCTCGGCGGCGGCAGCGTCGTCATCCACACCGGCCACTAACAGAGGCCATTCCCAAAGAACCTGGGCCTACCCTGATGGGTGGGCCCAGGTGTCGTACCGATCGCCGCGCGCGGCACCGCCGGGTTCCTGCGCACGCTGGTGACGCAGCCCGTAAGCCTGGTCATGGAGCGCAAGATGCTGCTCGGCATCAAGCAGCGTGCGGAACGGCTGTCAAAGGCTGACGACTCCGTGCGCGCGGAACCGGGCGTGGACCTCGTCGAGTAGTTCCGGCCCTGGCGGGTCGACGTGGGCGAGGGGGAAGGTCAGGCCCAGGCGCCGGTACTTGCCGGCCGCCATGCGGTGGAAGGGCAGGACGTCGACGTGTTCCACGTTGCCGAGCCCGGCGACGAAGCGGGCGATGCCGTCGACGTTCTCCGGGTCATCGGTGACGCCGGGGACCAGGACGAAACGAACCCAGGTCGGGCGGCGGAGGGTGGCCAGGCGGCGGGTGAAGCGCAGGGTCGGTTCCAGCTCGCCGCCGGTCAGCCCGCGGTAGGTCGCGGGGTCGGAGGATTTGATGTCCAGCAGGACCAGGTCGGTGTCGGCGAGCATCGCGTCGGTCGCGCGGTCGCCGAGGAAGCCGGAGGTGTCCAGCGCGGTGTGCAGGCCGTCGTCGCGGCAGCGGCGCAGGAGTTCGGCCGTGAAGCCGGGCTGGAGCAGCGGCTCGCCGCCGCTGATCGTGACGCCGCCGCCCGCCACGGTGATGAACCTGCGGTATCTCTCCACCTCGGCCATGACCTCGTCGGCCGTCACCCGGCGGCCGTCGCGCATCCGCCAGGTCTCGGGATTCTGGCAGTACAGGCAGCGCAACGGGCAGCCGCACGTGAAGACCACGAACCGGGTTCCCGGACCGTCGACGCCGACCGAGATGTCCCAGGAACTGATGACGCCACCCGGAGGGGACGTGTCCGCCCCCTCCGGCCGCGTCACCTCCCCGGTGTTCACAGCGACCCGTGGAAGGTGCGGTTCACGACATCCTGCTGCTGCTCGCGGGTCAGGCGGACGAAGTTCACGGCGTATCCCGATACGCGGATGGTGAGCTGCGGGTAGCGGTCGGGGTGCTCCATCGCGTCCAGCAGCACCGCCCGCGTGAGCACGTTGACGTTCATGTGGAACCCGCCCGCGTCGATGTAGCCGTCCAGCACTCCGACCAGGTTGGTCACCCGATCGTCGGGGGTGCGGCCCAGCCCTTCCGGTGTGACGGTGTTGGTCAGCGAGATGCCGTCCCGCGCCTCCTCGTACGGCAGCTTCGCCACCGACAGCGCGGAGGCGACCATGCCGTGCCGGTCGCGGCCGTTCATCGGGTTGGCCCCGGGGGCGAACGGCTCGCCGGAGCGGCGGCCGTCTGGGGTGTTGCCCGTGTGCCGGCCGTACACGACGTTGGAGGTGATCGTCAGCACGGACTGGGTGTGCTCGGCGTCCCGGTAGGCGGGGTGCCGGCGGATCTTGGTCATGAACGCGCGGACCAGGCCGACGGCGATGTCGTCGGCGCGGTCGTCGTTGTTGCCGAAGGCCGGGTGGTCGCCCTCGACCTCGTAGTCGACCGCCAGGCCGCTCGCGTCCCGGACGACCTTGACTTGGGCGTGCTTGATCGCCGAGAGGCTGTCGGCGGCCACCGAGAGCCCGGCGATGCCGCAGGCGAGCGTCCGCTTGACCGGGTAGTCGTGCAGGGCCATCTCGACGCGCTCGTAGGCGTACTTGTCGTGCATGTAGTGGATGACGTTGAGCGCGTTCACGTACGTGGCCGCCAGCCAGTCCATCATCCGGTCGAACGCGGCGGCGACCGCGTCGTAGTCCAGATACTCGCCGGTCAGGGGAGGATACGCCGGCCCGACCTGCTCGCCGGTCATCTCGTCGCGACCGCCGTTGATCGCGTACAGCAGGGTCTTGGCCAGATTGACGCGGGCCCCGAAGAACTGCATCTGCCTGCCGACGGGGGCCGCCGACACGCAGCAGGCGATCGCGGTGTCGTCGCCGTGGCACGGCCGCATCAGCTCGTCGCTCTCGTACTGGATCGCGCTGGTCTCGATGGACAGCCGTGCGCAGAACCGTTTGAACGGCTCGGGAAGCCGGCGCGACCAGAACACGGTGAGGTTGGGCTCCGGGGCGGGGCCGAGGTTGCGCAGCGTCTGCAGGTAGCGGAAGCTCGTGCGGGTCACCAGCGTGCGCCCGTCCTCGCCCACGCCTCCGATCGACTCGGTCACCCATGTCGGGTCGCCGGAGAAGAGCTGGTCGTACTCGGGTGTGCGCAGGAAGCGGACGGCACGCAGCTTGATCACGAGGTCGTCGACGAGTTCCTGGGCGCGTTCCTCGGTGATGAGGCCCTCGGCCAGGTCGCGCTCGATGTAGACGTCCAGGAAGGTCGAGGTCCGGCCGAGTGACATGGCGGCGCCGTTCTGCTCCTTCACCGCGGCCAGGTAGGCCAGGTAGAGCCATTGGACCGCCTCGTGCGCCGTGGTGGCCGGCTGGGAGATGTCGCATCCGTATGAGGCGGCCATCTCGACCAGCTCGCCTAGCGCGCGCAACTGCTCGGCCAGTTCTTCCCGATCGCGGATCACCGCGTCGGTGGAGAACGTCGCGTCGAGGCTGTGCAGTTCTTTCTGTTTGGCCTCGATCAGCCGGTCGACGCCGTACAGGGGGACCCGGCGGTAGTCGCCGATGATCCTGCCCCGGCCGTAGGCGTCCGGCAGCCCGGTGATGACCCCCGAACGACGGGCGGCCCGGATTTCCGGAGTGTAGGCGTCGAACACACCGTCATTGTGGGTCTTGCGGTACTTGGTGAAGATCTCCCGCACCCGGGGGTCGAGCGTGCGGCCATACGCGGCCAGCCCGTTCTCGACCATCCGCAGGCCGCCCGCCGGCATGATCGCTCGCTTCAGCGGTGCGTCCGTCTGCAGGCCCACGATCAGCTCGTGGGTCCGCTCGATGTATCCCGGACGGTGGGCGGTGATGGACGACGGGGTCGTCGCGTCGACGTCGTGAACGCCGCGCCGCCGCTCCTCGGGCAGCATCCCGGCGAGTTTCTCCCAGACCAGCCGCGTCCGGTCCGTCGGGCCGGCCAGGAATGATTCATCACCCTCGTACGGTGTGTAGTTGTCCTGGATGAACGCGCGCACGTCGATGGCCGCGCGCCACGTCGTCCCCTGGAACCCGCGCCAGGCCTCATGCCCCGCCGTTCGCGTCCGGTCCGCTGTGACCGTCATCGGGAACCTCCTCGTGTCGGCGTCTCGCTCCAAACCTCGTCCACCACCGCCCGGACGGCATCGATCGGAGGTCCTCGGCCAGGGGTCCGAAAGTCCCGGCGGCGAAGGGACTTCGGGACCGGCGGCATCGACGTGGGCATGCCCAGATGATCCTCAGGCCGGGACACCATGCATGAGGTCACGTCCATGGTCACCGGCTGCCCGAACCGGGTGGTGGTGTCGGGTGCAGGATCCGGTCGAGGCGTACAGCGGCATAGCCGAGGGTCGAGAGTGCGATGACGATCAGCAGGTCGCCTGCGCTCAGCGGCCGGGTGCCGAGGAGTTCTTGGAGCGGAGGAAGGTAGAGCCCTGCCAGTTGCAGGGTGAGGGCGCCGGCGACGGCGAGGAGCAGCATGGGGTTGGCCAGCGAGCGCTGCCGGGTGCGCGACCCGATCGCCACGCCGAGTTGGGTGGCGCCGAGGGCGAAGAAGGCCATGCTCTGCCATGGGCGTCCGGTGTGGTGCGCCCAGATGGCGACGCCGAGGGTGACGGCGGTGAGGACGACGCCGATCCGGATCACGCGCTGCCACAGCCCGGCCCCAAGGATGCTTTGGGTGGTGGGCCGAGGCGGCCCGGTCATGGAGCCGGGTGCGGCGGGTTCGCCGCCCAGGGCCACGCCCGGTAGTCCGTGGGTGAGCAGATTGATCCACAGGATCTGGGCGGGCAGCAGCGGGAGCGTGAGACCGGCGAACGGGCCCAGCAGCATGACGGCGATCTCGGCCGCTCCGCCGGACAGCGCATAGATGAGGAACCGGCGGATGTTCGCGTAGATCCGGCGGCCCTCCTCGACGGCCGCGACCACGGTGCCCAGGTCGTCGTCGGCCAGGACCAGATCGGCCGCCTGACGGGCGACCTCCGTACCGCGCTCGCCCATCGCCACGCCGATGTCGGCGCGTCGCAGTGCGGGCCCGTCGTTGACGCCGTCTCCGGTCATCGCGAGGATGTCGCCGCGCTTCCGCATGCCCTGGACGATGTCGAGTTTCTGCTCCGGTGTCGCCCGGGCGTAGACGTTCGCCCCCTCTTGGCCTGGTTCGCGGGAGTCACGGCAGTCGACGACCTGGCCGCCGGGTTCGATGACGCCGAGGTCGGTGGCGATGGCGCGGGCGGTCCCAGGGTGGTCTCCGGTGATCAGAACCGGTCGGATACCCGCGCGTTTGCAGGCGGCGATGGCGGCGGCCGCCGCGGGGCGCGGCGGATCCAGGATCGCGATCAGCCCGAGCAGTCTCAGCCCGGTCTCCTCGACGGTTTCCGGAATGACGTCCAGATCGGTGCCGGCGACGGCGATGACCCGGAAGCCCGCCTCAGCGAGTCGGGCGGCGCGTTCGGACGCGCCGGCCGGCAGCGCTGGGTCGTCGGCCGGCACCGGTCGCCGGAGCAACACGTCGGGCGCTCCCTTGCAGATCACCCGGGCACGGCCATCGGGTAGCCGGTGCACGGTCGTCATGCGCTTGCGGCCGCTCTCGAAGGGGCGCTCGGCGACTCTGGGGAACCGCTGTTGAAGCTCTGACCGGTCCAGGCCCCGCTTGGCCGCGGCGGCGAGCATGGCCGCCTCGGTAGGATCACCCAACGCCGTCCAGTGTCCGCTGGAGTCTTGAGACAGCCGTGCGTCGTTGCACAGCGCCGCCGCGATCAGCAGGTCGGTGAGCTCGTCCGTCTCCGAAGCCGGCTCGTCTTCGACGATCTCACCCTCAGGGCTGTAGCCGGAGCCGGTGACCTTGGCTTCGCCGGTGGGGGTCCACAGCAGCCGGACGACCATCCGGCCCTCGGTCAAAGTGCCGGTCTTGTCGGTGGCCAGCACGGTGACCGATCCCAGGGTCTCCACCGCGGGCAGTCTGCGAATGAGGGCGTTGCGGGCCGCCATCCGGCGGGCTCCGAGTGCGAGACCCAAGGTCACGACCGCGGGCAGTGATTCCGGTACGGCGGCGACCACCAAGCTGATCGCGGTCACGATCATCAGCTCGACGGGTTCGCCCCGGGCCAGGCCGAGGGCCAGTACGATCACGCACAAGAGCACGGTGACACCGGCCAGCATGCGACCGACGCCCACCAGACGTCGCTGGAGCGGCGTCAGACCGGCCCCCTTGACCATCATGGAGGCCATACGCCCGGTCGCGCTCGCCGGACCCACCGCGGTGACCACCGCTCGGCCGCGTCCTCGTACCACGACGGTGCCCGAGGACACCGCCTCCTCGACGCTCTTGTCCACCGGCATGGATTCGCCCGTGACGGACGACTCGTCGACGAGAAGCGCCGCCGACTCCAGCACCTTGGCATCGGCCGGAACGATGTCCCCCTCGGCCAGCACCAGGAGATCACCCACAACGACGTCGGCCGCGGGAACCTGCGTCTGGGCGCTGTCACGGACCACGCGCGCCGTCGGGGCGGTGAGTTCCGACAGGGCCGTGATGGCGCGGTCCGCGCGAATCTCTTGCACCACCCCGACCGAGGTGTTCACCACGATCACCAACATGATCACGGCCATGTCGGTCCAGTCGCCCGTGGCGACGGTCAATACCGCGGCCACGAGCAGAACGAGGATCAGCGGGTCGCGAAGCTGGGCGGCCACTCGCCGCCACAACGGGACGGGCGGCTTCCTGGGCAGGAGATTCGGCCCGTCCCGTTCGCGTCTCGCGACCGCCTCCATCGACGACAGACCGGACATGACGGCGGGCGCGATGAGTTCTTCACTGGCCATTCGTCGTCTCCCCGTCGGTCTGGTCGAAGCGTGTGATGGTCTCGAAGGCCAGTCTTCACAGGGAGAGCGCCCGTCGGCAGTGACGAAGGTCCCGTCCGGCGAGTGCTGAAGGGCGGCGGATGATCTGACGCCCGTGCTCACCGCCGTGCGGGCCGGGAGCGAGGTGAACGCGGCCCGCGATGAGCCCCCGGCATCGCGAGGGCCGGCCCGGCAACGGATGTCCCGGTGGATGCGGGACTTTCGGCTCTGTCGTCCACCGGACGCCGACAAGAACCTCAGAACGTCGATGAAAGAGGTACGTCATGGCTTTCCCCATTGATACCGACCTCGGGATCCGTTGGCTGCTCGCCGCGGCGGGCCAGGCGCCCTCGGTCCACAACACCCAACCGTGGCGCTTCCGGATCGCGGGAAAGTCCATCGAGTTGCTCGCGGATCCGGACCGGCGGCTCAGACGGGCCGACCCGCGTGGCCGGTCCCTGCGTGTGAGCTGCGGTGCCGCGCTGTTCAACCTGCGCCTGGCCATCCGGGTGGCCGGGTTCCAGCCCCTGACGTGGCTGCTGCCCGATCCGCGGGCCGATCCACAGTTGCTGGCGATCGTCCACATGCCCGCCTTCGGGCAGCCCTCCTCGACCGAGCAGGAGCTGTTCGCCAACATCGGCACACGGCGCACCAACCGTGAGCCGTTCGACGAGAGGCGGGTGCCCCCATGGGTGCTGGCGGACCTGCGTATCGCGGCGTCCAGAGAGGGCGCCAACCTGGTCCCGCTGGGAGGGTTCGGCTCGACGGACCTGCTGGACTATGTCGCGATGGCCGAGGAGGAGCTGGGCCGGGATCACGACTACCTGGCTGAACTGCGGGCGTGGACGATGACGGGAACACACTCCGATGGCATGCCCTCCTACGTCCTTGGCCCACGCCTCGCCGGCGACCCTGCCGTGGTGCGTGACTTCGGCACCCACCCGGACCGGCCTGCCGCGCGTTTCGAGCACCATCCGCAGATCGCGGTGCTGACCACCCCCGGTGACCGCCCCGCCGACTGGCTTCGCGCCGGGCAGGCCCTGCAGAGGGTGCTGCTCCTGGCGAGCGCGCACGGTGTGTCGGCTTCGTTCCTCAACCAGCCACTGGACCTGCGGGACATGCGCCACCGCACCGATCCCCGCCACCGCCGCGGCCACGCACAAATGATCATCAGGCTCGGGTACGGCCCGTCCGTGCCCCGCGCCCCGCGTCGTCCTCCCGCCGAACTGCTGACCGGGCCTGCCACGAGACGGCCGAGCGGTCGGACCCGACACGAGAGGAACCGGTCACTGTGACCCGCCGCTCCGGAGATGTGACGATGCGCGTCGCCACGACGACCGCAGCCGACCACGCCGCGAAGACGGTGGACCTCGGCATCGCCGCGAGCACCGAGATCGACCCGCTGCTGACCCTCCTGGACACGACGGGTGACGGGCTGACCGGCGCCCAGGCTCGGACACGCCTGACCGCCGCGGGCCCGAACGCCGTGCGAACCCACCGCGCGCGCGGGCTGACCGTGCTGGCCAGGCAGCTCCGCTCGCCGTTGCTGATCCTGCTGGCTCTGACGGCGGCCGCGTCCGCGATGCTCGGCGAATCCACCGACGCTCTGATCATCGCGGTGATCCTCACGGCGTCGGTGGGACTCGGCTTCTTCAATGAGTACCGCGCCGAGAAGTCGGCCGAGGCCCTGCACACCCGGATCCGGCACAGTTGCCTGACCTGGCGCGACGGCCACCCCAAGGCCGTGGACGTGACCGAGATCGTCCCCGGTGACGTCGTCGAGCTCCAGCTTGGCCAGGTGGTGCCCGCCGACCTGCGGCTGTTGACGGCGACGGGACTCGAATGCGAGGAGTCGGCTCTGACCGGCGAGTCGATGCCGGTCGCCAAGTCGCCGGAACCCGTACGGGCGGGTGCCGCGCTGGCCGACCTGACCTGCTGCGCGCTGATGGGCACCGTGGTGAGCGCGGGATCGGGAAAGGGGGTGGTGGTGGCCACCGGCGGTCGAGCCGAGTTCGGAAAGATCGCGCTCGGGCTGGGCCAACGGCATCCTGACACCGAGTTCCAGATGGGGCTCACCCGGTTCTCGCTGCTGCTGGTCCGCGTGGCCGCGGTACTGACCGGGACGATCTTCGTCGTCAACCTGCTGCTGCACCGTCCTGTCATCGACGCTCTGCTGTTCTCGCTGGCCATCGCCGTGGGCATCTCCCCGCAACTGCTGCCCGCCGTGGTGTCCACGAGCCTCGCCGCGGGAACCAGGCGCCTGGCCGAGCTCAAGGTTCTGGTCAAGCGCCTGATCTGCATCGAGGACCTGGGCGACATCGACGTGCTGTTCACCGACAAGACCGGCACGCTCACCGAAGGGCGCATCGGTTTCATGCGCTCTCTCGGCCCCGACGGGCACGCCGCCGACGGCCCGCTGGCGCTCGGCCTGCTCTGCAACGAGGCGATCGTCGGTAGCGGTGGCCGCGTCGCGGGGGGCAACCCGCTGGACGTCGCCCTGTGGCAGGCCCCGGGCGCGGAGACGGCGATGGCGCGCCTGACCGCTTACCGCAGGCTCGCGGTGCTGCCCTTCGACCACGAGCGAAGAGCGATGTCGGTCCTGGTAGAAGACACGAATGGGCATCGGACGCTGGTCACGAAGGGCGCGCCGGAAGCCGTGCTGGCACGCTGTGCCAGTGTGCCGGCGACGGCCAGGGCCGCGCTGGAGGCCGAATTCGCCGCGGGTAACCGCGTGGTCGCCGTGGCCGGCCGGCCCTTCCCCGCCGGTCCGGAACAAGTACGGCTGACGCCGGCCGACGAGCGCGACCTCGTCCTGGACGGCCTGCTGGTCTTCCTCGACCCGCCGAAGAGCACCGCCGCCGGCGCCCTGAAGCGGCTCGCCGGCTTGGGCATCTCGGTGAAGGTCCTGACCGGCGACAATCCGGTTGTGGCCGCGAAGCTGTGCACCGACATCGGCCTGGCCCCGGGACGGGTGCTGACCGGCGAGGATGTCGACGCGGCGGACGACGACCACCTTCCGGCGCTCATCGACCAGGCGACCGTGTTCGCACGCGTCAGTCCCGAGCACAAGGCGCGTATCATCCGCGCCCAGCGGCGTGGCGGGCTGGACGTCGCCTTCATGGGCGACGGAGTCAACGACGCGCTGGCCCTGCACGCCGCCGACGTGGGCGTCTCCGTCGACAGCGCGACCGATGTCGCCAAGGACGCCGCCGACGTGCTCCTGCTGGAGAAGGATCTCAACGTGCTGGCCGACGGCGTCCTGGAAGGCCGGCGAATCTTCGCCAACACGATGAAGTACGTCCTGATGGGAACGTCGAGCAACTTCGGCAACATGGTCAGCGCGGCCGGCGCCTCACTGCTGCTGGGGTTCCTGCCGATGCTGCCCGCCCAGATCCTGTTGAACAACCTGTTGTACGACACCGGACAGCTGGCCATTCCGACGGACAACGTGGATCCCGAGCAACTGGCACGCCCGTCTCGTTGGGACGTGAAGCTCATCCGGCGGTTCATGCTCTTCTTCGGCCCGCTCAGCTCGCTGTTCGACTTCGCCACTTTCGCAGTGGTGCTGATCGGCTTCCACGCCGGTCCGGAGCTCTTCCGTACGAGTTGGTTCGTCGAGTCCCTCGCGACCCAGGCGCTGGTGATCTTCGTGATCCGGACCCGGCGCACCCCGTCCTTCCACAGTAGGCCCAGCGTCCCCCTGATGCTGGCCACTCTCGGCGTCATCGTGATCGGTGTCGTGCTGCCCTTCACCCCGGTGGCCCAGGCGCTGGGCTTCCAACCACTGCCCGGAGCGTACTTCGCGGCGCTGGCGGTGATGGTGCTCCTGTACCTGGGCCTGATAGAGCTGGGCAAACGCTGGTTCTACCGCGAGGCGCCCGCCGTCGCGGCGCGTCGTCCACGCTCCACCGGCCGTCGCACCCACCGCCGAGCGGGCCCCTTCACCACTGTCGACGTGACCACCATCCAGCCGTCAAGGTCGCGCGCACGTCGTTCCGCGGCGCGGCGATGACGGCTGCGCGCAGGTCGCCGTCGGGGGCGGCCGCCATGGCCATGAGGCCGCGGCGGCTCGCCATCCCGACGACCTGGTCGTCACGGAGCGCGGTACGTGGTCGACCGGCGACATCACTTCCGGGCTAGAGCGAGGTAGGCGATCGGGCCGAAGGGCTGGATGGCCAGAACCGGCCACCACAGCGCCTTGCGGCCGCGTAGCCGGTTCTGCGGGCGGCAGAACAGATCGACGGCGGCGGTCGCGGTCATTGCCATCTCCACCGAGGCGAGCGTCAAGAGGGCTGCCTGCTGCCGTGGCGTGAGATCCGCCCATCGCCTGGACCTGCGCGGACATCCACTCGTCCGCCGCTCCGCGGTCCGTGGGCTGAAGGATGCTGCCTTCACGTTTCCTTCCCTTCGGATATCGCGAACAGATCTCGCGGTGGGTGGCCGGCCGAGTCTCGGCCGGCCGTTCGTCAACGGTTCAGCACGACCTTGAGCGCCCCGGTCCTCGCCGCGTCGGAGAACACCTCGTAGGCCTTCTCGAAGTCGTTCAGGGCGAAGCGGTGGGTGACCATTCCGCTGACATCCAGCTGTTCCCCATCGAGCATCTTGAGCAAGGTCGGCGTGGAATAGCCGTCGACCAGCCCGGTGGTGATGGTGAGATCGCGGATCCACAGGTCTTCCAGGTGCAACGTGGCAGGCCTTCCGTGGACACCGACGTTGGCGACCCGGCCTCCCGGGCGGGTGAGGCGAGTGCAGAGTTCGAACGTCTCGGGCGTGCCGACCGCCTCGATCAGCACGTCGGCTCCGAGTCCGTCGGTCAGCGAGTGGACGACCTCCAGCGGGTCGTCCTCGGGCGTGATCGTGATGTCGGCGCCGAACCGCTTGGCCGCCTGGAGCCGAGGCTCCGCCTTGTCGATGGCGATGACCCGGGAAGGCGTGAACAGCCGGACGGTGCGGATGGCGGCCAGGCCGATCGGCCCGGCCCCGACCACCACCACGGTGTCGCCCGGGCTGACTCGGCCGTTGAGGACACCGACTTCGTATGACGTGGGCAGGATGTCGGCGAGCAGGACGGCCGCCTCGTCGGTCGCGTGGACTGGCAGCTTGTACGTGGACAGGTCGGCGAACGGAATCCGCGCGAACTCGGCCTGGACGCCGTCGATCAGGTGGCCCAGGATCCACCCGCCTCCGTTCCGGCACTGGCCGTAGACACCCCTCCTGCAGTAGGCGCACATGCCGCACGCGGAGATGCAGGACGCCACGACGCGGTCGCCGGGCACCAGCCCGCTGACCCCGCTGCCGATCTCGACGACGGTACCGACGGCCTCGTGGCCGAGGATCCGTCCCTGTTCGACCTCGGGGACGTCACCGGCCAAGATGTGCAGGTCCGTTCCGCAGATCGTGGCCGTGTCCACCTGGATGATGGCATCACGTGGATCGATGATCGCCGGATCGGGCACCTCGGTCCACGACCTCTGCCCGGAACCGCCGTACACCAGTGCTTTCATGTTCCCTCCTCGATGGCCTCGCGGTCTCGCCGCGGGAGTTCCACTGACACCAGCGTCCAGCGGATCGACGGCCGGACGCAGTGCTCATCGACCTGATTCCGGAGGACCAAGGCCCTCGAAGACCGCCTGGCCCTGGAAAGGCTCGGCGGGCGTCGTATGACGCGAGAGGAGATCGATGCCATGGTGACCACGATGGAGGATCACGTCCATGTCCTGGCGGACGGCGGACCCGAACCACCAGTTAGCTACCTACTTCGGTAGTATGTTCGGTGCGTCAACCCACCGAGTAAGGAGCAGTCATGAGCGTCGAACCGACCGCCGACCTCGTGCGGGCACTCCAGGAACTGGGCTTCTCCCAGTACGAGGCGCAGTGCTACGTCGGCCTCATGGCCGCCGAGCCGCAGACCGGCTACCGCGTCTCCAAGGTCACCGGAGTGCCACAGCCGAAGGTCTACGAGACACTCCGCAAGCTCGTCTCACGCGGTGTCGTGCGGGAGATCGCCGGAGACCCTACGGTCTTCAGCGCGATCCCGCCCGACGCGCTGCTGCGCCAGCTCGAGGATTCCTTCGAGCGCCGGCTGGCCGATGCCAAGGACTCCGCGCGCCGGCTTGAGCAGGCCGACATGCCGCGCGAGCTCGAGTACGTCGAACGCTTCGCCTCACGGGAGGACATTCTCCGCGTGGCGGTCGAATCCATCGCCGGCGCGGCCCGGAGGGTCTACCTCTCGGCCAGTGCCGCGGAGCTCGCCGCCCTCAAAGACGCGATCGAGGAGGCGACGGCGCGCGACGTCGACGTCGTCGTGCTGGCGTTCGGGCGCGGGGGCGCGGACCTTCGCGGCGCGCGCGTCTTCCGCCACGCCTCGACAGACGGCGCGCTGTTCCGCCACCACCAGGCGAAGCACATCGCGCTCGTCACCGACTCGCGCGAGGCCGTCAACGCGATCGCCGCCGACGGCTCGTGCTGGGAGGCCATCCGCACCGAGAGCAAGCCCGTGATCGCCGCGGTCAAGGGCTTCATCAGGCACGACCTCGACCTCCAGCAGGTCTTCGCCGACTTCGCGCCTCAGCTGATCGAGGCGTACGGCCCCGGCCTCCAGGCATTGGAGTCCTACAGCCAGGAACAGCACACGACGGAAGAGAGGACGAAGCGGGTCGCGTCCCCGAAGCGCAAAACCGGATGACACCCGCACGCGCGGCGTACACAAGTCCATGAGTCGTTGAGTCCGAGACCCGTCGGCTCGTTCTGATGCGGGTGGTCGCCAGGGCGGTTACGAGTCCTTGGCGTCGGCGAGGGTTCTGCGGACGACGCCGATGGAGACTTTGACTCCGGTCTCGCCCTGGCCGGCCTGTCGCACCGCCCGCCGCCGGTCACGCCTGCGGGGCGTGACCGGCCGGCGATTCCGGCGGCAGCCGGATGTCAATGTGTCACAGGATCTGGATGGCGACGACCTTCGGAGGGCGGTTCGGGAAGGTGATGTCGTGCCAGCGCTCGATCTTCACCGAGTCGCCGTTGGCGTCGTAGTAGATCAGGTCGTTGTTGCCCGTGGAGATCCGGTCGACCCACCATCCGCCGAAGTCGGTCTTTCCAGCGTTGGCGTAGCAGTCGACGCTCTGGCGGCCGTCGAGGTGCGACCAGATCTTCAGGAAGTTCTCGCCGCCAACGCATTGGACGTGGTCGATGGCGAAGGCGGGGCCGCCCGGGATGGTGACGGTGAAGGCGGCGGCTGCGGCGAGCGCCACGGCCATGGAACGGGCGTTCTTCTTGCTCTTCGAGATCACAGACTCTCCTCTTGCGGAGACGGCGCGCACGGCCCCGGCCCTGTTGGTGACGTCGCGTCTTGACGGAACGGTGCTTCGTCGGGCCGGCAGACGGCCGACTGCGCACCTAAGGGCCCCTCGCAGCTGCGCCTCTTCGTGACGCAATTGGGTGGTCCGGTGACTGAGGGTAACATCGCTCTTTGTCCGGCCCAGCACTCCGAACGCAAAGTGCATTATCTGTATTGAGCCCTGCTTTCGTAGATCGCTGATCTCGATGACTCGCGGAGCGGTCGTCGATGTCGGCCGCAGGCACTCAGCCGACGTTGACGTTCCAGATCTTGGGCGGCAGCTTGCGCGATCCCCTCGCCCTGTCTGCGCGTTCCTTGCTCTCGACCTCGGCATGGTCGCGGTGCATGGCGTTGATGCGCGGGCGAGTTGGCGGCTGCCGGGGATGCCGCGCGTAGGGGCATCCATCTCGACCGCGCGACACGGCCAGATGTGTAGGTTTGCGAGAAATGTCCTGAATGGTGATCGGTTGGTTCGCTGCTGAGCAGACCAGGTGCTCTGAATGGGACCCAGCGCACGTGTGACAGCCGGCGGCGACTGAGGATTGACCGGGGCGTCCCGGTCCTTACCGGGTCAGCATCCGGATCAATCTGCCTACCGAGCTGGACGGGTTGGCGGGTATCTCAAAACCGTCGCTCACGCCGCACGCCTCGGCGCGTGCCATCGCTGATGTGTGGTTCGCATACGGAAAATCATCCGGCAGGTTCTTGTCGTGGATGCCGAAATCACGCAGTTTCCTTTTCAGGGTGGCCTGGTTGACATGCGACCGATGTTCCGAGAAGTGCCAGAGCAGCCATACATCGAAGCAGGGGTTGCTGATGGCGACCTTGATCGATGCCCGTCTGGCCGCTAAAAGCGCCTTTTCGAGTGTCGCGTGGTCATCCACGTCGACCACGCACCACACATGTTCGTACTCGTCACCCGCGGGAGCCTCCGATGAAATGACCACGGCCTTCTGCACGACCCTCTCTGGATCGCGGCCGATGCCTTCCACGCGCAGCCTGTACACCTCGACGCCGGACGCCTGAAGATCCCGGATCAATCCCCTGAAGTATTGAGGCTCCGTGTTGGCGCCTTCAGTGACGATCAGGATTCGCGGTTTCTCCTTCTTCGTGTCACTGCGTCGCCGTAGATCTCTCGATCCACGTGAACGGCGCCCGCTCACTGCATCTCCCCGAGCACGACCGTTCGGAGCTCTTCGGGGGAGATCATGGGGACGGCGCCGTAACGACCCTGGAGATAGCGCCTCTCGAAGTTGTCCGTCGGCCGTACCGGGAACTCGGCAAGGGAGAACAGTTCTGTCGCGCCCTCGGCGCTCTTCTCCGTGAACCAGATCTCGTCTTTTGAGAGGTCGGTCCCCGGCATCTGGCCGAGCAGGCTCGTTTCGTGTGAGGTGAATATCAGTTGCGCGCCCGTCGGATTCAGCTCAGGGTCCTTGAACATCCCCACGAGCGCGGCGGCGAGGCGTGGGTGAAGGCTTGCGTCAAGCTCGTCTATTGCCATCACGTCGCCATGCCGCAATGCCATCAGCGCGGGGACGCCGAGTGCGAGCCAGGCGACGGTCCCGCTGCTCTCCTCATTCAGTGACAGAAGATAGGATTCCCCGGGGCTTGCTCCGGAATGCATGAATCTGATTTTTTTCTTGAGTTCACTGAGAATATTTTCCAGAGAAGGCGTGGGTCGAGATGGGCTATCTGAATCCAGGGTCCTTTCGAAGACGTCCTTCAGCATCCTGACGATATCGTCATCCAGGTCTACCTCATCCAGGACCATGCCGGTGATTCCGAGATCGGCGAACCTGAGCAGGCCTATCGCCTGCGACAGTATGGTTTCGTTCTCCATGACGTTGCGCGCCCACATGATGCGCGCACGGCGATCGACCTCGGTGTAATGGGCAAACCTTATGTGGTGAGTGATCCATTGGTGAATGGCGCCGAGCGCCTTGTGGTTACTGTTGGCCGCGGTTGAGAGGTAGAGGGCCGTGGGGCGGAGCAGGCGAGCTATACGCATGTTCTCACCTAGGAGGGAGCGCCTGAACTCCATGTCGCCCCCGCTGAGTCCGGTGCGCTCGAAGAGCACCCTTTTTCGCCCGGTCGGGTAGCTGTAGAGCCATTCCGCGTGGATGCCCGTCGCTGATGACTCGAAGCCGTAGGTGAAGCGCACTCCGTCGAGAACGAAGTCGATCTCATACAGGGACGTGTGGGTCCTGGAGTCGGCGTCCAGGGTGAACGGGTGATAGGGAAAGCTGCTTTTGCTGCCCCAGGTGGTGGCGCTGTGCGTAATGGCATTGATCATGAAGCCCAAAGCTTCAAGGAGTGCCGACTTACCGGAGGCATTCGCACCGAATATTCCCGCCACACGAGTCGTCGCCGCGATCCAGTCATGGTCAG
The DNA here is from genome assembly GCF_040683095.1 of Sphaerisporangium sp. NPDC051017. Lineage (NCBI taxonomy): Bacteria > Bacillati > Actinomycetota > Actinomycetes > Streptosporangiales > Streptosporangiaceae > Sphaerisporangium > Sphaerisporangium sp. NPDC051017. The sequence goes on from NZ_JBFBCI010000025.1 coordinate 88,022, forward strand.
CGGGTTTGGCGCCGCTGAAGCCGCTGCTGACCAGGGAAAGTTCAGCGGTGTCGCGGATGCTGCGGTGGTTCGCGACCCGAAACCTCAGCAACATGAGACGTCCTTTCAGGCTCCTCTGTGCAGTTTGGGGCCCAACAGAGGCGATCATGAACACTTTTGGCGCTGTAACTACACTCTACCTGCACTTACACATGGGGCTCCTCAGGCTGTCCACAAAGATCGCCCGAAATACAGGTGGTGCTGTGGGTGACTTCCGCGGCTCACGAGGGGAGGCACCAGCGGGCCCAGACGGTCTTGACGGGGCTGTCGGCGGAAGCCCTCTTGGCCGCGTCCCACCGCCGAGGACGGACCTGCGTGGCCGCCGCCCCTGACCGGTGCCGACCGCGGACCGGCGCCCCGCCGCCTTCGTCCTTGCTCACGCCGTCCTTGTCGACGCCGTCCCTGTTCACGCTGTCTGCGGTGACGCCGTTTCTGTCAATGCAGTCCCTGTTCACGCTGCCGCTCCCGTCAGGCGCCGGTGGCGTCCACTCGGGCGGATCGGCATGATCGACGGCTGCGGCCCGCTCCGCGGGGGACCTGCCATGGGGGAGTGCTCCGGCCGCCGGTGACGTCCGGGGACGGTGGCGGGGGTTCGTCCGGACGCGGTGACGGTGGTGCGGACCGGAGAGACGGCGGGCCGGAGGCGCGGGGCGGGAACGGCCGGGGACGCCGTGGGAGGCGTCGCGGCTGTCTGGCCCTGCGGGAAAGCGCTGCCGCCAGGATGACGCACCGGGCGCACGCGGGCAGGGGGCTGGCCCTGCGGGAGGGCGGCCTCGCCTCGCGGGAGCCGGACGAGGATCTGGTGCCAGGAGCGGTCGTACCGGCCTGGCCGCGGGCGGCCGACCGCGCAGGCCGAGGCGTTCCCGCACGGCCAGCCGGGCCTGGACCTGCGCGGGGGTGGGCTGTTCCCAGTCGTGGTGGGCTCGGTGCGGGAGGCTCGCGTCCTCGTGGGCGTACGGCGGGTGGCCGCACCAGCGGCAGCCGAGTCGACGAGCATCGCGCTGAATCGCGACTCGGCTGCGTCGAACTCGATCACGCGCAGGCGCACCCTGGCGCCGACCGCGGCACTACCACCGGCTTCCGCAACCCGGTCGACCAGCGCCGCCGATCCCGCTGCGCCACCACCCGAACCACCCGGCGACCACCACACGCAGTTGGCAAACGGAGATCACAAATCGTAACCACGCAACAACACGACTCCGGCCAAACGTGAAGATCCGCTTAACTGCGCGGTCATACTGCCGCTGCGGCGGCGCAAACTCGCCCTTATAGAACTTAGGCGGACATGGTGGACATGGCGGACACGGCGCCGTCCGCCGGTGGATCACATGGAGTCATCTTGAGAAGTTTCACTAGAAGGAATTTCATCGCCGGACTCGCCCTGGTCGGCGCGGTCGCGGCGGCGGCGCCCGCGGTGGCGGCATCTGCGGCGGCGGCGCCCGCGCAGGCGGTCGAGACGTGGAAGTTCATCGGCAAGGACGTGTTCACCGGGGAGGCCGAGAGCTCGCGCGACCAGGGCGTCACCACTGACGGCACTCACTGGTACTTCTCCAGCACCAACGGGCTGGAGATCACGGACCTGCGGTACAACACCATCTTCAAGAGCTCGCCGGCCATTCCGGCCCAATTGGCCAACCCCTCGCCGCTCGCCTACAAAGGCCTGAACCACATCGGCGACATCGACTACGCCAACGGCAAGCTCTACATCTCGCTCGATAGCAGCACGCGCGATCCCATTACCCGCGGCCGATACGAGACGCCGGTGTTCGCCGTCTACAACGCCGCCGATCTGAGCTTCACCGGCCAGGCCGCTGCCCTGAACCCGCCGCACGGCGTGAAAGACATCGCAAGCTGGGTGGCCGTCGACGCGGGCAAGGGCCTCGCCTACGGCATGGCCTATGACAACGCGACGGAAATCGCCGTCTACAACCTGCGCGACTGGTCGTTCAACAGATACATCCCGCTATCGCAGACGATCGACCAGGCCCAGGGCGGCAAGATCCATGACGGCTGGATGTACTTCGCCTCGGACGACGAGGGGAAGAACATTTCCCGCGCCAACCTGACGACCGGCGAGGTCCAGGTGCTCTTCAATCTCATGGTTCCCTACGATCAAGAGGTCGAAGGCCTGTCGTTCCTGGAGACACCGGACGGTCTGACCCTCAACATCATCAACCGGGAGCAGCCGGATCCGAACGGTCCCAGCAACGTCACCTTCTATCACTATCGGCTGCAGGCGCCGGGCACGCCGGTCATCAAGGGCTCGCCGAAGGTCGGCGGGTTCGTGACGGCCGACCCGGGCAAGTGGACCCCGCGTGCGGAGTTCAGCTACCAGTGGCTCGTGAACGGCGAGCCGGTGGCGGGCGCGACCGGGTCGCGGTTCCACCTCATCGGAAAGCACCTCGCCGACACGGTGACCGTCCAGGTGACCGGCACGTGGGCCGACGGGACGTCGAGAACCGTCGAGTCCCGGCCGGTGAAGGTCGTGCCCGGCTCCGACGCGGAGAGGTGAGGGGTCACGACGTAGATCCATTGGTGAATGGCGCCGAGCGCCTTGTGGTTACTCCGTCGGGCTCCTCAGGTTGTCCATGAAGATCGCCCGAACTCCGGGTGGTGCTGTGGGGGGCTTCCGCGGCTCTTGGGGGGAGGTGCCAGCGGGCCCAGACGGTCTTGCCTGGGCTGTCGGGGAGTGGGGTGACGCCGGTGTCGTGGGCGAGGGCTTCGACGATGGCCAGGCCCCGGCCGTGGACGGCCTCGATGTCGAGGTTCAGGTGTCGGGGCCGCTCGGGGCCGTGGTCGGTGACGCGGACGCACAGGTCGGCGGTACCGAGCCACAGGGACAGCCGGACCGGGGGACGGCCGTAGGTAAGGGCGTTCGCCAGCAGCTCCCCCACGGAGAGGACCACGTCGTCGGCGAGGTCGGGGAGCGCCCAGGCGGTAAGGACTTCCTTCACCATGCCGCGCGCCTTGCCGATCATCGACAGGTCGTCGGGCAGGTCCCAGCAGACGGTACGCAGAACGCCGTCCTGTGTCTCTGGCATCAGTGCTCCGTGAGTCGCGGGGCCCAAGGAGGCCCGGTCGGGTGGAGTGGGGTTACGTGACGGATCGGGCCGATGGGCGGCCGGTTGGAGGGCGCGGCCGGTGCGGGGGTGGTACAGAAGTGCCCGCTCGGCAGCGCGCATCAGGCCGCGCAGTTCGTCGGTGGTGCCGGCGTGGACGAGCAGTGGTTCGGGCGTAGGCCAGGTGGCGACGGCGTAGAAGTGCCGTGTGCCCACGCCGTACCAGACGGCCCACGTGGGCTCGATCATGTCGATCTGCCGGGCGGCGGCCTGGTCGACCAGGTCCCAGCGGCCAGGTTCGACCCGCGTCGCGGGTGCTCCCTTCCGGTGCCGTCCCCCAGGTCGCGGTTGGTCATCCCGAGTGCTCATGCGGCGGCTCCGTTCGGGCCCGCCATGCGCTCTTCGGAGCGGACGACTTCCCCGGGCGGTCGGCCGCTCCGGCGAGGCTCGCTCACCGCTGGAGGCCGCTCACGCCGGTGACGTCCGAGGTACATGACCGGGGAGGGTTCGCACCCCTCGGCGGGGACGGAGGGTGTCGGCTGTGTCGGCATCAGAGCGCGGACCGGTTCGTCCTTCGGCGGCGAGGCCTGCTCGAACGCGGACGGCCTGGCGGCGGTCGTCGGCTCCGGGGCGTGCTCGGGTGGGTGGGGGGTGAACCGCTCAGTGGTGTGCGCGGGTGTGCGGATGGGTGTCATGCGTTCTGGAGTGAGACCGTGTGGTGGCGAGGCGGTCGCCGTGCGTCGTGGGGTTTGTGCGGGCGTGCGGGCGGTCGTGGTGTGTTTCGGGGTGGCGGAAAGGGCAGGTGCGAGGCGCCTCGTCCGGGAAGGGAAGGCCTCCGGGACTGGGAGCGGGCGGAGCGGCCTCGTTACGGGCAGGCGGTCACCGAGCCCTAGCCGCCGCCGCGCGGCCATCCGCGCCTGGACCTGAGTCGGGGTCGGTTGCTCCCACTCATGGTGGGGACGGTGGGGCAGGCTGGCGGCCTCGTGGGCGTACGGCGGGTGGCCACACCAGCGGCACCCGAGCGGCATCGGCGGCTCGTCGGCCTGCCAGCGGACACGAATGACACGGATCCCCCTGCTGGGGAGGCGTCCTCTACTAGGGTTGTGCATCGGATCGGACCTCCTACGTCCGGTCAAGGGGCTTGTCCTGGCGTGCTGTGCCATGGCGAGCCCCGCTTCATGTACGGGGTTCGGTCGCCGCTCCGCTTCAGCGGCGGGACCGGTTCAGGTATCCCGATCGGGTTCGTGAATCCGGGTGGGCTTGTCTGTTGGCTTCGGCTCGTGGAGCGGGTGCGGTGGTTTGTCGGCCGTGATCCAGCTCGTGGAGGGGCCTCCGCGACCGGCGGGGTGAGGGCCGTCCAGCGTCCGTCGGTCTCTCCCCGCCGCCGGACGTTGCTTGATCGGCGCCGGTACGGCGGGTCGCGGGGCGGAGAAGTCGGCGCCGCTGTACGGCGGGCGCGCGGCCCCCGGTCTCCCTTGAGTTGGTGACCAGGTTCGGCTTACCGGCTGGTGATAAATCCGTGTCCATCGGATACGGAGACTGTCCGCCAGAGACACGCCCTCTCAACGTCTCGATCTTCAATTTGCACCTCCTTATCCGGACATATCTAGCCCTTTTGTGTCGTCGCCATCGAATGGCACAGGTGCATATAGAGGAGCAGGGCCGCTGACGGCTTCCGTGTTTCCCCTGGCTCTTCACAGAGTGCCTTCAGGTGGCTACGTTTTGCATCGAAAGTGCGGCCACACTCTGGCGACACTTCGTGTCCCCGTGTGGCACTTCCTGTGCCCGTGTATCCCCCTCGTCGGATGGAGCTGTAGGAATGGCTTCTTATGAGCACAAGTCAGCTAATAAGTCGCTCCACCTATTTGGCCCGGAGCTTCGTAAATTCCGACAAAGAGCTGATTTCACCCAAGGCCAACTGGCTGCGGCCACACGGTTCAGTCGAAGCTTGTTGGGCTTCATCGAGCGGGGTCAGCGCACACCGAGCCGTGACCTGGCTCAGCGCTGCGACGATGCCCTGAGGGCGGATGGGGAACTTGTCCGCCTATGGGTGCACCTGACTGGCGAAGTAAGCCCTCATTGGTTCCATGGTTGGCTTGGTGTCGAGCAGGAGGCGCATACTATTCACACCTGGCAGCCGCTGATCATGCCGGGGCTACTGCAAACCGAGGAATACGCGCGAGCGATACTGCACGGTAAAGCAGGCATACGCGATCACGAAGTGGAAGGATACGTATCCGCTCGCATGGAGCGGCAGGCCATCCTCGAACGTGATGAACCACCGATGCTTTGGGTGGTGCTGGACGAGGCTGTCTTGCACCGTCTGGTGGGTGGCCAGGAGATCATGCGACGTCAAATCGAACGGCTGCTCGTGGCCTCTGCGTCCCCTAGGATCGCCATCCAGATACTCCCGAAGGACCTGGGTGTCACCACGGGGGTCCTGGGTGGCTTCGTCATTGCTCAGCTTCCTGGTGGACCGGATACTGTGTATCTCGAATCCGCACTTAACGGGCAAGTTACTAATCGCCCGGAGGATGTCGAAGCCATCCACGCTACATACGACACGATTCGAGTGCAGGCACACCCCCGGCATGTGTCCACCGAATTGATCAGAGAGGCGGAGAAGCTATGGACCTGAGCGACGAGCTACGGAACGCCGCTTGGCGTAAGGCGACCAAGAGCGGTCCCAACGGTGGAGACTGCATAGAGGTCGCTCCACTGTCCGAGGGACGGGTGGGACTGCGGGACACCGAAGCTCCGGAGAAGGCGCCCTTCGTGGTGAGTGCGAGCGTCTGGGACGCGTTCATCGACGGCGCTAAGAAGGGCGAGTTCGACTTCTGAGCAGTCCTAGGACGGGAGACGGGAGGCCCTCGGAGGTAGTCGAGGGCCTCCCGTCGCATCACTCGTGTTATGGGGGTTTGTCATCGCCCAGGCGCTGGACAGTCCGGATACCGTGTACATCGAATCCGCGACTCACGGGCAGGTGTCAAATCGTCCGGAAGACGTCAAGGTGATCCAGGGCAGCTACGACACGGTACGGGCTGAGGCCCAGCCTCAGCCTGGTTCGATCGAGTTGATCAGGGAGGCGGAGAAACGATGGACCTGAGTGACGAGTTGGAGAACGCGGCCTGGCGTAAGGCCACCAAGAGTGGGCCGAATCAGGGTGACTGCCTTGAAGTGGCTCCACTGTCCGAGGGGCGGGTGGGGCTGCGGGACACCGAAGCTCCGGAGAAGGCGCCCTTTGTGGTGAGTGCGAGCGTCTGGGATGCCTTCATCGACGGCGCCAAGAAGGGCGAGTTCGATTGCGACACGATGTCGCAGGAGGTGAGTGAGCCGAGGCGTATGGAGGCCCCCTGATCAGGGGTTCCTCGGCTCCGAGCCAGTGCCTGGAGCCCGTCCCCACTCTGGCATGCGTCGCGGGTAACTGCGGGGTATGGAGCCCAGAGGGAAAGCCCAAGGGGCCCCGTTCCACCCCGGGCCTACAGGCGAGGGGAAGGCAATCAAGTATGGCCCGGCCGACTCACGCCGACCGGGCCAACTCGTTAGTCGACGAGCATCGCGCTGAATCGCGACTCGGCTGCGTCGAACTCGATCACGCGCACGCGCACCGTCGCGCCGACCGCGGCACTACCACCGCGGACGAGCCCGTGCACACCAGAATCTGACTCAACGAAGAGCCCGAACGGCTTGGCGGACTTGACGAGAACGTCGAGCTCGTCGCCAGCTTTTAGGAGGGTTCCGGTCATACGGCTCACCCCCTTTCCATCCTCAGGGCGAGTCGGACAGCGGCGCGAACGCAGCCCCAGGTTCCTTCCATCGCGGGGTAGCGCCGGCTCCGGGCTCTGCCCAGACATCACGCAAGCAGACGCTACAGGCTGAGGAGCCGATCCACAGGTCTTGACTATTCCTCGATGGTTGAGGTTGCGCCGCGTGCATCGGAGCCCACAGTGAAGGCGGCGTCGACGAAACCGTCGAAGGCGCCATCCATCTCGCGCCAGTTCTTGATCGACTGCTTTGGGAATCGGCGAGTTCGGCGGCCCGGTCGGCAAGCGTGGCCCACTGGGTGGACGGCCCACCCCGCACGGTCGGCACCAGGGCGTTCGGCGAGCCACAGCTCCTCCTCACACGCCTTCAGCGCGACCGGTACGTCACCCTGCCCGGATCAGTGCAATCGCGGCCGCTCGCCGGCGCTTCTCGGGGAATGACGATCGCGCCGCCGCGCAGCCGAGACCGGCGGCCGCTGCGCGACGGCGCGAGGAGGTTACGCGGAGATCACCGCACGACGTGGACGGCCTTGCTGGCGACGGCCTTGCCGTGCACCGTCGCGACCACCGTGTGGGTGCCGGGAAGCGTCGAGGCGGGGATCGTCACGACGAGGCTGACCTTGCCCTTCGCGTCGGCGGTGGCGGTGCCGAGCGGGACCGGCGTGGTGTCCAGCCGGAAGGACACCTTGTCATTGGGCATGAAGCCGGATCCGTGGATCTCGACCTGGCCGCCCGCGACGTGCTTACCGGAGACCGCGATCTTCTCGGGGCTCATGTTCGGCGGCGTGCAGCCGTCGGCGCAGATGCGGAAGGTGCTGAGGACGGCCTTGTGATCGCTCGGCCAGACGGCGTTCGGCGTGAAGATCACGTCGTCGCTGTCGTCGGCGACACCCACGTTGCGCACGACCGTCTTCTGCGGGCCGACCAGCTGTGAGGAGGTCAGCGCGATGTTGTCGCCGGGCGCGTAGAAGATGTAGTCGATCCGGTCGCGCTCGTCGGCCTTCGGGGCCCAGGTGGTCTGCGCGATCGGGTTGTAGGACGGCCACGTGATGCCGGGGTTGCGCACCGGGTCCGGGTGCTCGACGCGGAAGGAGTCCAGCAGCCCGCCGTCGAGCAGGGTCTTGGTGGTCTGCCAGGGCACGACGGTGCCGCGGTGGTCGAAGAGGTCCTTGGTCGCCTCGGTCCAGTCCTGGACCGAGGGTTCGTTGAAGTCGCCACCGACGAGGACCGGACGGCCCTTCTCCTGCTCGATCGCCGCATCGGCGAGCACCTGCTCGGCGCTCTGGATACGACCGGACTGGGCGTTCATGTCGAGGATCGTCTTCACATCGGTGACCGGGGCGGGGAGCTCACCCCAGCCCTTCCAGGCCTGAGGCCAGTTGCCGACGGCGCCGGGGCCGTAGGCGCGCGGGAGATACTCGGAGTACCAGCGGTACTCGAGGTGTCCTCCGTAGACGGCGACCTCGGTGCCGTTCACATCGAGGATCGCCTTGGTCCAGCGCCCGCCGACCGTGGTGCTCGCGAGGATCGGGTAGCGGGAGATGATGCCCGTGTCCGTCGCGGTCAGCTGCTGGTAGCCGAGGATCGCGGCGATCTGCGCCGGTGCGTTGTTCTTCTCCGGGAGGAAGGCGACGTCGGTATCGGTCTGCTGGATGATCTTGGCGACCTCACCGGGGCCGTTCGGGATCCCCGAGGCGCCGTTCCAGAGGTTGAAGCTCAGCACGTTCAGCTCGCTCACTCCGCCGACGGCCGGCTTCGGAGGAGTTGAGGAGGCGATGTTCAGGTCGATGGGACCGGCGACCGCGGACGCGGGAACAGCGCCGAGCAGGGTACCGACGATCGTGGCGGCGGCGAGCAGTGCGGCGGCCGGGCGGCCGGCGGCACGGCGCCAGCGCCTGCCTCTGGGTTCGAGGGGCGCAGGCGAAAGAGGGGCGTGCATGGGGTCCTTCCAGGATAGATGCAAGATTGCATCATCGACGTTCCCACGACTCTCACGCCCATCACGCCGAGGGTCTCGAACCTTCACGACGTGTTCGCCGTGACCTGCACCGACGTCACCAATCGGTAACGGTCCCATAACCGTCTCTACGAGGAGCTCGGGCTCAACTGGATCACGAGGCCCTCGCCCCCACCGATCTCGCGCAGGCGATCGCCGGCATCCGCGGGCTTGGGCTCCGCGGTGTCAATGCCGTACAAGGAGGACGTGATCGCCCTGGCGGATCAGATGGACCCGTCCGCGACGGCAATCGACTCCGTGGAACGACGACGGTGTGCTCGCCGTATACAACACCGACTACTCGGCGATCGCCCCTTCCCAAGCGTGACACCTCCTGGCACGGTCGTTCCAAGATCGAAGACGGCGTGGTTGGCAGCGGTCAAGGGCTTCCTTGTTGCTGAGCAGCACGCTGGTTCAGCGCTCTCCGCTCACTCGGCTGGAGCAGACGTGGTCCACAGCGCGGAGATAGGCAGGCATGCCAGGCCATCCCCGAAGCTCAGTGATTCTGTGCCACAGTAGAGGACGAATCCGGCCCGAAAACGTGAGCCGAGCCTTCGCTGCATGAGTTTCAGGCCGCGAAAATCATCTGCCCGTACCGTCTCCGCAGCCTTGACTTCGATGCCGACGATCTGGCCGGCGTTGTCTTCGAGTACCGCGTCTACTTCGTACTGGTCGCGGTCGCGGTAATGGCACAAGCGCGCCGGAGTCCTGGCCCAGGTGAGCTGGCGGGCCAGCTCGCTGAGCACGAAGTTCGCCATCAGGCCGCCGAGCGGCGCGTCGGCAGTGGTTCCCAAGGTGAGATAGTTGGCGAGGCCGGAGTCGATGAAGATGACCTTGGGGGTCGCGATCGCCCGAGTCGTCAGATTCGATGACCAGCCCGGCACCAGCCGTACCAGATAGATCGTTTCCAGGATGTCGATATAACTGCGAACCGTTGGCGCCGAGACGCTCAGCTCAGGGGCGAGACGGTTGACGTTGAGCAGTCCGCTTGTCTGGGCAGCCAACAGTGAGATCAGCCTGCGCATGTCACCGGCCTTCTCGATGTCCGCCACCTGCTTGACATCACGGCTGAGCAGATCCGCGACGTAACCCTCGTAGAACCGCTGTCGCCGGCGCGGCGCTTCTCGGCGCACTGCTTCCGGATAGCCTCCCCGGGCCATCCTGGCGAGATAATCGTTGCGTCGCAGTGTCGATGGTGCGCCGCGTGCATCGGAGCCCACGGCGAAGGCTGCGTCGACGAAACCGTCGAAGGCGCCATCCATCTCGCCTTGCGACAACGGCCAGAGTTCGACGGTTTCCGAGCGGCCCGGCAACGTGTCAGGCAGGCTTCGCAACGTGAGCAGTCGCGCGGACCCGGTCAGCAAGAACCGGCCAGGGCGTGGATCACGGTCGACCAGATGTTTGATCGCCAGCCAGAGGTCAGGAACCCTCTGGACTTCGTCGATGAGCATCAAGCCATCGTGGCGGACGAACCGGACCGGATCCTCGATGGCAGCCGCCCGAGTGACCGGATCGTCCAGGAACCGTGCCACCCCATTCGGCCCTCGGCGCAAGACAATCTCGGCCAGAGTGCTCTTGCCCACCTGGCGGGCCCCGTTGATCACAACGACCCGGGTGTCGGCCAGTGCCTCTGTGACCAGGTCGGCTGCCCGTCTGGGAACGTAGTCCATCGCGCTTCGCGCCCGTCGATCCTAGCGGCACCTTTAGATCTGCCGTAGGTGCTCCTTTTGATCTGCCGAACAGGTTCCTTCACTTCTGCCGCTTCGTGGCATTTCGATCTGCCGAAGCGACCCGCCAGACAACACTGCTGGACCTCACGTCGAGATGCAACCCGTCGAAGGGGCTCGGCGAGCTCACAGGGGTCGGCTGTGCCCTCTCTTGGATCTCTCGATGTAGGGGATCGAAGCCGTCATGTCACTGGCGGACCCATGGCAGCACCTCGCCGATGCCCACCGGCAGCGGGGCGAGCCGGTCCTCCGACTGGCCCTGGTTCTGCTCCCGGCGATCGCGTCGGCGGGAGCATGACCCCGCCCAACATCCTCAAGGAGAAAGCGCTCTTCGTGGTGAGTGCGAGTGTCTGGGACGCCTTCATCGACGGCTCAAGCGGCCGGTCTCTAGTGGCGGACACCCGTGGGTGTGCGTCTCTCTGAGCAGTGCCCCGCTGATGGTCATGAAGCAGGGGCCGGTTTCGCGTTCCTTGCCGGCGCCGATACCACAATGGCGAGCGCCCGCGCGGCAGGGCGACCGGATCAAGCGGAACCGCAAGGAGATCCGGGAGGCGTACGGATTCCGGGCGAACACCGAGAAGGACCAGGAGCGGCCGGCCGGCCATGCGGGCGGCACTACGGAATGAAGGTGACCTCGGGGAACCTCGGCGACGGGCCGTCCAGCAGGTGGCCCCTGCCGCGCAGGTGCCGGTCGAAGAAGGCCAGCGGGTAGGCCCGCTGGACGGCCTCTCCGCGCTCGGGGGCGAGCGTGCCGATCTGCTCGGCGAGCTGGGCGGACGTCCACTTCAGCAGTGCCGCCACCTGCGGGGCGATCACTTCCAGGTCGCCGTAGGAGACGTGCTCGACCCCTTCGGTCCTGATGTTGAGCTTCCAGCCCTTCAGATTCGACCAGAACGTGGCCAGGTCGGGGATCTGGTCGCGAACGGCCTTGGTGGCGGTCATCAGCATGTACGGCCGGGCCAGCCCCGCGGTGACGACCGGGCCCGCCGCCGGGCCGTCCATGGCCAACCCGGCCTTGATCCGCCGGTCCTCGAACATGGCGGACGCGACCGTGGGCCCACCGGCCGAGTAGCCGAACATGCCGACCCGGCTCAGGTCGAGCAGGCCGCGCAGCCCCTTGGGGAGCTTGCGGTGGTCGGCGTCGGGGTTGCCGCCGCGGTCGAGCACCGTGAGCTGGTCCAGAACGAAGCGGGTGTCGGCGATGCGCTGCTCGTAGATCACCCGGCCGGTCCCGGCGCCGTCGTGAACGGGGCCCACCACCCGGCCGCCGGGGAACTCCACCAGGCCGTCGTAGGTGTGGTCGATCGTGGCCACCACGTATCCCCGGCCGGCCAGTTCCTCGACCACCACGGTGTTGGCCGAGCGGAAGGAGTCGTTGCCGGGGGAGTACAGCACGACGGGCAACCGGCCCTCGCGCCGGTCGGCGGGGGCGCCCTCGTGCCCGTGGGTCTGCGGCAGCAGGACGGCTCCCGGAGGCAGGCCCTCCTGGCGCAGGTACCGGGCCGCCGCCTTGGGCGGCAGCCAGGGCGCGACCGGGTACGCGGCGACCTTCCTGGCCGGGTAGGTCAGGCTGATCATCAGCTCGCGGTCGTGGCCGGCGCCCGCGAACGGGTCCTTCCTTGAGCGGTCGACCAGATGCAGGGACACCGTGCCGAGCGGGGAGGGGCCCGTCGGCGCCGGAAGGGTCAGCTGGGGCGGGGCGGCGGCCTGGGGCCGGACCTGGGTCTCGAGCCGTGTCCTGGCCTCGGCGGCCGTCGGTACGGCCAGCGACGCGACGGCCAGCAGGGCGGCGGCGCACACCACTCGCGGGGAGATCACACGCACTCCTTCTGATCATTGGAAGTGGGAGTGCTCCGAAGCTAGTGACCCGCCCCGGCCAAGGTCGTCTACCCCAGGGCTCATTTCGCGCCGGCGGGCTACGCCTTTCGGCCGATGCCGGGTTCAGCGCACCCTGGGGAGTGATGTCCAGAAGCGGCGCAGCACGTCTGCTCCCCGTTCGGGGTCCTGGAGCATCCAGTAGTGGGTGAGGCCGTCCAGTTCCGCCAGCTGGGCCCCGAGTCGTTCGGCCATGTCCCGGTCTTGCGCGGGCTGCGCCATGGGGTCGCCGGTCGGGGCCAGTACCAGTCCCGGGGCGGCGGCGGGACGGTCGAGGTCCTTGCCCCAGTCGGCGTGGAGGTTGGGCCAGGCCGAGCGGTAGAGCGCCAGGATGGCGGCGCTCATCTCCTCGTCGTGGACCTCGTCGATCTCCTTCGCGAGTTCGGCGCCCATACCCCGGGTACGGAGGAAGTCGCCGAAGGTGGGGCCGCTGCCGGTGGGTGACGTGCGCAGTCCGGCGAGCGACTCCTCGCCCTCCGGGCTCTTCTGCCAGAGGGTGGCCGCCTCGTGCCACTGGTAGTCGGGGTGCCAGCCGTGGGCGACGTCGGACACCCAGCTGCGTACCGGCACGTCGTAGGCGGAGACGACCCGCATCGTGAGGTGGGCGCCCCAGTCGTGGCCGACGACGTCGACCGGCCCCTCTATGGCACGCAGTTCGCCGGCGAGCCAGGCCGCGTACGTTTCCTTGTCCCGCAGGTGGGCCGGGCGGGGGCTGCCGAAGCCGGGCAGCCGCAGGGCCACGGTCGGCTGCTCGATCCGTTGCCGGATGTCGTTCCAGATGGTCGGTGTCTCCGGCACTCCGTGCACGAATACGACGGTCATGGTCACTCCCCTACGAGTAAGTGGATTGGCTATCAACTTCACCGTAGCACACCAACCTGATAACCTATCCACCTAGCATCGTGAGGGAGGGAAAATGCGGGCCGACGCGGTACGGAACAGGCAGAGGATCTTCGACGAGGCCCACCACGCCATCACCGCCGGGGAGATCACGCTCACCCTCAACGAGCTCGCACGCCGGTCCGGCGTAGGGGTCGGGACGGTCTACCGGCTCTATCCGACCCAACGGGCGATGCTGGAGGCCATCCTGGAGGACTCGGTACGCGGCCTCATCGGCGTGGCGGCCGAGGCGGAGCAACACCCGGAGCCCGTCCAAGCCCTCATCGAGTTCCTCCACACGGCACTCTCGGCCGCCCTCGCCCGGCCCGGCCTCATCGACATCCTGATCACCGCGACCGACGAGACGGACTCCCTGCGCCAGGCCAAGGCCGAACTGGGCGCAGCCGCTTCCCGCCTGCTCGAACGTATTCACCCGGCTCCCGCTCTCACCGGCGAGAACCTGCTGAAGCTCCTGTGCGGACTGATCCACGCCGTCAACGAGCACCCGGCGGACCGGCAGCCCGCCGCGACCGACGCCTACTTCCGCGTCCTCCAGGCCGGCCTCACGCCCAGCCCCGCCCCGTAGCCGCCACCGACCGCTCACGCGCCGCGTGCGGCGAGGGGGTGCTCACGGCAGGCGTTGTGCTCGCAGGACGGTGTCGTGGGTGTGGTGTGTGCCGGTGGGGGCCGGGGCGGCACGGGGGCGGGTCTCGTTGATCAGGACGTTCCACGTGGGGTCGAGGAGTTGGGCGATGGCGTCGGGCTGGTAGTAGTCGGCGGGATCGAAGTCCTCGCGCGGAGTGAGATCCGCGCGGGCGTGGGTGGCGAAGAGCAGGGTGCCGCCGGGGGCGACAGCATCCAGAAGGCCGTGCAGCGCCGTATGGCCTGGCCGGCACCTGAGTGGGAAGTAGTGGACGGACACCAGGTCGAAGGCGCCTGCTGGGGGCGGCGTGGTGGTGAGGTCGGCCCGTGCCCACGACACGCGCCCCTCGATGTCGGTGGCAGTGGCGGCGGCACGGTGCAGGGCGACCTCGGAGATGTCGACCGCGGTGACCTGCCAGCCGCGCCGGGCCAGCCAGAGCGCATCGGCCCCTTCGCCGCATCCGACGTCGAGCGCCCGGCCCGGTGGCAGGCCGGTGATCTCGGTGACGAGTACGGGGTTGGGGTTGCCGCTGAATATCTGGTCGCGACTGCGATATATCTCGTCCCAGTGCTGAGCGTCCATGGTGCTCGGTCCTCTCCTTGGTTTCTCGGTCGTGGTCGGCGTGCGGGGGCGCTCAGATCGCTGCCGTCAACGTGGCGTCGCCGTCCTCCGTTCCCAGCTGTCGTCCTGGCCGGACGAGGAGGCCGCACGCGAGAGCGCCGAGGGCGAACACCGCCACGGTCACCCAGAAGGCGACGGTATTGCCGTCTACGGATGCCTGCGCGGCGGCATCGGGAGTCTCGGGGTGGTCGGCGAGGTAGCTCGACGTAGCGCTGATCGCGATGGTGTTGAGCAGGGCGGTGCCGATGGCGGCTCCGACCTGCTGTCCGGCGTTGACCATGGCGGAGGCGGCGCCGGCGTCGGCGGGGCCGACCCGGTCGGTGGCGAGGTTCATCGCCGGCCCGAAGATCAGGCCGAAGCCGGCGCCCGCGATCAGCAGCCCCGGCAGGATGCCGCCGGCGTATCCGCTGTGCACGGTCAGCCCGGTGAACAGGGAGGTTCCCACAGCGGTGAGCAGAAATCCGCCGACGACGACGGGACGCGGTCCGGTGCGGGGCAGCAGGACGCCTCCGGTCACGATCGCCATCACCACCATGGACACGACCATGGGCAGGAACGCCGCACCGGTCATCAGCGCGGAGAAGCCAAGTACCTGCTGCAGGTGATAGGCGAGGAAGAGGAAGACGCCGAACATGCCGACGCCGGCGATCGCGACCATCAGATAGGCGCCACCGCGGTTCCGGTCGCGCACGACCCGCATCGGCAGCAGGGGCTGGGAGACCCGGGTCTGGATCCACACGAACAGTCCCAGAAGCAGCAGGCCTGCGGCGAGGGTGCCCAGGGTCACCGGGCTCGTCCACCCGTCGCGCTCCGCCGCCGAGCAGCCGTACACCAGGGCGAGGACACCGAGCACGGAGGTGACCATGCCGGGCAGGTCCAGGCGCGGGCGGGGCGACACGGCGGCCTGTGCGGGGACCAGGGCCGGGGCCGCAGCAAGGACCATGGCGCCGACCAAGACGTTGACCAGCAGGCACCAGCGCCAGTCCAGGAACTCGGTCAGCGCCCCGCCGAGCAGCAGCCCGATGGCACTGCCGCTGCTGGAGACCGCACCGAAGACGCCGAACGCCTTGCCGCGTGTCGTGGAGTCGATGAAGGTCGTGGCCATGAGCGAGAGCGTCGCCGGTGCCAGCAGCGCGCCGAAGAAGCCCTGCAGGGCACGCGCGATGACGAGCATGACGAAGCCGTTTGCCAGACCGCCCAGTACGGAGGCGAGGGTGAACCCGGTCGTGGCCAGGAGCAACATGCGCTTGCGGCCGAGCATGTCGCTCAACCGGCCTCCGGCCAGGAGCGTGCCGCCGAAGACGAGGGCGTAGGCGGTGACCACCCACTGCCGGTCCGCGCTGCTGAAGCCCAGGTCCGCCTGCACTGAGGGCAGCGCGACGTTCATCACGGTGGAGTCGAGCACCAGCAACAGCTGGGTCAGGCTCAGTACGCCGAGGATCCACCAATGACGGGATCCGGACGGCCGTGCGCTGTCCACCTGGGTGGCCCGGTCAACTGCGGTGGGTTCCTTCATGATTGTCCCTCCTGGGATCGGTCATCGATGTCGGGATACAGCGGCGGGTGCCAGCCGGCCGTTCGGCCTGGCGATCGGGGGCGGCATGCGCCGCGGTCAGGAGAGCGACCGGGAGTCCGTGTGGCATCGGCCGCCCGCCACGCCGGCGCCTTGCCTCAAGCCGGCCGGGCCTGCGCCGACCACCGCGACGTCGTTCCCTCCATCGCTGTTGACCTCGGGATTTCGGGTCATCGTGACCACCTCCGATGCCAAGGTGCGCCCACCTCGGCAATCGGGCAAACTTCTTTGCAGAAAGCGCAAAACCCGGGCAGGGTGGACGCATGAGTGATGACTTCGATGCGGTGCTGGCCGCGGTCGGGCCCCGGCTGCGCGAGCTGCGCCGTCGCCGCGGCGCCACCCTGACCGCCCTGTCGGAGACCACCGGCATTCCGATCAGCACCCTGTCCCGACTGGAGTCCGGGCAGCGCAAGCCGGGCCTGGAACTCCTGCTGCCCCTGGCCCGGGCCTATCAGATGCCGATCGAGGAGTTGATCGGCACTCCGTCCGATCTCGACCCCCGGGTGTATCCGCAGCCGTTCACCCGCAACGGCATGACCGTCGTCCCGCTGACCCGCAAGCCCGGCGGACTGCAGGCGTTCAAGCACATCCTGCCCGCCGGCCTGACCGACGGCCGCGAACCCGACCCCCGCTCACACGAGGGCTACCACTGGCTGTACGTCCTGCGCGGCCGCCTGCGCGTCGTGCTCGGTGACAAGGACTTCATCCTCACCGAGGGCGAAGTCGCCGAATTCGACACCCACCTCCCGCACTGGTTCGGCAACGCCGACGAACACCCCGTGGAATTCCTCAGCATCCTCGGCCCCCAGGGCGAACGCGTCCACATCAAAGCCAGCTACCGCCCCGACGCCCCCCGTCCCCTCTGAACGACCCGCAGGCACGTACCACGTAGGGCGCGGGCGACAGCAGGCGGGCGGGATCCCGCGCTAGTCGGCGGAGAGGTCGAATAGGACTTCGCAGTTGGCGGGGCCGTGCCAGGCGGCCTTGAGGACTTGCCGGTGTTCGATGTCGACGGGATGGGTGGACTGTTGGAAGACGGCCTGGGACCGGGCCGAGTCCTCTTCTTCCAGGGCGTACACCATGAGCGGTCCCGCCGGGGTGTTCACCAGGAGGACGGTCTCGTGTCGCACGCCCTCCTCCTCGAACGTGGCGAGGATCTCGTCCCGGCGAGGGCCGGACAGCGTGGCGAACCATTCACGCAGCCGGTCCACCTGGTCGGGCTCGACTCTGCTGACCGAAACCCTGAGCATCACGCACCCCCGTAAGTGTCGTCGCCGGACTCATCCGAGACGGTCCAGCCATGAGAAGAAGAGAGGGAAGACCCGCCGGGCCGCGTGGTCGGAGAGCATGCCGTGGCCCTCGCCCTCGATGGCGACCCATTCCGATCCGGACGGCAGGTCGTCCACGTGGGTGCGGACCGCCTCCACGGGGATGCGCGGGTCTCGTTCGCCGTGCGCGACGAAATGCGGCACGGCGGCGAACGGGACATGTGCCGCGAAGCGACCGGCCGCCGTCCGCAGGAAGGCCTCGACCTGCGGATGCCCGGACCCGTCGAGATCCGAGGGCCGCAGGAAACCGCCGAGCAGGAACACGCCGCGTACCTCGGGCGCGATCCGGGCGACACGGCTCGCCAGGTAGCCTCCGTAGCTCATCCCTCCGACCACGACCGGGCCGATCGCGGTCCGGCGCAGCACGCTCAGCGCGTCGTCCGCGTCGTCCACCCCGTAGTGTCCGGGCAGCGGAGCGCGGACCGCGGGATCGACGAGTCCGCTGCCGCGCAGGTTCGGCTGGACGACGCGCCAGCCGGCCAGTGCCAGCGACTCGGCGAACGGCGACCAGGTCGCCAGGTTCGACCCGTTCGGGCCGCCGTGCAGGAGCAGCACGGTGCCGCGCGCCTGGCCCGGGGGGTCGCGCAGCAGGGTGGGCAGGGGACAGCGCGGCCCCTCGATGACGGTGCAGACGGCGGAGGGCAGGCCGTCGGCACCCGGCGGGGCAGGGTTCAGCAGGACCTGTTCCCCGCCGGCCAGCCGTCCCGCCTCGACCAGTTCGAGCCGGCGCGGCTGCCCGGGGGAGGTCCAGCTCAGGCCGACGAGGTCGCCCTCGGCCCGGACGTCGTCCACCACGATCTGGGCGGGCTCCACCACGCGGCGCAGCGCCCCCGAGCGTACGTGCCAGGCGTACGGGACGCGTCCCGGCCAGGCCTCCAGGACCACGACGACCTCGTGCTCGGACAGCCAAGGCCCGGCCGAGATCACCGGGCCGTCCCAGTGCGAGACGCCGTCGCGGTCCACGCACACGACCCGGCGAGCCCTGCCCTGGCGCAGCAGCAGGGCGATCCGGTCGTGTCCGGGGAACGCGGGCACGACGCACTCGGCCGTCGCTCCGGGGGGCAGCCGCACCTCCCCGGCGACCGGATGCGCGACGGCACGCCCGTCGGGGGTCAGGACCGCGCGCGGCTCGGCGTGTTCCGGTTCCGCGTGGACGCCGGCCAGCGGTATCGGCAGGCTGCTCGCCCGCTCGGCCGCGAGGTCCTGGAACACCTCGGCCACCAGGCGCCCGCCGGTCCACTCCGGGCGGGAGTGCCACCGGGACCCGATGGTGAGCCTGGTCCACCGGCCGTCCGCGAGCAGCGCGAGGTGGCGATCGGACCAGGCGTCGGTGCTGACCACCGGACCGGCGGGGGTGAGCGCGAACGCCGGTCGTGAGGCGTCGAGCTGTGCCCGCCGGAACGGGGCGGGCAGCGGCCCGGTGATCTCCGGCGACCGGTCGGGCAGCGGAACGACGTCCGGCATCATGGCCTTTCCCACTCAGGAGGGCGTGTACTGCTTCGCCCGCAGCACCACCGGCACGAGGCGGTCCCCGACCAGCAGTTCCACCCGTTCCCCCGGCCGGTGGCTCTCGACCCACGCGTCCAGGTCGTCCAGGCTGCCGAACAGGAAGTCGCCGCAGGAGCGGATGACGTCGCCCGCACGGACCCCGGCCAGGTCGGCGGGAGCGCCGACGGCCACGTCCTGCACCAGCATGCCCTCGCCGCGAACGGCTCCGACGGGGATCACCCCGAGCTCGGTCTTGTGCATTGTGTGGTAGTTCTTCGGCGTTCCGTCCAGGTAGTCGCCGAGCAGCTCCAGGAAGTGGTCCCAGTGGTGCAGGAAGCCGTCGCGCTCGAACCTGCCGTTGCCGTCCGTGGGGAAGCCGTCCTGCCGGAGCTTCAGGCGGGTGTGCGTGTCCCCCGAATCCGCCGGTACGTCCGTCAGCTCGAACGTCATCCGGATCTCGGCGTCGCAGGCGATGAGGCGGATCACCAGCTCCAGGCGGCGGAGCCGGTCCAGGACCTCGATCCGCCCGCTGTAGGTGGTCGGCATGCGCGCGCCGGCGTCGTACACCCAGCACAGCGCCGCCCCCTCGCGTTCGGGCATGACACTGGCCACCGTGCCCAGCCAGTGCTCGGCCGCCCCCGGGTCGAAGATGGTCTGCCAGACCCTCTCCCGGGGGTGCCGCAGCAGGCGCTCCAGGCTGTTGCTCACCATCGTGTACTCCTTCTCATGCTGACTGACGGTCGGCCGGGGGCGGCGTCAGCTCCGCGACCCGGGAACGCGTGATCGTGACACTGGCGAACACGGCGAGCGCGAGCATGATCGCGCCGGCGACCACGAACGACATGCGCAGCCCGGACAGCGAGGCGAGGACGCCGCCCAGCAGCGCGCCGAACGGCATCGCCCCGTAGGTGACCAACCGGTGCACGCCGGTGACCCTGCCGAGCAGGTGGTCCGGTGTGCCGGACTGTCGCAGGGACATCTGGTTGACGTTCCAGATCGCGGCACCGAGCCCGGCCAGGACCTCCCCGGCCCCCGCGATCCACGGGTTCGGCGCGGCGGCGGTGACCAGGCACGCGACCCCCGCCACGACGAGCGCCAGCCGGAGGCTGATCGCCGTGCCGAACCACCTGTTGAGCCGCCCGGCCGGCGCCGCGCCGAAGAGGGCGCCGAAGGAGCCCACGGCGAGCAGCAGGCTGAAGCCGAAGGCGCCCAGGCCGAACACCTGCTGGGCGAAGAGCACGAAGATGGCGCTCTGCGCGAGGCACGCCACGTTGAACAGGCCGGCGATGCCGGTGATCGCCCTCAGCACCGGCTGCCGCCACAGCCAGGAGAAGCCCTCGCCGATGGCCTGCCGCATGCCGCCCTCGCCGAGGGTGTTGCGGGCCACGTGATAGTCGCCGCGCATCCTGCGCAGGAGGAGGGCGCTGACCAGGAAGGACAGCGCGTCGCCGAAGAAGGAGAGCGACCGCGACATGGTGAACAGCAGACCGCCGAGGGGCGGGCCGACGAACGACTCCACCGTGTTCCGCGATCCGACCAGCCACGAGTTGGCCCGCTGGATCCGCTCGGGGTCGTTCGCCACCACCCTGGGCAGCACGGCGGCGCTGGCGCTGTCGAATACGGTGTCGGCGATCGCGATCAGGAAGCCCACCACCATCAGCAGGGCGATGCCGGCGGACCCCGTCGCCACGGCCACCGCGAGCCCCGCAGTCAGCCCGGCGCGGACCAGATCGCTGATCCACATGGCCCGTTTGCGGTCCCACCGGTCGGCCATGACGCCCGCGGGCAGGGCGAACAGCAGCCAGGGCAGCCTGCCGACGACGACCACCGACGACACCACGATCGGGTCGCTGGACAGCGTGGCCGCCAGCAACGGCAGCGCCGCGGAGGAGATCCCGTTGCCGAGGAGCGACACGGTCGTCGCCCCCCACAGCATGGGGAAGTCGGGCGCGAGCGCGGACAGGCCGAACCGGCTCGGCCGGCCGGGTGGACTCGTGTTGCGCAGGGTGTCCGCCATCATCGGTCCTTTCTGTCGGGTGCACCGGCTGGGAGAGGCTCGGGCGCGAGGTCGAGTCGCAGCAGGCCATGCCGGAGCAACTCGGCCACCAGCTCGCGGCCCTCGTCGGCGGACGGCCCGCCTTCGCCGGAGGCCGCGCGGACC
The DNA here is from genome assembly GCF_040683095.1 of Sphaerisporangium sp. NPDC051017. NCBI lineage: Bacteria > Bacillati > Actinomycetota > Actinomycetes > Streptosporangiales > Streptosporangiaceae > Sphaerisporangium > Sphaerisporangium sp. NPDC051017. The sequence continues at coordinate 109,175 of NZ_JBFBCI010000025.1, forward strand.
AGCTCGTCCACCCGCCACGGGGTACGGGCGAGCAGCCGCCGCACCAGGGGGGCGCAGACGGCGTCGAAGTCGTAGCGCTTGCCTGCGGACACCAGGACGCACCGGCGGCCGTCCTCCTGGAAGGCCACCGGCCGGGGCGAGGCCAGCACCACGACGGTGTCCGCCGGGCAGTCGCCGCCCTGCCCGGCCGCCGCGTACGGCAGCGAGTGCCGGGGCCTGGCCTGCTCGCGCCCGTCGCGTTCGGCGACGTACCGGCGCAGCCCGTCCTCGGTGAGCAGGGCGCCGATCTCCTCCCGCAGCACGGACAGCCGGGCCGCCGTTTCGTCGTCCCACCCGGTGAACGGCAGGTCGAAGCGCGCCTCCGCGAGGCGGCGCTGCCGCTCGACCACCCACTTCAGGAAGTCCTCGACCACCGGCCGCCGGAAGCCGATGGTGAGGTGGACGGTCGTGCCGCCGACGGGCCGGACGGCGTGCCAGTGGCCGCGCGGCACGTACAACGCCTCGCCCTCGCGCAGCTCGAACTGCCGCAAGGGGGCCGCGGGGCATTCGTTGAGGGGCTCGTCGCCGGGCAGCGGCACAGGACGGCCGACGCCGAACAGCTGCCATTCCTTGCGGCCGTAGATCTGCAGGATGAGCCCGTCATGGTCGTCCCAGTGCGGGTCGAAGGCGCCGACCTCCCCCCAGGAGGCGTAGAGGTTGACGAACACCTCCGCGCGCAGGTCGTGTTCGAGGGCTTCGGCGAGGTCCCGTACCGCCGGAACGGCCTCGTCCACCGAGCCGAAGACCAGCGTCGCGCCTTCGCGCAGCCGGGCGTGCAGTTTCGTGCTGCTGACGCGGAGCGCGGGTTCCCTGCCGACGCCTCGGCCCGGGATCGGCTCGACGTAGGACGACGGGGGCAGCGACTTGTTCGCCTTGGCCACCTGCATCCGCAGCGGCCAGGCCCGGTGGCCGTCGAGCAGCCGGTTGAGCTCGGCCCAGGGCAGCAGGTGGTGGAAGCGGTCCGGCTCGCCGGTGTCGTGGTAGCAGTCCCTGCCCCAGTACCGGTCGAGGAACCGTTCACCGGTGATGGTGCCGAGAACGCGGTCCAGCGCGTGGCCGCCCGCGCCGGTGCCGCCGGGGTCGCCGGGGTTCGGCCCTGGCAGGTCGGACAGGGGGTCCAGCTCGCCGACCACGAGCAGCCTGCGTGTCTCCGCCATGATCACCCCCGAGGTCAGACGTCGGCCCGGTGGACCGGCAGGCGTGCCGCCGGATCCAGGTCCAGCAGGAGGCGGCGGGCGTGCTCGGCCTCGTCCGGCCGCCCCAGCCGCTCCGCGCACACGGCCGCCGCGTTCGCCGCCGACGCCCCGCGCAGCGTGCCGGAGCCCGCGGCCCGCAGGAACGTCTCCAGCGCGGCCTCCCAGTCGCCGCGCCCGGCGAGGTAGGCGCCGATCGCGTAGAGCGGCTCGGGATCGACGGGGTCAAGGGCGAGCAGTTGCCCGACGGCGTCGTCGGGCGCGCTCGCCGTGCCGGCCAGGGTGTCCAGCTTGAGGTGGGCCTCCAGCACCAGCCCCCGGTTCTCCCGCTGGTAGTGGGCCTGCACCGGGTTCTCGGCCGACCGCGCCAGGGCGTCGTCGTGTTCCATGGCGGCGCGCATGTGCGCGACCACCGGCTCCCGGTCGCGGCCGGACAGCTCGTGCAGCGCGGCGGCGCGGTGGTAGCGGCTGGTCACCAGGTGCGCCAGCCAGCCCGGCTCCTCGCCGAGACCGGCGAGGGACCGCTCCGCCTCGGCGAGCCATCGGGCCGCCTCCTCCCGGTCGCTGCCACGGGCGCGGGTGGAGACCAGTTGCAGGGCCGCGAGGGTGCGCAAAGCCGGGCGGACGGCGTCGCGGGCCAGCCGGCCGAAGATCTCGTACGGGATGGGGGACTTCCTGTTGAGCTGGTAGGCCGCACGGGACACCTCGTAGACCAGCTGCTGGCGGAGCGGGTCGGCGTCGATGGCGACGGTACCGACCAGGCGTACGGCGTGGCGGTGGAAGCCGAGTTGCGTGAGCAGGGCCACGACGACGACCCGGCGTGCCGTCGGCAGGTCGGCCCAGCGCTCCAGTGCCTCGACGAGGGCCCGCCAGCGCGGCGAGCGCACCTCCTCGGGGAGCGCCGCGGGCTGCCGGCACAGGTGCCGGTGGCTTCTGGCCTGCACGATGACCTGGTAGCGGGAACTGGTCACGGATACCGTGCTGAACCAGTTGGGCACGACCGCCTCCTCCTCGCCGGTGAGCATCCGGGCGAGGTGGACGGCATGCCGGGAGCGCAGCGGGACGGGGTCGGCGGCATCGCGCAGGTCGAGCCACCCGGTCCAGCGGCGAGCCAGTTCGGCCGTATCGAGCGCGTCCGCCGTCGGGAACCACAGCTCGCCGAATGACCGGGAATCGTCGCGCTGATAGGCGAAGGAAGGCACGTGGGGCTCCTAAACCACTGGGCAGGGCAGGTGGGAAGGCGGGGTGAGCGGTTCGAAGACCTCCGAGCCGTGGCACACGACGCGGTACACGACGTGGTCGTCGGCGGAGGGCAGCCGCACCTCGACCGGCTGGCGTCCGAACAGGGACTCCGCCGCGTCCAGCAGCGCCGCCGGGTCGGCCGGGGCCCGCCGGAGGGCGCCGCGCCCCGCGATCCGGCTTTCGACGAAGTCCAGGTGCGCCGCGCCGGCCGCGGCCACGGCGTGTCCTCGGTCCCGGTCGCGGCTCTGCAGGCTGCTCGACGGGCGCGCGCCCAGTGCGAGCCTGGCCGCCACCGCCTCGTAGACCGCGTGCCGTACGGCGTCGGCGGTGTCGCCTCTCGCCGCGGCGCCGCAGGTGAGGGCGGTACCGCCGGTTCGGTGGAGCAGGGCGAGCACGATGTCCGGGTACGGCCGGGCCACGCGGACGGTGCGCAGGCCGACCTCGTGATCGCGCAGGCCGGTGAGCAGTCCCGCGGGCAGCACGGAGTCGTGCAGGTGGTCCAGGTCCTCGAACTGGATGTCACCGGTGCGCCAGCCGCGGGCCAGCACGTGCCGCTCGATCACTTCCAGCAGCGCGGATGTCCGTGCCCGCCGCCGGTCCGTGCCCGCGCCGGTGCCGGCCGACGTCTGCACGCACCACCGCTCCTCGGGCGGCGGCGGGTCCCAGCCGAGGAAGACCGCCTGGGCCGGCACCGCCGTCTCGGCGCCGTCGCGCATGCCGGTTCCGACCACCCAGTGGCAGGGCGGAGAACCGGCGTCCAGCAACGCGGCGGGTTCGACCCGGGGGAGTGCGCCGGGATCCGCCAGCAGCGGCAGCACACCGGCCGCCGACACGTGGCTCACGTGCTGGACGTACTCGCCGAGCGCGCGCCGCGCCGCCCGGCCAGGGTCGTCGTCGCAGGCTCCGCCGCTGATTCCAGTCTCGTCGCTCATCCAGGCGACGTGGACGGCGCCATTGATCAGAGGGCGCACCGTGGGCCCGGCGGCCCGCACCGCTCCCCGGTGGGTCATACTTACTCCTAGGCGAACATCGACCGTCACTCCAGGTGCGGACGCGGCGGGGTGCCTGCGCAGGCGACCCACCCCACCACGTCCTTCCGATCGGCCGCTCCCAGGTCACGGGTGGGCGGACGACCTACGCGTCAGTAAGACTTGTTGCCGAGCACGTCGAACTCCGCGGCTTCCTCGTCGACCTGACCCAGGTCCCAGCTGATCTCCATGGACGCGTTCACCTCCTCTCGTAGTTCGTGGAATCCTGGCGGGCTCGGAGGTATGGCGCATCTCGCAGATTGCTAGACTGAGCGGTTCACGTGCTGTCGGAATCGGTAGTCGTCGGCCCGCCTAATCCGGCGAGGAGAACCTCGACGAGCAATTTCCGCTGCCGAATCCTGTCTGCACATATCCCGCCATATAGCGGTATTTCGGGTAAAACCGGTTTTGTGGGGCCCAAACGCGGTCTTCCCAGGTCAATGCCACCGCTCCGCGTTATCGGATCATCGCGATGCGGGGGAGGACGCATCCTCGCGCGGACGTACTGCGCCCGGTGAGGCGTCCGATTCGTACAAGCCATCGCAGGCAGGGTGGCGGGATCATGAGGATATGGAATTCGACCTGACCAAGGCGGCGACCTTCATGGTCACGCACGCGCCAACTCGGGCGGCTCGGGGGCGTAGAAGCTTCCGACTCTCCCTGGTCGGGGTGGGGTGCTGGGCGGGACATGCTAGCTAGCATGCTAGCTAGCATGTGGCCAATGACAGGGCAGGAAGACCGATGCTGGATGGGGAACTGGCCGAGATCGTCGCGGACCTACGCGCGCTCGGTGGTGATATCGCCGATGTCGAGGTGAAGACGTCGCGCACCGAACTGCCGAAGTCCACACGTGAGACCCTCTCGGCCTTCGCCAACACCCATGGTGGGGTGCTCATCCTGGGCCTCGATGAGACGAAGGGGTTCGCCCCGACGGGTGTGCGGGACCCGGCGAAACTCGCCGGGGACCTGGCCTCCCTGTGTTCCACCGACATGGAGCCTGCCCTGCGACCGCTGATCCGCGTCCACGACTTCGAGGGCTCGAAGATCATCGTTGGCCGAGGTCCCGGAGGTAGATCCGAGCCAACGGCCGTGTTTTTACAAGGGCGCGGGAATGACGCGAGGTAGCTTCATTCGGGTTGGTGATGGCGACCGCCGGTTGTCCAGCTATGAGGTCCAGGTGATGTTGTCTTCGCGTGGACAACCTCGCGAAGACGAACAGGGAGTACCAGGAACCGGGCTCACCATGCTCGATCCGGTGGCCCTGGACTCGCTGATAGCGCGGTTGAGGGTCAGTCGGCCGTACGCCTTCAAGGACCTCGACCGCCATGACGTGCTCCGGAGGGCGAAGATCCTCGTCGCTGCGGCCGGTGGTGAAGTACTTTCACTGGCGGGTCTGTTGGCACTTGGCTCTTATCCGCAGGAGTACTTCCCCCAGCTCATGATCAGCTTCGTCCATTACCCGCGCAACGATGAGGTTCCGGCGACCGGGACGCGCTTTCTCGACAATGTCACCGTCGAGGGCCCCATCCCCGTCATGGTTCGTGACGCGTTGGCCGCGATCCGACGGAACATGTCCCGGCGGGCGATCATCAGAGGCTCGGGGCGGGAGGACGTCTGGGAGTACCCGGAGACCGCTCTTCGCGAGGCAGTGGTCAACGCGCTCGTACACAGAGACCTGTCCAGTGCTGCACGCGGTACACAGGTTCAGATCGAGATGTACCCGGACCGGCTGACGATTCGGAATCCTGGAGGCTTGTTCGGTCCTGTAACGATCGACAGTCTGGCGGACGAGGGCGTCTCCTCGGCGCGGAACGCGACTCTGATGAGGATTCTCGAAGACGTTCCGATTCCCGGAGAAACGCGTACGGTATGCGAGAACCGGGGCTCGGGTATCCGCTCCATGGTCGCCTCCCTATTGGCCGCCGGAATGAGCCCGCCGCATTTCGATGACCATGTTGCCTCGTTCGTCGTCACCATTCCCAACCATGCTCTCCTGAGTGAGGAGACGGTGTCGTGGATCGAAGGCCTTGGTGAGCGGGGGCTCACTGACAGTCAATGCGTCGCGCTGGCGATGTTGCGTGACGAGCAGGTACTGGACAATCGGGCCTATCGCAGCGCCACAGGCGTGGACTCGAGGGTTGCCACTTTCGAGCTTCAGGATCTTGTAGCACGAGAGCTGGCCGTCCAGAGCGGAGGACGGAGATGGGCTCGCTACGAGTTGTCCCCGCGTTCGATCCGACCGGCCGTACCTGAGGCATTGTCGTCGCCGCGTGCCGACCGGCGCCCGCAGGTACTGCGGGCGCTCGGCGATGAGACGTTGTCACGGGCCGAACTCGCCTTGCGTACTGGGCTCACCGATCAGACCGTCCGGCGCTGGTTGGCCATCCTGCGAAAGGAAGGCGTCGTGGAACTGCTTGGAAGTTCCCCGAGGAGTGGTGCGGCCCGATATCGACGCGTGCGGCAGGGATCTTTGTTCGTTTCTTCGTGAATTCCGAGAGCGCTTGAGCACGTCGGGAAGGACCACCGATCCGACATCGAACCTGGCCGTGTTGGAAGACCTGCCGCAGGCTGCGGACGCGTGGGTGTACTCCGCCCGGGGAGGTGTCCGATTCGTACAAGGCGTCGCGGGTCGGGCGGCGGGATCATGAGGATATGGAATTCGACCTGACCAAGGCGGCGGCCTTCATGGTCACGCACGCGCGGGTGCTCGACCGCCGCCGTTTCGAGATGATCAGCACCCGGGACGCGCCGGCGGATGCGCTCCTCGCCGCGCTGGCGGCGTACCGTAACGATGACGGCGGGTACGGCTGGGGCCTGGAGCCCGATCTGCGGTCCTCCGAGAGCCAGCCCGCGGGGGCGCTGCACGCGTTCGAAGTGCTGGAGGAGATCGGCGGGCCTGTGGGGGAGCCGGCGACGGTGTTGTGCGACTGGCTCGGCTCGGTGACGCTGCCCGACGGTGGGCTGCCGTTCGCGCTGCCGATCGGTGAGCCGGCGGGGTCGGCCCCGTGGTGGCTCGGCGCGGACTCCAAGAGCTCATCCCTGCACATCACCGCCGCCGTCGCAGCCGCCGCCCACGGTGTCGCGCGGCACGACCCGGCGGTGCGCGACCACGAATGGCTCGCGTGGGTCACCGGCTACTGCCGGCGCGAGATCACCGACCCCGGGCGCCCGCCGGCCTGATGAATTCACCGGCACGCCGGTGAACGTCACCTAGCGTCACAAACGACAAAAGGTGCCGCTCTGACCTGGCATGATCTGGATTGACTAGA
>NZ_JBFBCI010000026.1:0-106793 GCF_040683095.1 Sphaerisporangium sp. NPDC051017
TGAAAACCCACACCACCTACGACCAAGCAACCGCATGGTCACACCGGCAACACGACCTCGCCGCTTGACATTCCGGCTCCAGGGATGTCTGACCCGACCACCGTCCCTCACCTGCCCGCGAGCGAGGGCTGGGAGTACCGCCAGCCTTACTGGCCTGCCCTCCGGCAGTAAGCGACTGATCTCCCCGCCGGAGAAGACAGACCGGCCTCCAGGCATCCCTGTAGGCGCCCTGCCGTTCGTCCGAGGGTGGGTGGTGAGCCCGCCTTGCCGACGGTTATCCACAGGCTCTGCCGCATGTGGCTCGTTCATCCACAGAATCGCGCTCGGCCCCGGATTCGCCTGGTCGTCTGGGCCATTCTCGTCTCGCCTGCCGGGGCCGGGGCGGTCATCCACCGGCCCCGATGACGACTCAAGGGGAGGTCCGATGGACAGGTTGATCCACACATGCCGTGGGCGCATGCCGGCCGTGCGGCTGATCAGGGGCGGTCTCGGGGCCGGGCGTTTGCTGCGGAGGTGGGGTGAGCGGTTTCGCGTCTCCGGGCTGCGGCTCACCGTCATGGCGCGGCCCAGGGGCGAGGCGGGCATGTCGACCGCCGAGTACGCGGTCGGAACCATCGCGGCCTGCGCGTTCGCCGGCCTGCTCTACAAGATCGTCAGCAGTGAGGAGGTACGGAAGATGCTCTCGGACGTCATCGGCCGCGCGCTCAAGCTGGCGACCTGAGGGCTGAAGTGGGGTGCGTGCCTGGGGCGGCCCCCGTCCAGCGACGGGGCCGTCCTGGGGGCGCAGGTCATCCAGGGGCTTGATCTATGGGGGTATAGGCGTGTTTGGTGCTATTTGTACCGATTGGTTCTTTCGTGCAGGTCATAAGCGCGTTATGCCAAGCCCGTCGCGTTGTCGGCTCCGGTCCATGGGGTTGCGCTGGGTGGTAGGTCGACTTGCGGGGTTGTGGTGGGTGGTCGGTTGGTTCACGGGGTTGTGGTTCCTGGTGGTGGACGTCTTCAGTCGCTCGTCACCAGGGTCGGGCGGTCGACGGGGGCGGGGAGCAAGGGCGTCCGACAGGGGGTCGGTGACGGCTGAGATGGCCGTGGCGCTGCCGTCGCTGGCGCTCGTGCTCGGAGCGGCGTTGTGGGCGCTCACGGTCGTCGCGGCCCAGTTGGAGTGCGTCGACGCCGCTCGTGCGGGGGCGAGGGCCGCGGCGAGGGGCGAGCCGCTGGATGCCGTGCGCCACGCCGCCGCGCGTGCCGGGCCTCCCGAGGCGACCGTTTCGGTGGTGCGTCAGCCGAGCGTGAGCCGCGTCACCGTCTCGGCCTCGATACGGCCAGGCTGGGCCATCGCGGTACCGCCGATCCCGGTGAGCGCGTCCGCGGTGTCCACCACAGAGCCGGGTGCCGACGACCCTCCGCCGAGCAATGCCGACCCTCCCGCGAGCAGTGCGGATTGAAGTCCTGAGGTTCGACTGGGAAGGGGGTGATGGTCGTGGTGAGCCGGATGCGCAGGGGCTTCGGTGCGGGCACGTGCCGCAGGGCCGGGGGACGGCACCGCTCGCTGAGGCGGGTGGCCGGTGATCGTGGTTCGGCGACCGTCTGGGTGGTCGGGGCCATGGCACTGGTCTGGTTGCTGGCCGGGGTGTTGCTGATGGCGGGCGTGGCGAGGGTGGGGCGTCATCGGGCGCAGTCGGCCGCCGACCTCAGCGCGCTGGCGGGGGCGAGTCAGGCGCTCGCCGCTCCGGAGCGGGCCTGCCGCCTGGCCCGCGATATCGCGCACGCCAATGGCGCCACTGTGAGCAGATGCGCCGTTGACGCCGGAGTCGTGGACGTCAGCGTGGTCATCCCGTTGACGATCCCCTGGGCGGGCAGCCGCTCGATCGTGGCAACCTCCCGAGCCGGCCCTCGCTGACCTGCCGTGTCTCGGCTGGGCGCCGCCCCCTTGCAATGCGGTCGGCGGCGCGGTGGTGGCCGGTGGTCCGAGGCGGCGGTCAGCGGTTGGGGGTCGGCGGTCCGAGGTTGTGATGTCCCTGATCACCAACCCAACGCCCCCGAACCCACCCAACAGTTCGGGGCACGGGGTGGGGGAGCGGGCGGTCAGGCGGGGTGGGAGGGGGTCAGGAGGGTTTGGAGGAGGGTCAGGGCGCCTTGTTTGTCCAGGGGGTCGTTGCCGTTGCCGCACTTGGGGGACTGGATGCACGACGGGCAGCCTCGCTCGCATTCGCAGGACGCGATGGCCTCGCGGGTGGCCGTGAGCCAGTCGTGGGCGCGGGCGTAGCCGCGTTCGGCGAAGCCGGCTCCGCCTTCGTGGCCGTCGTACACGAAGACCGTGAGCAGGCCGGTGTCGAGGTGCACCTCCGTGGAGACGCCGCCGATGTCCCAGCGGTCGCAGGTGGCGAAGAGCGGCAGCAGGCCGATGGATGCGTGCTCGGCGGCGTGCGCCGAACCACCGAGGTCGTACCCGGCCGCCAGGAGCGGGGCCACGGCCTCGGGCGGCAGCGTCCACCAGACGGCCCGGGTCCGCAGGGTGCGCGGCGGAAGGTCCAGAGGCTCCTCGCCGAGCACCTCGCCGCTCTGCACGCGGCGCTTGAGGAAGGAGACGACCTGCCGGGTCACCTCCACGGTGCCGAAGTGCAGTTCGCCCGGCCCGAACGGGTGCGAGCGCAGGGACTCCAGCACGGAGATGTCGGTGACATCCCTGGCGAAGGTGGAGTAGTCCGGCGTGGCCCCCGAGACGAGGGCGACGCTCGCGTCCAGGTCGAGCAGGTCGACGACGTAGGTGTCCCCTTGGTGGAGGTACACCGCTCCCGTGTGGACGGCGGTGTGGGCGGACGGCTCGTCCACGGTGCCGAGCAGCCGTCCCGTGGACGACTCCACGACGTGCACCGGGGGGCCGCCCGAGCCCCGGATGTCGGCGAGGTTGGCCGCGCGGTCGCGGCGGGTCCAGAACCACCCCTGGGCACGCCTGCGCAGCAGCCCCCGCTCCACGAGGTCGTCCAGGACCGCCTCCGCCGAGGGGCCGAACACCGGCAGGTCGGCTTCGGTCAGCGGGACCTCGGCCGCCGCCGCGCACAGATGAGGGCCGAGGACGTACGGGTTGTCCGGGTCCAGCACGATCGCCTCGACCGGCCGCCCGAAGAGGGCTTCGGGGTGATGGACGAGGTATGTGTCGAGAGGGTCGTCGCGGGCGATGAGCACGGCGAGCGCGTCCTGGCCGTCACGGCCGGCGCGGCCCGCCTGCTGCCACAGCGACGCCCTCGTGCCGGGCCAGCCCGCGATCAGCACGGCGTCCAGGCCGGAGACGTCGATGCCGAGTTCCAGCGCGTTGGTCGTCGCCAGGCCCGTGACGGCCCCTGACCGTAAAGCTTTCTCCAACGATCGCCGGTCCTCGGCGAGGTACCCGGCCCGGTACGCGGCCACCCTGGCGGGAAGCTCGGGGGAGATCTCCTCCAGGTTGCCGCGCGCGACGAGCGAGACCGTCTCGGCGGCGCGGCGCGACCGGACGAAGGCGAGGGTCCGCACGTCGTCGATCACCAGGTCGGTCAGCAGGTCGGCGGTCTCGGCCGTAACCGTGCGCCGGACGGGTGCGCCCCCCTCGCCCCGCAGATCGGTCAGGGGCGGCTCCCAGAGCGCGAAGGTAGTGGAACCCCGGGGAGACGCGTCCGAGGTCACCTCGGCCATCTCAAGCCCGGTGAGGCGCATCGCCGCGACCGCGGGGTCGCTGACCGTGGCCGAGACGAGGATGAACACCGGACGGGAGCCGTACTTCGCGCATATCCGGCGCAGCCGGCGAAGGATCTGGGCCACGTGCGACCCGAAGACGCCGCGGTAGCCGTGGCACTCGTCCACGACGACGACCTTCAGCCGCCGCCAGAAGGACGTCCACGCCGAGTGGTGGGGCAGCATCGACCGATGGAGCATGTCGGGGTTGGTCAGCACGTAGTTGGCGTGCCGCCGCACCCACTGGCGCTCATCGGGCGGGGTGTCACCGTCGTAGGTCGCCGCCCGCACCTGTTCGAGCTCCAGCCCCTTGAGCGACCGCAGCTGGTCGGCGGCGAGGGCCTTGGTCGGCGTGAGGTAGAGGACGGTGCCTCCGGAAAGGATCTCCGACACGGCCGGCACCAGGTAAGCCAAAGATTTTCCCGAAGCCGTGCCTGTGGCAATGATCACGTTTTGGCCACGATGTACCAGGTCGGCGGCCATCGCCTGGTGCTTCCAGAGGCCGTCGACGCCGAGATCTCTCAGGCGGCTGACGAGGGGCTCAGCAACCCAGTCCGGCCAATGCACATGACCCGCCTGACGTGCGGGAACGTGCTCCACATGGGTGACACGCTCCCGGCGTGCGGGTGTCGCGAGCAGGCGTGTGAGGATCGGGCCTGGTCGCCGCGAGGGTGAAGTAGTCGCAGTCACTGGTTTCCAGTTTGGCATCTTGGGGGAGAGTCGCCCGGAGTCGTGATTTCGTATAGACACGAAGACGGGGCGTGGTTGAATGCCGCGCGTCAGGGTATTGCGCGCTGGGACCCGGGGTCCCAGCATGTCAGACCCCTCGTCGTGGACTCAGCAGGCAAGGCGCTGGAGGATCTGTGGACCTGAAGTTGGACCACCACACTGAAGACAGACTCACCATCGTGGAAGTCGAGGGTGAGATCGACGTCTATACCGCGCCGAGGCTGCGTGAGCTGCTGATCGACCTGGTCAACAAGGGCAACTTCCACCTCCTCGTCAACATGGAGAAGGTGGACTTCCTCGACTCCACGGGTCTTGGTGTCCTGGTCGGCGGGCTCAAGCGCGTTCGGGCGCACGACGGCTCCCTGGAGCTCGTCTGTACGCAGGAGCGCATCCTCAAGATCTTCCGGATCACCGGTCTCACGAAGGTCTTCGGGATTTACGCCTCGGTCGAAGAGGCCAAGGAAGCTCACGGCCGAGACAAGTAGTCATGGCCACCGTCGAGCTGACGTTCAGCGCGCTGCCGGCCCACGTGCGCACGGCGCGGCTGGTCGCGACCGCGATCGCCCGCCGTACCGGGGTGGCGGAGGCGCTGCTGGACGAAGTACGGCTCGCCGTGGGTGAGGCATGCTCACGGGCAGTGGAGGCGCATCGCATTCACTGCCCCGGCGAGCCGATCCGCATCGAGCTGTGCGACGAGTCGGGACGCTTCGAGGTCACCGTCACCGACTCCGCCCCGAGCGACGATCTCGAACAGGCGTACAAGGACGAGGACGGGCCGCCGGTAGCCGTCAACGGAACCGAGCTGGCCGGCCTACTTCCCGCCGACACGCTGATGTCCGGGTTCGGCATCGCCGTCATCGCCGCGCTGGCCGATGACGTCGAGGTGTACCCGAGCGCCAAGGGGCTGCGGATCAGAATGAGCTGGCCCGCCGCCGCGACCGGCTTCGCGACGACTCCCTGACGCGTCGCCGAGCCGCACGTCGGGAGTCCGACTCCCTGACGCACCACCGGACCGCGTGACGGGGATCGAAGCGATTCCGAAATCACCTCCGAGCGTCTCGGACCTGGTGTCCGAGCGCTCCGGCGGAGGCGAGGCCGCGCGCGAGCGTCGTGGAACGGTCCGCGCCGGACGTGAGTGCCGTCCGCCGACGTGCCGTGTCCCGCCTACCGTTGTCCGTCCGGGGCCGACAACGGGCCCGTACCGGCGTCCGAGGCCGACGAGCGGCTTGTGCCCTGCGTCTGAGGCCGGCAAGCGTTCCCAGTCGGGCATGCGGCATCTGCCGGTGTCCGACGTCGGCAAGCGGCTGGAGCTGCCGTGCGTGATCGACCGGCCTGTCGCCGTAGCCTTTCCCTTACCGGTGCGCCCTCGGGAACGGCCGCGGCTTCGAAGCGGCTCCCAGCAGCATCGGCCGCCCGTGTAAGCCCCAGAAGAACACGGCCGGACCTTCCGATGAACAGAACCGCACCATGATCCTGAGCCGGTCCGTGGGCCCGGCCGCCTCACCCGTGCCACGAGGTTCCGTGGAGCCAGGGCCGAACCGTGCCTGCGAGCCGAACACCCGACCGGGACACTCGCCGTACGCGGCGCCGACATCGCCGCCGTCCCTTCCCGCCGCCGCGGCGTTGAATAGGGCGAGGGCTTGGCGTGTGGGTCGGGTCTCGGGGGTGGGGGCTGGTGGTGGTGACGGGGAGAGGAAAGGTTTGTGGCGGTTTTGTGACGGCGGTGTGAAGGGAGGAAAATGGGGCAAGGGGAAAAGTTTGGGCGGAGGGCCGGCTGATCATCTCTGACGGGTATGCGGCGTCGGTTCGGAGTGTCGGAGGCGGGGGCGGCAGGTATGTCTCCGGAGTTATGGACACAAAGCTATGGCAATAAATCCCTGACGGTAATCCGGACGTTGCGCGGCATCGTGCCTGGAAAACCATGCCCTTGCGGGGCAAAGGCGCGGCGCTTACTGGACGGAGCCCTAATTAGCTGGCCGAAGAGGCTTCATATCTGGCGCGTGCCTGCGTAGACTCCCCGCACCGGCCAAGGTTTATGTCCCCGCAGATCGACGATGCCCTGCGGGAGGTCTGCGGACGTTACCGGAAGCGGCACTGCCAATCCAGCTCGGATGCGCGCCGCCCCCCGACTCATTCCGCAGCGCGGTCTGAGCTTGGACCTACCCGTCTGGCCGAGGAGGACGGATGTCTAGGCTCTATCTCGCCGCTGACGACGCCGCAGCGGTATCTCTAAGCGGTTCCCACCTCACGATCGTGATCGTGGTGGCCGCGGTGGCGCTGATCGCGCTGGCCGTCGCGGGCGGTCTCGTCCGCGAGGTGCTCGGCGCCGGTCAGGGCACCGAGCGTATGCAGAACATCGCGCGCGCGGTGCAGGAAGGCGCAGCCGCGTATCTCACGCGGCAGTTCAGAACTCTTGCCATCTTTGTCATTCTCATCCCATTCCTGCTGCTGTTGCTGCCGTCGGAGTCGACCGGCGTGGCCATCGGGCGCTCGGTCTTCTTCGTGGTCGGCGCGGTGTTCTCCGCGCTGACCGGCTTCATGGGCATGTGGCTGGCGGTGCGGGGCAATGTCCGCGTCGCCGCCGCCGCCCGTGAGGCGGGCGAGAAGCCGGCGATGCGCATCGCCTTCCGTACCGGCGGCGTGGCCGGCATGTTCACGGTGGGCCTGGGCCTGCTGGGCGCGGCGATCGTCGTCTTCATCTACAAGGGCGACGCGCCCAGCGTCCTGGAGGGCTTCGGCTTCGGCGCGGCGCTGCTCGCGATGTTCATGCGAGTCGGCGGCGGCATCTTCACCAAGGCGGCCGACGTGGGCGCCGACCTGGTGGGCAAGGTCGAGCAGGGCATCCCCGAGGACGACCCCCGCAACGCGGCCACGATCGCCGACAACGTGGGCGACAACGTCGGCGACTGCGCCGGCATGGCGGCCGACCTGTTCGAGTCCTACGCGGTCATGCTCGTCGCCAGCCTCATCCTGGGCAAGGCGGCCTTCGGCACCGAGGGCCTGGTGTTCCCGCTGATCGTCCCCATGATCGGCGTGCTGACCGCGATCATCGGCATCTTCACCACGGCTCCGCGCAACGGGGATCGCTCCGGGATGGCGGCGATCAACCGAGGTTTCTTCATCTCCGCGGTCATTTCGGCGGTCCTGGTGGCGGTGGCGGCCTACGCCTACCTGCCCGCGACGTTCTCCGAGCTCAGCGGTGTGAGCGCCGGCGTGGCGCAGCTCGACGCCGACCCGCGTCTGATCGCGATCGGCGCGGTGCTGGTCGGCTTGGTGCTGGCGAGCGCGATCCAGGTGCTCACCGGCTACTTCACCGAGACCAACCGCCGTCCCGTGAAGGAGATCGGCGAGAGCTCGCTGACCGGCCCGGCGACCGTCATCCTGTCCGGCATCTCGGTCGGCCTGGAGTCCGCGGTCTACTCCGCGCTGCTCATCGGCGGCGCCGTGTACGGTGCGTTCCTGCTGGGCTTCGGCAACGTGACGGTGGCGCTGTTCGCCGTCGCCCTGGCCGGTACGGGACTGCTGACCACGGTCGGCGTCATCGTCTCGATGGACACCTTCGGCCCGGTCTCCGACAACGCCCAGGGCATCGCCGAGATGTCGGGCGACGTCGAGGGCGAGGGCGCGCGGATCCTCACCTCCCTGGACGCGGTCGGTAACACCACCAAGGCCATCACCAAGGGCATCGCGATCGCGACGGCGGTGCTCGCCGCGACGGCGCTGTTCGGGTCGTTCCGTACGGCGGTCGAGCTGAAGCTGGCGAGCGCGTCCGCCGGGGTGAAGGAGGCTCTCGGTTCGTTCAGCTCGTTCAGCCTGAGCGTGGACGCGCCGAACGTGCTCGTCGGCCTGGTCATCGGCGCGGCGGTCGTGTTCTTCTTCTCCGGCCTGGCGATCAGCGCGGTGGGCCGGGCGGCCGGGCGCGTGGTGTACGAGGTCCGCGAGCAGTTCCGCACCAAGCCGGGCATCATGTCCGGCGCCGAGCTGCCCGACTACGGCCGCGTGGTCGACATCTGCACCCGCGACTCGCTGCGTGAGCTGGCGACGCCGGGTCTGCTCGCCGTCATGACGCCGATCGCGGTCGGTTTCGCCCTCGGGTACGCGCCGCTCGGCGCCTACCTGGCGGGCGCGATCGCCGCGGGCACGCTGATGGCGGTGTTCCTGGCCAACTCCGGTGGCGCGTGGGACAACGCCAAGAAGCTGGTCGAGGACGGCCACCACGGCGGCAAGGGCTCGGAGGCGCACTCGGCCACGGTCATCGGCGACACCGTCGGCGACCCGTTCAAGGACACCGCGGGCCCGGCCATCAACCCGCTGATCAAGGTCATGAACCTGGTGGCCCTGCTGATCGCCCCGGCCGTCGTGACCTACGCCGACAACGCGGTGCTGCGCGTCGGCGTCACGCTGGTCGCGGTGGTGATCGTGGTCGGCGCGGTGGTCGTCTCCAAGCGGCGCTCGACGGGCATCGCCCCGGCGAACGAGGACCCGAGCGCGCGGGCCGAGCCCGCGAAGGTCTCCAGCTAGTCCGCTTCCGGGCCGCCGCGTCGAGCGCGCGGTGAGGTCCGGGGACGCGAAACCTGCGGCTACCGCCCGAGGCTGGGCGGTAGCCGTACGCGTGTAATGGGATAGTTGAGGGGATGAACACGCTGATCGTCCTGAGACACGCCAAGGCCGCGCACGTCCCCGGGCTGGCCGACCGGGAACGTCCGCTGACGCATCGCGGCGAGCGCGACGCCGCGCGTGCCGGGCAGACCTTGAAGGCGATGGGCCTGTCTCCGGATCTTGTGCTGTGCTCCCCGTCCCTGCGGACGCGGCAGACCGCCGAGCTGGCCCTGGCGGACCTCGCGCCCGCCGCTCCGCTGCACCTGGAGAGCGAGATCTACGAGGCGTATCCGGACGAGCTGCTCGAACTGATCGGGCGCACCGACGACGACGTCTCGACGCTGCTGCTGGTCGGTCACAATCCGGGCGTGCATGAGCTGGTCGTCAACCTGAGCCTGTCGCGCGACGACGAGGGCTTCCCGCCGGGGGCGTTCGCGGTGCTGGAGACGGGCGGCTGGGCCGGGCTCGGCCCGGGCGACGCGCGGGTGATCAGCCGCTGGACGCCGAAGCACGACTGATGCGCCGCAGGGCGACTGAGGCGCTGATGGGCGACTGAAACAGAGACCGGTCGGGGCGCCGACGCGTCCGGGCGCGGTGGCGCGCCCGGGAACGCGTCAGTGGTGCGGGCTTCCCGCCGCGGGCGGCGTCAGGCCGTCCTCGGCGTCGGCGGCCTCGACCTCCTCGCGGGAGATGCCGAGCAGGTAAAGGATCGTGTCCAGGTAGGGGACGTTGACCGCGGCGTCGGCGGCCTGCCGCAGCACGGGCTTGGCGTTGAAGGCGATGCCGAGCCCGGCGGCGCCGATCATGTCGAGGTCGTTGGCGCCGTCGCCGATGGCGACCGTCTGGTTGATCGGGATGCCGGCCTCCCGCGCGAACCGCTCGAGGGCGCGGGCCTTGCCTGGACGGTCGACGATCTCGCCGACGACGCGGCCGGTGAGCTTGCCGTCCACGACTTCCAGGGTGTTGGCGGCGGAGTAGTCGATGCCGAGGTCCTCCACCAGAGCGTCGGTGATCTGGGTGAAGCCTCCGCTGACGATGGCGAAGCGGTAGTCCAGGCGCTTGAGCGTGCGTACCAGGGTGCGGGCGCCGGGGGTGAGGACGACCTCCTTGCGGACGCGCTCGAAGACGTCGGCGGACAGCCCTTCGAGCAGCGCCACCCGCTCGCGCAGGGAGGCGGCGAAGTCGAGCTCGCCGCGCATCGCCGCCGAGGTGATCTTCTCGACCTCTTCCATGCAGCCGGCGTGGTTGGCGAGCAGCTCGATGACCTCGCCCTGGATGAGCGTGGAGTCGACGTCCATGACGATCAGCCGTTTGGTGCGCCGGTGGAGCCCGGAGCGCTGGACGGCGACGTCGACCTGCTGGAGGACGGCCTCGGCCGCCAGCGCGGTGCGCAGGGCTGCCGGGTCGGCCCCGGAGACCTCCAGCTCGATGCACGTGACCGGCAGGTGCGCCAGCCGCTCGATGCGGTCGATGTTGGCCCCGGCGGCGGCGATGCGGCCCGCGATGCCGGCGAGGGCGGCGGGGTGCAGCGGGTTGCCGAGGACGGTGACGTGGAGGCGCCCTCTGCGGCGCTTCTCCTTGGTATCGGTGCCGGTGGCGAGCTCGACCTCCATGCCGAGGTCTTCGGCCACGCGCTCGATGGCCGCCCACATGGCGCCGATGGTGCCGCCGGTTCCCGTGGGGGGCCCGCCGGCGTACATGACGAGCACGCCGAGGACCAGGCGGCCGCGGATGACGACCTGTTCGACGTCGACGACGTTCACCGGGAAGGACGCCAGCGTGCTGAACAAGCGGGACGTCACCCCGGGCCGGTCGGGGCCGGTGAGTGTGATCAAAAGCGTGCGCTGCTTCATCGGGCATAACGCTACCGACCGCTCAGAGTGAACGCGTAAGCGGTTCACCATACGGACGGGAGATGGTCATCTCCCCATGTCTTCATGGGTATGCCACACGAGGAGGCATGCCATGACCCAGGTCTTCACCGACCGTGTCCACGGCGCGAGCGACTCCGTCGCTCAGGCCGCCGTGCCCGCTGATCCCCCCACAGCCGCCGCCCCCGCCGGTCTTCCCGATCTCTCCAGACTGAATGGACTGAACGGACCGAACGGACTCGCCGGAGCCCCGAGGCTTCCGGAACGAGATCTGACCGACGCGCGCGGACGATACACGGTGGGGTTGGCCAGGACGCCCGCCGATCTGCGCGCGGCGCAGCGGCTCCGCTACGAGGTGTTCGCCGAGGAGATGGGAGCCCGGCTGGACTCGCCGGTCTCCGGGCTGGACGTGGACAGGTTCGACGCCTATTGCGACCACCTGCTGGTGCGCGAGGGCGACACGGTGGTCGGCACGTATCGGATGCTGGCGCCGGGGCGGTCCGACCGGCTCTACTCCGACGGCGAGTTCGACCTGTCGGCGCTTTCCGGCATCCGGGGCGGCATGGTCGAGGTCGGGCGTACGTGCGTCCACCCCGCGCATCGCGGCGGCGCGGTGATCGGCCTGATGTGGGCGGGACTCGCCCACTACATGGTCAGCGGCGGCTTCACCTGGCTGGGTGGCTGCTGCTCGATCCCGCTGGACGACGGCGGGGCGGCGGCCGCGGGCGTGCTGGACAAGATCCCGCTCGGGCCGGAGGAGTACCGCGTGACGCCGCACCGGCAGTGGTCCGGTGAGGGCGTGATGCGTCCGGACCGGTTCGTGATCCCGCCGCTGCTGCGCGGCTACCTGCGGCTGGGCGCGTGGATCTGCGGCGCCCCGGCCCACGACCCGGAGTTCGGCACGGCGGACTTCTTCGTCCTGCTGTCGCTGGCCAATGTCGACGTCCGCTACCTGCGGCACTTTCTCGGGGTGACCGAATGAGCTGGCTTCCTGTGGCGTCGTGCACGGTCGCCTCGTGCGTGACGGCCCCGGCGCGGACCGTGGGCCCGGTCCGGCGGGTGCTCCGCGTGCTGGGCGCCCTCGCGGTGGTGGTCGCGGGCGTCCCGTGGTCGTTCGCCGCCCGCCGGTTCGACGAGAAGCGGCGCAGTGAGATGAGCATGAGCTGGGCCCGGGCGCTGCTGCGGGTGCTGGGAATCCGCCTGGAGGTCGTGCAGGGGTTCTCGGTGCTGGGCGGTTCGGCCGTGCTCCCGGTGCAGGAACCGGCGCGGGGAGGCACGCTGCTGGTGGCCAACCACGTCTCGTGGCTGGACCCGCTGGTGGTGGCGGCGATCATGCCGTGCAAGCCCCTGGCCAAGAGCGACATCGCCGGGTGGCCGGTGCTCGGGTCGATGGTCGCGCGCGGCGGTGCGATCTTCATCGATCGGGAGCGGCTCTCGACGCTGCCCGGCACCGTGCGGGACGTCGCGGACGCGCTCGCCGCGGGACACGACGTCGCCGTCTTCCCCGAGGGCACGACGACGTGCGGCCGGGGCATGGGTCCGTTCCGTCCGGCGATGTTCCAGGCGGCGATCGACGCGGGCGCGCCGATCCGGCCGATCCGGCTGCGTTTCCGTGACGGCGACCAGAACCCGGCGACGGGGCCGGCGTTCGTGGGCGACGACACGCTGCTGGCGTCGCTCGGACGGGTGATCGCGGCGCGCGGGCTGGTGATCGAGGTGACGATGTTCCCGGTGATCGCCTACGCGCCGGACAGCGGCGTCTCCCGGCGGTCGCTGGCGGGCATCGCGCACGCCACGGTCTCCGGTGACTCCCCGCGGCGGCACGACGCGCTCATGGCGGCCTGAGGTTCCGGGCGGCGCTCAAGGCCGGAGCGTGGGGCTCCGGCGTGACGCCTGGGAGGCGCCACGGCACGAGTGGCGCGCGGCGCGGTCGCGCGGGATCCGCCGCGGCGGAGGGTCGCCCGGCCGTTCGCGGGCGGACGACCCTCGGCGCGGTCAGCCGGCGATCTTGGTCTTCACGGACTTGGTGAAGTACCAGCTCTTGATGCCGATCTTCTTCAGTTCCTCGCGGCTGAGGTTCTCCGAGCCGGTCGGCCAGTCCCAGCTGTTGACGCCGAGCTTCGCGGCCACCGTGCCCTTGGTGGACTTCTTGAGCCGGACGGTGATGGTCAGCCAGCTGTCCTCGCCCTTCTCCAGGACGTGGGGCGGCCAGCACCAGAAGCCGTCGTAGTAGAAACCGCACTTGGTGCCCTTCGGCCCGTCGAAGTACACCGTGCCGCGGATGCCCTTGGGGAGGGTGCCGCCGAGGTAGAAGTCGTCGGCCGTCCACGGGCCCTTGTTGAGGCCCTTGATGCGGTAGGTGATCTCCCCGCCCCGCTTGGCCTTCTTCGGCCCGGTGACCTGGACGGAGAAGCTCGAGTACGCGTCGTCGGCCGTCTTCGCCGTGGTCGTGGCGGTGCCCGTCGAGGCGGCCGAGAGGAACGAGTGGGGCGTCGCGCTGGTCGCGCGGGACGCGCGGGTGACCGGCTCCGCTGAGGCCGGGGTGGCGGCCAGGAGCAGGGCGCCCGTCATCGGGACGGCCACGGCCGCGGTCGCGATCTTGGCGATCGGGTGGCGCATGCAGGATCTCCAGATTGTGGGGGACGGACGGGGGCCACGGGCTCGCGCGTCATGGGAACGTTCCCGTGACGCGAGGCCGCGCGGTCCCGTACGCCGGGGGACGCGAAGGTTCCCGGCGCGGTGGAGCGTGGGTTCCCGGGCGGGAGGGAAACCGTTCCCCGGCGGTGGTAAGGGAGGCCGCCTGGGACGTGAGAAGCCCGGGTGCGGGAGTCGCCGAAGACCCCGGAACGGGTGCCTCGGGGGAAACCCGCGGTAAGCGGCACCTTTTTTATCATGATCCACGATGGGGCACGACTTTTTTACAGTTTATCCACAAATGATTACTCAGAAGCGGACGAGATATCTCTGAGTAACGGAACAGAATAACGACGAGGCGGCCACCGGTGTGTCCGGTGGCCGCCTCGTCAGGACCCGCGGGCGTCACCGCCCCCATGAAGGGCGCACGCCTGCCGCGTACACGCGCTCGTCCAAGGGCGTGAGCCCTGTGATCAGCGCACGATCTTGGTCTTGAAGTTCTTCCAGAGGATCTCGTCCTGGATGTCGAGCTTGTTGAGCTCCTCCTCGTTGGTGATGTCGACGCCGGAGGGGACGTCGATGGAGAAGTGGCCGAACTCCGCGACCGCCGTGCCACGGGTGCTCTTCTTCAGCCACACCTTCACCTTGAGCCCGGCGGACTTGCCCGGCTCGAGGGTGTCGTAGATGCAGAACAGGCTGCGGCCGGAAAGCTCGCAGTACGCCTTCGACTTGCTCACGACGCGGACCTTGCTCGCGCCCTTGGGAAGGGTGCCGAAGAGCCCGGCGAGGTCGGTCGCCCACTCGCCCTTGTTGGTGCTCTTCAGCGTGTAGGTGATCGTGCCGCCGGCGCGGACGGCCTTGTCCCAGACCACCTTGGTGGTCAGCGGGGACTGCGGAGCGGCGGCCACGTGGGCGGCGCTCGCGGAGGCCGACGCGGCCGTGGTCGCCGCCGTGGCCGGGGCGGCGAGCGAGGCGCCCGCGAGGGATCCGGCAATGGTGAGTGCGGCGAGAGCGGAGAGGTGCCGTCGCATGGAGTGTTCTCCCGTTGAGTGACTGAACGACGTGTCAAGCATCGAACATCGGACTTGGAACGTCCTTGTATGTCACTTTATTGGATATTTACACGGGCACGATCAGGTGTAGGTCTCCGAATTCATGCCAAAGGTATCTTTCGCGCAACGCCTCCTTGTACGACCCCGCGACCAGTTCCTCGCCTGCGCGTCCTTCTCCGGCGAGGCGACCCCGGTGTGCAGGGTGATCGGCGCGATCAGGATCCCCGGGTGACCAGCGCGGTCACCAGGTCGTGGCTGAACGGCCGCCCGGCGCTCGGCATCTCGGCGGACCCGGGCCGCACCCCGAACACCGTCTGGGCGGGTCGCTGCGCGTGGCCTCGGAGCCGGGCGCGGGCACGACGGTCTACCTGGAGGTGCCGGCGTGACCACTCGTGAGGCCGCCCGCGTTCCCGGAGGTGCCGCGTGAGCGCCGTGGTCCGCGTCCTCATCGCCGACGACCACCCGGTGGTGCGCCAGGGCCTGCGCACGTTCCTGGACCTGCAGGACGACCTCGACGTCGTCGGCGAGGCGTGCGACGGGGCCGAGGCCGTGGAGCTGGCCGCCTCGCTCGCCCCGGACGTGCTGCTGCTCGACCTGAAGATGCCCGTGCTGGACGGCCTGGGCGCCCTGCGGCTGCTGGCCGAGCGCGGCCTCGGCGTCCGGGTCATCGTGCTGACGTCCGTGAGCGACCCGGGGGACGTCGCGCCGGCCATGCGCTTGGGGGCCTCGGGCTTCCTCTACAAGGACGTCGACCCGGGCGCGCTGGTGCGGGCGATCCGCGCGGTGCACGGCGGCCAGGTGCTGCTCGCGCCCGAGGCGGCCGAGGCCATGCTCGCCGGGCCGGACGCGGAGGCGCAGGACGGTCCCGCGCCGCTCGCCGTGGTGACCGAGCGCGAGCGCGAGGTGCTGGCGCTGATCGCGTCTGGGCGGTCGAACCGCGAGATCGCCCGTGAGCTCGTCGTCGCCGAGAAGACCGTCAAGACCCACGTCTCGAACGTGCTGATGAAGCTCGGCGTCCAGGACCGCACCCAGGCGGCGCTGTACGCCGTGCGTCACGGGCTCGTCTGAGGCGGGTCCGCCGCGCCAGGGGCCGGGGCCGCGCGTCGTGCGTCACGGGGCCTGGGGTGGGGTTCAGGGACGCGAGCCCGGCCTCAGCCCGCCCGGAGCCTGCCGTCCCTCGATGATCGAGTTGTGCGCGGCCACCCGCGCCCGCCGCACCGCGCGGTCCAGGTCACGCAGGGCCTGGCCGCGCACCGCGATCTGCCCGGACGTGAGCCCGCGCTCGTCGGCGACGCGCAGCACCGAGGCGAGCCGCGCGGTGAGGGCGGCGACGCGGTGGGCCCGGGCGGCGTACCCGGGGGCGAGGCCGTCGTCGGCGTGGGCGAGGGTGGGCTGGCCCATCTCGGGGCCTTCGACCGTGAGCAGCGCGTCCGTGGCGGAGCGCATCGCCGTCGTGAGCGCGTTCTCGGCCTCGGCGAGGCTCGGGACGTCGGGCGGGGTGGCGGAGGCGTCCATGGCCGTCCAGCGGATCCCGGTGTAGGACGAGCCGCGGCGGTCGAGGGACGGGACCAGGCCGAGGCAGCGGCCGGACAGCACGGCCGTGACGGCCTCACCGGCGTCGACGGCGGCCATGGTGTAGGAGGGAGGCCCGGTGAGACCGAGCGGGTCGCCTGCGGCGGGCAGCGAGAGGCGCAGACCGGTCAGGCCGTCGACGCGTCGCTCGGCGAGGAAGACGCGCAGGGGGGTCTCGTCCCCGTCGGCGGCGACGACGTGGGGACCCGCGGCGCGCTCCAGCCGGTCCACGGCTTCATCAAGACCGACATGTCCGGCAAGCCAGGCGTTGCCCCATGCGACCAAGGTGGCGGAGATCGGTGAATCGGGGTGCACCGATCCACGATATGCGTTGATGCTGCAATAGGTTTGGTCCGGAGACATCGGGCGGGGGCTACTCGCACGGTGAAGCCGGGTCGTCCCGGGGTTGCCCGGACCGGTCCGGATCACATGTCAGGAGGTATTGGCGATGGGTGGTCAGGTGCTTCGGCTCCAGGACGTCGCCGTCCGCAGAGATGGCGCGGCCCTGCTGCGGGGCATCGACTGGACCGTCGAGGAGGACGAGCGCTGGGTCGTCATCGGCCCCAACGGGGCGGGGAAGACGACGCTGCTCCAGGTGACGGCGGCGCTCCTGTACCCCAGCGAAGGCTCGGTCGAGATCCTCGGCGAGCGGCTCGGCCAGACGGACGTCTTCGACCTGCGGCCCCGCATCGGCCTCGCCAGCGTGGCGATCGCCGAGAAGGTCCCCCCCGAGGAGAAGGTCATCGACCTCGTCCTCACCGCCTCGTACGCGATCCTCGGCCGGTGGAACGAGGAGTACGACTCGGGGGACGTGACCCGCGCGGTCGAGCTCATCGACCAGCTCGGGTGCGCGCATCTGATCCGGCGGAAGTTCGGCACGCTGTCGGAGGGCGAGCGCAAGCGCGTCCAGATCGCGCGCGCCCTCATGCCCGACCCCGAGCTGCTGCTCCTCGACGAGCCGGCCGCCGGGCTCGATCTCGGCGGTCGCGAAGATCTCGTGCGGCGGCTGTCCGCGCTCGCGTACGACGCCGCGGCGCCCACGATGGTGCTGGTCACCCACCACGTCGAGGAGGTTCCGAGCGGGTTCACGCACGTGCTGCTGCTGCGCCACGGGTCCGTCGTGGCCCAGGGCCCGATCGAATACGTCATGACGGCCGACAACCTCAGCCGCACGTTCGGCGTCCCCCTGAGCCTGGAGAGAAGCTCCGACGGCCGCTGGTACGCCCGAGCCCTCCCCGGCTGACCCGGCTGACCCGGCCTGACCAACCCGGCCGGCCCCCTAGCGCCACAGGCACAACAAGGAGCGCTCATGACGCAACTCGTCGTGGCCATGGTCGTGGTGGCCGTTGCCGGTTGCGCCTTATACCGAACCATCCGCATCGTCCCGCGGGCGCAGGCGTACATCGTCTGACCCGCGCGTCCCCCGCCTCCGTACCCTGGCATCCGGTCCGCCGATCAAGGCCCGCTCGGGGCACCCTCGCGCGTGCCGGGCATCGGTGGCCGCCTACCATCGGGCGGGGTCGTACGAAAGGTGGGGCTTTGACACCGTTGGAGGTCGTCGCGATCCTCGCGGCCGGGCTCGCGGCGGGAGCGATCAACGCGGTCGTCGGCTCGGGATCGTTGATCACGTTTCCGACGCTGCTCGCGCTGGGATACCAGCCGATCGTCGCGAACGTGTCCAACAGCGTCGGCCTGGTGGCGGGCGGTGTGACCGGAGTGCTCGGCTACCGCGAGGAGTTGAAGGGCCAGCGGGAGCGGCTGCTGAAGCTCGGCGCGGGCTCGCTGCTGGGCTCCCTGGTGGGCGGCCTCCTGCTCCTGTCCCTGCCCGCCAAGGCGTTCCAGGTGATCGTCCCGGTCCTGATCGCGCTCGCCTGCGTGATGGTGGTCCTCCAGCCCCGGCTGCAGGCATGGCTGTCCGCCCGCCAGGACCGGCCGCACCCGCACGGCGGGCCGTGGCTGTGGTTCGGGGTGTTCGCGGCGGCCGTGTACGGCGGATACTTCGGCGCGGCGCAGGGGGTGGTGCTGATCGGGCTGCTCGGCACGTTCCTGGAGGACCACCTCCAGCGCGTCAACGCCGCCAAGAACCTGCTGTCGCTGGTGGTCAACTTCACGGCGGCCGTGCTCTTCTCGTTCATCGCGCACGTCGACTGGTGGGCCGCCCTGCTGATCGCCCTCGGCTCGCTCGTCGGCGGCTTCGTCGGGGCCCGGGTGGGGCGCAGGCTGCCGCCGCGGGTGCTGAGGGCCGTGATCGTGTGCGTCGGAGTCGTCGCGATTGTCAAACTGGTGTACGGATAGCCGCACCAGCAAGTGGGTATTTACCCGGACATGAAGGGTGACCGGGTTGAGATCGTCATAGACGCGGGCGGTACGCCCCGCACGTACGAGGTCGTGGCGACGAAGGCCGGTCGCCGTGTCGAGGTCGATACCCGCCGTGGCCTCGTCGAGGTCAGCGAGGTCACCAGGAGCGGCACGCCCGTCCGCACGGCGCGGTTCATGGCGAGCCGCATCCTGGCCCTCGTGGAGCACCCCGCCTCCGACCGGCCCGAACTGGACGCCCTGGACCAGCCGAGCGGAGCGAGGCCATGAACACCGCTCTCAGAACGGCCGCGGGCGGACCTGGACGAGCCCGTCCCCGCGCACGTTGACCTCGAACGAGGGCTGCGGAGAGGTCGCCGGGCCGTGGACGACCGCGCCGTCCTCCAGCCGGAAGGTGCTGCCGTGCCACGGGCACACCACGCACACCTCGTCGCCCTCCAGCTTGAGCCGCCCCTGGTGCAGCGGCCCCGCCAGGTGCGAGCACCGGTCGGCGAGGACCTTCACCGTGGAACCGTGCCGCAGCACGAAGAGCTGGATGTAGCCGAGCCGCCGGGGCACCGGCCGTCCGTCCGGCAGGTCCCACAGGCGGCACAGGTCGTGCCAGCCGAGGGGGACGAGGTGCGTCGTGGGCTCGGCGTGCGTGGGCCCGGCGGCCATCCGGTAGGCGAGGTGCCCGCCGAGGTACCCGCCCACGCCGGCCGCGGTGAGCCCGGCGAACGCGAGCGCCTTCCCGGCGCGCTGCCTGCCCGCCAGTCGCAGCATGAGCGAACCCGAGTACAGGCCGAGGGCCGTCAGGTTGACCAGCGCGTGGACGAACCCCACGCGCTGCTGTTCCAGATGCAGGACCGACCAGTCGGTGATCCCGGCCGCCGCGGCGGGGATGGCCCCGGCGACGCCGGTGGCGAGCACGGCCTGCGAGGCGCGGGGGTCGGCGTCGATCGCGTCCAGCACGGCCGTCGCCGTGAAGCAGCCCAGGCTGACGATCGCGAGCGGGGGATGCAAGGGGTGACCGGTGGGAACGCCGTGGAGCAGGTCTCTGGCCGGGCTGCCCAGGGGGAGCCGTTTACGAATGGTTCTCGCCAGCCGCACGATCAGCTGGTCGCCCGCCTTGACGTGCTCCAGGCGCTCGGTGGCCTTCACCGGCAACGATAGGGTTCCAAGTCCCAAAGACTCCCGGATCGTGCGGCGGCGTCGCGAGTTGATGGACTTCGAAGTTTCCTCCACTTTCGCCCCCCTCTCGCCTTAGGGGACGTACCCCTAAGGCCCGGAGGGAACACCGCGAAGGCTGCTACGCGCGGCCGCGAGCCAGGTGGCCACGGGCCGCCGAAAGCTCGACGATCTCCGTCGCGTAGTCGCCCAACGTCGGCGATCCCTCCCGGATGATCTCCACTTTCTCCATCACCTGTTCGACCGTTACCCCGTGACGCGCCCAGCTCCCGCCCTCGTTGTAGTGGTTGGCCAGCATCGGCGCCAGCCGGTCGAGGGCCTTGGCGAACCTCGCCTCGGGCGTCACGCGCTCCTCGAACTCGTCCCACAGACCGCGCAGCGTGGCCGTCTGGTCCGCGGGGAGCAGGCCGAAGATGCGGTCCGCCGCGGCGCGCTCGGCCTTCTCCTGCACCTCCGCCGCCGTCACGTCGTAGACGAACGTGTCGCCCGCGTCGATCTCGACGATGTCGTGCACGAGCAGCATGGCCGTGACGCGATCGAGGTCGGTGCCCGGGGGAGCGTGCTCGGCGAGGACCATGGCCAGCATTCCCAGGTACCAGGAGTGCTCGGCGTCGTTCTCCCTGCGGGAGCCGTCCATCAGCGTGTTACGGCGGAGCACACGCTTCAATTTGTCGATTTCCACGGCGAAACCGACCTGGGCCAGCAGACGTTCCTTATCGGGCACGGTGGTCACGCGGCACAGCCTATTACCGCCAAGCGCCTGAAACCGCCCAGCCTCGCCGTTCCCACACGTTCCCATCCGTTCCCGCGCCGCTCACGCGGGCGTGAGCATGACCGGGACGCCGTTGAACACCGCGTTCCCGGACAGCGGGTCCACGATCGACTCGTCGTCGGTCAGCGCTTGAGTGGTGCGTAGGGCAAGGGATCAGGCGGTTCGAGATTGGCAATCGGGGCAGACGCCCCAATAGATGACGTCGGCCTCGTCGACGATGAAGCCGGCGGCGTCCACGGGATCGAGGCAGGGGGCCACCCCGGTCGCGCAGTCGACGTCGGCCACCGTGCCGCACCCACGGCAGACCAGGTGATGATGGTTGTCTCCCACCCTGGTCTCGTAGCGGGCCGGGCTGCCCATGGGCTCTATCTTGCGAAGGATCCCGGCGTCGTGGAGCGCGTGCAGCCCGTCGTAGACGGCCTGGAGGGACACCTGGCCGACCCGGTCGTGCACGGCGCGATAGATGGTGTCCACATCAAGGTGGTCACCCTCGCGCACCACGTGCATGATCGCGACTCGGGCGGCGGTCACCCGTAGCCCGGCGTCATGGAGCCGGTCCACATCCCCCACGACCTGCACCTTAGGCACTAAACCTGAATCATTCAAGTAAAGGAATCGTCCAAGGTGGGTGAATTTGGATCCGTCTGGGGTGGCAGTGTCCATCTACGACCCGAAGATGGCATGCTCTTGGAGCGATGAGATGCCACCCCGCCGCCTCGCCCCCGACCGACGCCGCCGACCTCACCGACCTCACCGACCCGGCCGAACTCGCCGTCTCCGCCGTGCCCGTCCACGACCTGCCCGTTTCCCGCCGGGCGCGTGACCTGACCCGTCCGTTCCGGGGCGCGGGGTGGTTCCGGCGTCGCGTCGCTCTGACGCTCGCGGCCGCGGCCGCCGGGGTGCCGATCGTCGCCTGCTCGGCCGCCGAGTCCGCCTCGCCCCCGCCGAAGGACGACTCCGCGTCGTCCACGCCGAGCGCGCAGGAGACCGTGGCCAGGCCTCAGCGCAAGCCCTTCACCATCTCCTTCGGCGGCGACGTCCACTTCGAGGGCCTGCTCAGGAACCGGCTCGCCAACCCCCGCACGGCCCTTGGCCCCATCTCCGCGGTGCTGCGGCGCGCCGACCTCGCGATGGTCAACCTGGAGACGGCCATCACCCAGGGAGGCACCCCCGCCCCCGGCAAGCAGTACACCTTCCGCGCGCCCGCCACCGCCCTGACGGCGCTCAAGGCGGCGGGCGTCGACGTCGCGTCCATGGCGAACAACCACGGCATGGACTACATGGAGGGCGGGCTGAGCGACTCCCTCGCCGCCATCCGCAGCTCGAAGTTCCCCATCGTCGGCATCGGGAAGAACGCCGCGGAGGCGTACAAGCCCTTCCGTAAGACGGTCAACGGCAACAGAGTGGCGATCATCGGGGCGACCCAGGTGCTGGACGAGCAGTTCATCCAGTCCTGGACGGCGACCTCCACCAAGGGCGGGCTCGCCTCGGCGAAGAACGAGCAGCGGCTGATCCAGGCCGTCCGGCAGGCGCGCAAGACCTCCGACACCGTCATCGTCCACCTGCACTGGGGCACCGAACTGCAGAAATGCCCGAACCCCGCCCAACTCGGCCTCGCGCCCAAGCTGATCGCCGCGGGCGCGGACGTGATCGTCGGCGGCCACGCGCACATCCTGCTCGGCAGCGGGTACCTGCAGGGCAAATACGTCAACTACGGCATGGGCAACTTCGTCTTCTACAACTCCGGCCCGGACACCGGGCGCACCGGCGTGCTCACCCTGACGATCAACGGCCGCAAGGTCCTCAAGGATCAATGGACACCGGCGCGGATCTCGGGAGGAATTCCGATCCCCCTTACCGGCGACGCCAAGCAACAGGCCGTGACGAGCTGGGAAGCGCTCCGGGACTGCGCCGGGCTGGACCCCCGGCCCTGAGCTACGTCGCGGGGCCGAGCCTGCGCCGGGCGGTCGCCGCGGACGTCGCGTAGTGCATTCCGAAATCGGACGTCTGCCCGGGAAGGACTGACCGTTCGGCGCGAAGAGTGCAAGATGAACGTGTGCCCGGCTTCTCTACTGACCAATGTGACGGCGAGCAGGTGCCCCTGCGCCGTAAACCCGCGCAACGTCGTAGCGCCCGCCGGGTCGAGCGAATGCTGGACGCCTGCGCCGAATTGCTCGACGAGGCCGACTACGACGCCCTGTCCACGACGCGCATCGCGGCCCGCGCCGATGTCGCGATCGGCTCGGTCTACCAGTTCTTCCCCGACAAACGGGCGATCACCCAGGCGCTGACCCAGCGCAACGTCGAGATGTTCATCTCCCGGGTCGGCCGGCGGTTCATGGTCGACGAATACCCCGACTGGTGGCACGCCGTGGACGCCATCATCGACGAGTACGTGGACATGCACAGGACCGTTCCAGGCTTCCGGGCCCTCCGCTTCGGCGACGCGGTCGATCACAACCTGCTCGATTCGGCCTCGGAGAACAACACGGTCATCGCCGGGCGGCTGCGCGGCCTTCTCCTCCAGGAGTTCGGCATGGCCGACAGCGAGGAGCTCGACCTGACTCTCACGGTCGCCGTGGAGGCGGGGGGCGCGGTGCTGGCGCTCGCCTTCCGGCGCGACATCAACGGGTACGGGCCGCTGATCGCGGAGGCCAAGCGGTTGATCCGCGAGTACCTGTCGAGCCAGCTGCGCGCCCAGCGGGACGCCCGCGAGCACCACCGCGACGCCGTCGCGGCCGTCGGAAGCCGAGGGCCCGCCGACAGGGTGGGCTGACCTCGGCGCTCCGCGGGCCCGGTGTTTCGTGGTCCGGTCGCCGCGGCGGGCGCATGCGGGGAATGCGTCCGGACGGATGCTTCGGCGTTCCAGGGGGGCGCGGTGGGTAGGCACCGCGGGGGGAGGAAGATCGATGAGCACCATGAGAAGCGGCATGCTGGCCGTTCCCGGCGCCCGCATCTACTACGAGGTCCAGGGTGTGGGCCCGCTTCTGCTCGTCCTGCAGGGGGGCGAGGGCGACGCCGACCGCACGAAGGGCCTGGTGCGGCAACTCGCGGGCGAATACACCGTCGTGACGTACGATCGGCGCGGCCTGTCCAGAAGCTCGCCCGACGATCCGGACGCGCCGGTCACCGTCGAGACGCACGTCGGCGACGTCCATCGGCTCCTCGCCTCGCTGACCTCCGAGTCGGCGCTGCTGTTGGGCTCCAGTTACGGCGGGCTCATCGGCCTGGTCCTCGCCGCGCGCCATCCCGGCCTGGTCCGCACGCTCGTCGCGCACGAGCCTCCCGCGCTTTCGCTGCTGCCCGAGGCCACGCGCGCATGTGCGGACGCCACGTTCGGCGAGCTGGAGAAGACCTATCGCGAAGAAGGGTGGGGGGCGGCCTTCAAGATGCTGGCGGAGGTCACCGGCGCCGCGTTCGCCGACCGGGAGCCCGATGTCGAGCTTCCCGCGCCGCTCTCCAAACAGCGCATCGCCAACATGCACTTCTTCTTCAGCCACGACATCCCTGCGGCCCGGAACTGCGAGCTGGACGTCCCCGCCATCGCCGCCCTGAAGGGCACGGCGACCCGCGTGGTGCCGGCGGCGGGAACTACGACCGCGCCGGGCTTCTTCGACCACGCCTGCGCCACCGAACTGGCCCGTCTGCTCGACACCGAGGTCGCGCCCTTCCCCGGCGGCCACAACGGCCTCACATCCCACCCCAAGGCTTTCGCCACCCGCCTGAGGGAGGTGCTCACATCCGAGATGTGATGAGTCGTCCGAGGCCTGAGGAAGTCGATGTTAGGGGGTGGATTCGGCCGATTCGGAGAGCTCTGACGATTGGGACGATTCGGAGTGGCGCTGCGCTGCGCCGGGTCGCGGCTGGCGGCCGGGCAGGGGCTCACGGCTCTGACAGATGGGACGATTCGGAGGACTCTGGCGATTGGGACGACTGGTGGGGCGGTAGGGAGCTGCCTGAGGTTGTCGTGCCTGCGGAGGTGCAGGGTTCGGACGGTTGCTGGGGGGTCTGGCGGGAGGACTCGGTCTGCCGGGACGACTGGACTTCCGCTCGCAGGCGGACCAGTTCGGCGCGCTGGCGGTCGGCGGTTTCCAGTCGTGCCGTGGTGTAGCCGAGGGTTCCGGGGACGATCGCGGCGAACAGGGCGGCACAGGCAAGGGCGAAGGTCGTCTGCCAGGACATGTCCATCGCAGCTCCTTCGAACGGCGTGTGTGACCTTCCAGGCAGGGCCGATATGCCCGCTCGTCTCGGAAGACACGCGGAGCGTGGTCAAACATGTGCGAATAGGGGCCGAACCAATGCCCGCCGTTGTCCCCACACAGTGGAGCGGCGCTCGGTAATCTCGTCTTGTGGCACATGTGACACGTGAGCAGCTTGATCGTCTGCTGGAGCAGGCGCTCCTGGACGACGACCATGGAGCCCTGGCCGGGCGGCTCGATGACCTGGCGCGCGGCTACCGGTCCGGTGACGTGTCCCGTGCCGCGATCCTGGTGCTGTCCGCCGAAGAATGGCGGCAGGCGGGGCAGCCGGCGAGGGCTCTCGAATGCTTCCAGCGGGCGCTGGAGGACGGCGGCGAGGTGAGCGTCGACCCCCGGGCCGGCATCGCGGACACCTTGTTCGAGCTCGACCGCCCGGACGAGGCCCGCGAGCTGGTGGAGTCCATCAAGGCGGACGGCCGCGTCGATCCGATGACGGCCCTGTACGTCGCCGAGACCCTTCTCGCCTACGGTGACCTGACCGCGGCCCACGAGTGGGCGACGGACGGCGTTCTCGCCGGTGACGGGGGGTGCGGCCCGCGCGAGGCGACCCTCCGCACCAGGGACGCGCTCCTGCGCACCCGCTACCGCATCCGCGTCGACCTCGGCCTCCCCGAGGACGACCTGGACGCCCTCCTCGACGTCCCCTGCTGACCGCTTCGACGTTCTGCTCTACGTTCTGCGCCCGGCCCGCGAAATTCTCCGCCCCGCTGCGCCGGACGGGAGCCGGGGATCGCTCGCAGAGCCGAGGGCCCTTCACAGGGTCGCGGGGCCACTTGCAGAGTTGCGGGCCACTTAAGCCGGGGGCCGTTACAGAGGCGCGGGGCCGTTCGCAGAGGCGGCCCGTGACGCCCTTTGTGGTGTCACGGGCCGTACTTTTCACGGCATTCGCGAGTCGGTCGTCAGCGAACGCGCAGGCCACTCGTGACCGACCCGACGGCGGGCAGCGGCTTGGTCTCGGCGTCGACGGCGGCCTCGCCGGGCTTGGTGAGGCCCTCGACTTCGGCGGCCTTGGGCAGGCCGTCGACCTTGGCGGCGACCTCCGGCTGGACGGGTTGGACGGGCTGGACGGGAAGGCCAGGGGCGTCGGGAACGTCCGATGGGACCAAGCCTGTAGCCACGGGTCCGTTCTGGTAGGGGTACGCCGTGGGGCCGCTCTTGCGGTGAACGGAGACGGGCAGGCGCAGGCTGACGTCGGAGATGGACAGGCCGCGCCGAAGTGTACGGACGCCGGTGTCGTGGGCGACCGCGGGGAGGTCGGCCAGGCCTATCACCGCGGTCGTGCCCGACAGCAGGCGCGGCGACCGCCCGATCTGCTCGATGCCGACGACCAGGTCGCCCCCGGAGGTGCGCTCCGCGAGGCGCGGCGGCTGAAGCCCGGTGACGCCGTTGGCCACATCGGTGGCGACCGCGTCCGGGCCGCAGTACACGGTGGTCGGCGAGGTGAGCGGCGTGAGGGTGCCCTCCCCGCACGGGACGGCGGCCAGCGCGCTCCCCGCCCCCGCCCATCCGGCCCCGGCGACCACGGCCAGCGCCACGACGCCCTTGATCGCGAATGAAGTACGCATGAACACTCCCTTGACTACCTATGGTGCTTGGTCGAGCACCGACGGTATCCAGCCGGAGTTTCGCCGAGCGGTTCGTTGACCCAACCCTGGCGATTCCCTTACCGGGCCTGCCTTTACGACCGCCGGTCACACGTATCGAGCCCCCGCCGAGAAGACGGCAGGGGCTCGATACGTGTGGGCGCGGGATCGTCAGGGTGTCACGAGGGTGTGGTGGCGGTGCTCGTGGACTCGACGGTGAGGGTGTCGCGGGCGTCGTCCAGGTCGACGGTGACGGTGTCGCCGTCGTGGATCAGCCCGGCGAGCAGGTTCTTGGCCAGCTTGTCGCCGATCGCCGACTGCACGAGGCGCCGCAGCGGCCGCGCGCCGTAGAGCGGGTCGTAGCCGGTGAGGGCCAGCCAGTCGCGGGCCTCGGGCGTGACGGTCAGCGTCAGGCGGCGGTCGGACAGCCGCCGCGCCAGCCTCGACACCTGCAGGTCGACGATCTGCGTGAGTTCCTCCGAGCCGAGCGCGTCGAACAGGATCACGTCGTCGAGCCGGTTCAGGAACTCCGGCTTGAACGACGACCTGACGGCCTGCATGACCTTGTCCCGCTTGGCCAGCGGCTCCAGCGTGAGGTCGACGAGGTACTGCGACCCGATGTTGGAGGTCAGGATCAGGATGGTGTTGCGGAAGTCGACCGTGCGGCCCTGGCCGTCGGTGAGCCGGCCGTCGTCCAGCACCTGGAGCAGGATGTCGAAGACCTCGGGGTGGGCCTTCTCGATCTCGTCCAGCAGCACGACGGTGTACGGCCTGCGGCGGACGGCCTCGGTGAGCTGGCCGCCCTCCTCGTAGCCGACGTACCCGGGCGGGGCGCCGACGAGCCGGGCGACGCTGTGCTTCTCGCCGTACTCGCTCATGTCGATGCGGGTCATGGCGCGCTCGTCGTCGAACAGGAACTCGGCCAGCGCCTTGGCCAGCTCGGTCTTTCCGACGCCGGTCGGGCCGAGGAACAGGAAGGAGCCGGTGGGACGGTCGGGGTCGGCGACGCCTGCCCGCGCGCGGCGCACGGCGTCGGACACGGCCTGCACGGCCTCGCGCTGCCCGACGAGCCTGCGGCCGAGTTCGTCCTCCATGCGCAGCAGCTTGGCGGTCTCGCCCTCCAGCAGGCGCCCGGCGGGGATGCCCGTCCACGAGGAGATGACCTGGGCGATGTCGTCGGCCCCGACCTCCTCCTTGACCATCGGGTCCTCGGGCTGGGCCTGGGCGGTGGCCTCTTCGAGCTCCTTCTCCAGCCGGGGCACGTCGCCGTACATCAGCCGGGACGCGGCCTCGAAGTCGCCGTCGCGCTGGGCGCGCTCGGCCGCCGAGAGGGTCTCGTCCAGGCGCTGCTTCAGCTCGCCGACCCGGTTGAGACCGGACTTCTCCTTCTGCCAGCGGACCACCAGCGCGTCCAGGTCCTCCTGGCGGTCGCCCAGCTCCTTGTGGAGCCGGTCCAGGCGCTGGACGCTGGCCTCGTCGGTCTCCTTGGCGAGCGCGAGCTCCTCCATCTTGAGGCGGTCGACGGCCCGCTGGAGCTCGTCGATCTCGACGGGCCGGGAGTCGATCTCCATGCGCAGGCGGCTCGCGGCCTCGTCGACCAGGTCGATGGCCTTGTCGGGGAGGAATCGGGCGGTGATGTAGCGGTCGGAGAGGGTGGCGGCGGCGACGAGGGCGCCGTCGGAGATCTGCACCTTGTGGTGGGCCTCGTACCGGCCCTTGAGTCCGCGCAGGATCGCGATCGTGTCCTCGACGGTGGGCTCGCCGACGTAGATCTGCTGGAAGCGCCGCTCCAGGGCGGGGTCCTTCTCGATGCGCTCGCGGTACTCGTCCAGCGTGGTCGCGCCGATCATGCGCAGCTCGCCGCGGGCCAGCATGGGCTTGAGCATGTTGCCGGCGTCCATCGCGCCCTCGGCCGCGCCCGCGCCGACCATCGTGTGCAGCTCGTCGATGAACGTGACGACCTGGCCGTCGCTCTCTTTGATCTCGTTGAGGACGGCCTTGAGCCGCTCCTCGAACTCGCCGCGGAACTTCGCGCCCGCGACCATCGCGCCGAGGTCCAGCGAGACCAGGCGCTTGCCGCGCAGGCTCTCGGGGACGTCGCCGGCGACGATGCGCTGGGCCAGCCCGTCGACCACGGCGGTCTTGCCGACGCCGGGCTCGCCGATCAGCACGGGGTTGTTCTTGGTGCGGCGGCTGAGCACCTGGACGACGCGGCGGATCTCGGTGTCGCGGCCGATGACCGGGTCGAGACGCCCGGCCCGCGCGAGCTCGGTGAGGTCGACGCCGTACTTCTCCAGCGCGCGGTAGGTGTCCTCGGGGCTCTCGCTGGTGACGCGGGCGTGGCCGCGGACCTTCTCGAACGCGTCCAACAGGGCCTTGTCGTTGGCGCCCTGCGCCTTGAGCAGGTCGGCGACGCGCCCGCCGTCGGCGGCGAGGCCGACCAGGAGGTGCTCGGTGGAGACGTATTCGTCCTCGAGCTGCTTGGCGCGCGCGGCGGCGGTGTTCAGGACGACCAGGAGCTGCCGCGAGGACGAGGGGGCGCTGACCGTGGCGCCCTGGGCCTTGGGAAGCTGCTCGAGCTGCTGCTCGGCGTCGGCGCGCAGCTTCTTCCAGTCGGCGCCGACCGCCTCCAGCAGGTGCACCGCGGTGCCCTCCGTCTGGGCGAGCAGGCTGGTGAACAGGTGCGCCGGCCCGACCTCGGGGTGGCCTTCCGCAGCGGCACGGCGAACGGCCCCCGACAGGGCGTCCTGGCTCTTACGCGTCAGTTTGTAGTCCACGCTCGATCTCGCCTTTCCTCGCATGGCACGCGCGCCACACGTTTCCCCTGAATATCGCCGCTGAACCTGCCCTGGGACCCCGCGCGAGCCCCCCGTGCGCGAGGGGTCTAGGCGGGTGGTAGCTGGTACTGGATCAGCGCGCGGATCATCGCGATCTCGCCCCTGAGTCGGCTGAGCTCCTCACGCATGCGGAGGTTCTCGGTCTCCAGGGCCAGGATGCGCTTGATGCCCGCCAGGTTGATGCCCTCCTCCTGGGAGAGCCGCTGGACCTCGCGCAGCATCACGATGTCGCGCGTGGAGTAGAGCCTGCCCCGGCCGGCCGTACGGCCTGGGCTGACCAGGCCGAGACGGTCGTACTGCCGGAGGGTCTGCGGGTGCAGCCCGGAAAGCTGGGCGGCGACCGAGATGACGTACACCGGGGTGTCGTCGGACAGGTCGAAGTAGTTGGCGTCCATCGGCGTCGCCTCCTCTCGGGCTTAGTCGCTGCTGGCCTGTTTGAGCAGGTCGGCGCGGGGGTCTGCTCCGTCGGACACGGAACGGAACTCCTCCAGCGCGGACCTTTCCTTGTCGTCGAGGGACTGCGGGACGGTGACCTCCACGGTGACCAGCAGATCACCCTTGGTGCCGTCCTTGCGGGTGACACCCCGGCCGCGCACGCGGAACGTGCGGCCGTTGGGCGTGCCCTCGGGGATGCGCAGCGTCACCGGCTGGCCGTGGAGGGTGGGCACCCGGATCTCGGCGCCGAGGGCCGCCTCGGTGAACGTCACCGGGACCGTGATGGTCATGTTGTCGCCGGAGCGACCGAAGATCGCGTGTGCTTTGACGTGGATCGCGACGTACAGGTCGCCGGCCGGGCCGCCGTTCTCGCCGGGCGCGCCCTTGGCCTTGAGCCGGATGCGCTGGCCGTCGGCCACGCCCGCGGGGATGCGCGCCTGGAGCGTGCGCGTGCTCTTGCCGCGCCCGCTGCCCTCGCACACCGGGCAGGGATCGTCGATGAGCAGCCCGCGGCCCTTGCAGTCGCGGCACGGCTCGGAGAAGGCGAAGTTGCCGAGGTTGCGGCTGGCCGCGCCGGTGCCCTCGCAGGTCGGGCAGACCCGGGGGGTCGTGCCGGTCTTGGCGCCCGTGCCGCTGCACGCGGGACAGGCCGATGAGCTGGTCAGCCGGAGCGCGACCGTGGTGCCCTCCACGGCCTCGGAGAACGACATGGTGACCTCGGACTCGATGTCCTGCCCCCGGCGGGGACGGGCGGTCGAGGCGGAGGTGCGCCCGCCGCGGTTGAACAGGCCGCCGAACAGGTCGCCGATGCGCTCACCCGCGCCACCGCCGGCGCCCTGCCCGCTGCCCCCGAACAGGTCGCCGAACTCGAACGGGAACCCGCCACCGCCGCCGCGGGGGGCGCCGCCCCCCGCGTACCCGCCGAGACCCGATCCGAACAGCGCGCGCGCCTCGTCGTACTCTTTGCGGCGCTTGGTGTCGGACAGGACGTCGTACGCCTCCGAGACCTGCTTGAACTTCGCCTCGGTCTCGGTGCTGCCCTGGTTGGCGTCCGGGTGGTACTTGCGCGCCAGCCTGCGGTACGCCTTCTTGATCTCGTCGGCGGTGGCGGTCTTCGACACACCAAGGACCGCGTAGTAGTCCTTCTCCAGGTAGTCCTTGGTGCTCATCTAACTCTTCCTTCGTGGGCCAAAGGGGTAGTCGTTCAATTGGTCTCGGGGTCGGCCGCGGCCTCGCCCGCCTCGCCCGTCTTGGCCGCGTTGGACGCGCCACCCGCCGGCTCCTCGGGCTCGGCGACCGCGACCCTGGCCGGGCGCAGGATGCGCTCGCCGAGGCGGTAGCCGGGCTGGAGGATCTCGACGGCGGTCGGCTCGGTGACGCCGGCCGAGTAGCTGTGGATCAGAGCCTCGTGCACGGTCGGGTCGAACGGGTCTCCCTTGGCGCCGTAGGTCTGCAGGCCGAGCTTGCCGACCGCCGCCTCCAACGACTCGCTGACCTTGGCGAACCCGCCGGTCAGCTCGCCGTGGTCACGAGCCCTTCCGATGTCGTCGAGCACCGGGAGCAGCTCGGCCAGCACGTTGGCGACCGCCTGCTCGCGGACCGTCACCCGGTCGCGCTCGACGCGCTTGCGGTAGTTCGAGTACTCGGCCTGGAGCCGCTGGAGGTCGGCCGTGCGCTCGGCGAGCTCGGCGGCCAGGCCGTCGTCCTGCTGCGCCGCATCGGCCGAGGCGGCGGGGGACGACTGCTCGGCCGTCTTCCCCGCCCCCTCACGCACCTGCCCGGTCTTCGGATCGATGCGCCGGTTGTCGCGGATCACCAAGCCCTCGTGCTCGCTCCCAGAGTTCGGGGACGTCACGCGGCACCGCCCTCCCGCTTCGGCTTCGGCTCGTCGTCGACGATCTCGGCCTCGACGACGTCGTCGTCGGACTTCGTGCCCGCGCCCGCGCCGGGAGCGCCGGCGGCGGCGTCGGTGGGAGCGCCGGCCGCGCCCTGGGACTGGGCGTAGATGGCCGAGCCCATCTTCTGGCTGACGGTGGCGAGCTTCTCGGCCGCCGCGCGGATGGCGGCGGAGTCGGTGCCCTCCAGCGTCTTCTTCAGCTCGGACAGCGACTCCTCGACCTCGGTCTTGACGTCGGCCGGGATCTTCTCGTCGTTGTCGCGGAGGAACTTCTCGGTCTGGTAGGCGAGCGCGTCGGCGTTGTTGCGCGTCTCGGCCTCCTCGCGGCGATTCTTGTCCTCTTCGGCGTAGGAGTCGGCCTCGCGCATCATGCGCTCGATGTCGTCCTTCGGCAGCGCCGAGCCGCCGGTGATGGTCATCGACTGCTCCTTGCCGGTGCCGAGGTCCTTGGCGCCGACGTTGACGATGCCGTTGGCGTCGATGTCGAAGGTGACCTCGATCTGCGGGATGCCGCGCGGCGCCGGGGCGATGCCGGTCAGCTCGAAGGTGGCCAGCTTCTTGTTGTAGGCCGCGATCTCGCGCTCGCCCTGGAAGACCTGGATCTGCACCGACGGCTGGTTGTCCTCGGCGGTGGTGAAGACCTCGGACCGCTTGGTCGGGATCGTCGTGTTCCGCTCGATGATCTTGGTGAAGATGCCGCCCTTGGTCTCGATGCCCAGGCTCAGCGGGGTGACATCCAGCAGGAGGACGTCCTTGACCTCGCCCTTGAGCACGCCCGCCTGGAGCGCGGCGCCGATCGCCACGACCTCGTCGGGGTTGACGCCCTTGTTGGGCTCCTTGCCGCCGGTCAGCTCCTTGACGAGCTCGCTCACGGCCGGCATGCGGGTGGAGCCGCCGACCAGCACGACGTGGGCGATGTCGGACACCTTGATGCCGGCGTCCTTGATGACCTGGTGGAACGGGCCCTTGCAGCGCTCGAGCAGGTCGGAGGTGATGCGCTGGAACTCCGAGCGGGTCAGCTTCTCTTCGAGGTGGAGCGGGCCCTCGGCGGAGGCGGTGATGTAGGGCAGGTTGACCGAGGTCTCGGTCTGCGCCGACAGCTCGATCTTCGCCTTCTCGGCGGCCTCGCGCAGGCGCTGGAGCGCCATCTTGTCCTTGGAGAGGTCGACGCCGTGGGCGTTCTTGAAGCGGGTCACCAGCTCGTCGACGACGCGCTGGTCCCAGTCGTCGCCGCCCAGGTGGTTGTCACCGCTGGTGGCCTTGACCTCGACGAAGCCGTGGCCGTCCTCCTGGCCGACGTCGAGCAGCGAGACGTCGAACGTGCCGCCGCCGAGGTCGAAGACCAGGATGGTCTGGTCCTTCTCCTTGTCGAGCCCGTAGGCCAGAGCGGCCGAGGTGGGCTCGTTGATGATGCGCAGGACGTTGAGGCCCGCGATCTGGCCGGCCTCCTTGGTGGCCTGGCGCTGCGCGTCGTTGAAGTACGCGGGGACGGTGATCACGGCGTCGGTGATCTTCTCGCCGAGGTAGGCCTCGGCGTCCGTCTTGAGCTTCTGCAGCACGAACGCGCTGATCTGCTGGGGAGAGAACTTCTTGCCGTCGATCTCGACGGCCCAGTTCGTGCCCATCTCCCGCTTGACCGAGCGGATGGTCCGGTCGACGTTGGTGACGGCCTGCCGCTTGGCGACCTCGCCGACGAGCACCTCGCCGTTCTTGGCGAAGGCCACGACGGACGGCGTGGTCCGCGAGCCCTGCGCGTTGGCGATGACCGTGGGCTCACCGCCCTCGAGAATCGAGACGACGGAGTTGGTCGTCCCCAGGTCGATACCTACCGCACGTGCCATGAGTACGTCCTTGTAGTCAAAGTTGAGTCTGAGTGACTCAATCATGGATCTCGCTTGTTTCTTTGTCAAGCGAGTTGAGTCTACTGCGCTCAACCCTATTCGGGGCGCCTGTATTCCCCGTTGTCGGGGGGCCTTTGGAGGGTACGGCGGACGGGCCGTGAGCCGGCGTCATGTCCGGAAGGCGCGGCACGGCCGGGGCTTCGGAGGCCGCGCGCGACCGTACGGCGACCGGCGAGGGCGGCGGGGACGGGCGCCGTGACGCGGGGGAGCCTGCCGGGGGTCACACAGCAGGGAACGGGCGGGACGACCGGCCGGTTCCCCGGACGTCCGCCCAGGTGGGCGGCCCGGGTCAGGAGCGCGGCACGGTCAGGAGTGCCGCCTGATCGGGAGCGCGGCCCGGAAGGGAGCCGCCCGCTTGGGAGCGCGGCCCGGAAGGGAGCGGCCCGCTTGGGAGCGCGGCGCGGTCAGGAGCGGGCGCCGTCCACGATCTTGCGCTTGCCGAGAGGGGCCTTCAGCTTGACCGTTGTGACCTTCTGAATGGCGATCTGGATGCAGGCGACGTTCTGCGCGTCCTCCGCCTGGCCCTCGTAGAGGGTGATCGTCACGCGCTTGGACGTCTCCCGCACCTTCACGCGGTC
This sequence comes from Sphaerisporangium sp. NPDC051017, assembly GCF_040683095.1. Classification (NCBI taxonomy): domain Bacteria; kingdom Bacillati; phylum Actinomycetota; class Actinomycetes; order Streptosporangiales; family Streptosporangiaceae; genus Sphaerisporangium; species Sphaerisporangium sp. NPDC051017. The sequence continues at coordinate 33,908 of NZ_JBFBCI010000026.1, forward strand.
GAGCACGGTGCAGGGCTCGACCCCCGACCACCAGATGACCTTGATCTTGCGCCCGTCCTTGGTGGGCTTCGCCTTCTCCCACCGGACCTTGTGCGTGTTGATCGTGTGGCCCTTCGGCCTCGTGGGCGACGGGCCTGTCGCCGGGGCCAGGGGTGAGGAGGTGCCGCCCGTCGCCACGATGGTCGACGTCACGGCGTGGTCGGGGTTCGGGCTCATGGCAGTGGCACTCGGAACATTGCCGCCCACGGTCAGCAGCAGGGATCCGGCCGCCAGAGTCGCCGTCATCATCCGCATATCCCTATGACGTACCCGATCTCGCCCTGGTTCGGACCGGTGTCGGCAACGTGGTAGAGGAGCTGTCGCCCACCCCGACCCGGTCGCGGTTCTCACCACCTTCGACGTGCACTGACCTTTGAGCGTGCCCTGAGGACGAGATGCCCCGCCGCTCGGGTGAGCGGCGGGGCATCGAGGTGCCGGACGGGGGACGGGGAGGTCAGCGCTCGCCGGGGACCCAGTCGTCGTCCGCCGTGGGGGCGGTGCGCATGAGGGTGGCGGCCGGCGGGGGCACCGGGTCGGGGAACGGCGCGCAGTGGACGTCGGGGCCGGGCAGGCTCGGCGGCAGGGTGCCGTCGGTCAGGTAGGCCTTCCAGATGTCGTCTATGCACGCGTTGCCGCGGCCGGTGAGGCCGTGGTTGCCGCCGCCGTCCATGACGACCAGGCGGGAGGCGGGGAACTTCTTGTGCATCTCGACGCCGCCGGCGTACGGCGTGGCGGCGTCCTTGGTGTCCTGGAAGAACAAGGCGTTCTTGATCGCCCGGCCGTCGATGCGCAGGCGCTGCTTGCCGCGCACGGGCCACGACTGGCACTGCGCGTTGTACCAGGCGTTGCCCCAGCTCAGGAACGGCGCGGTGCGGGAGGACTGTGACCAGTCGCGGTGCCAGGTGCCCCAGTCGCGCGGCCAGCGGGCGTCGGTGCACTCGACGGCGGAGTAGACGGCGAAGCCGTTGTCGTCGCCGCTGCTGTCGCCGTAGATGGCGTAGGCGTTCGCGAGCGTCGCGGTGTCGCCGTTGTTGACGTACTTCGACAGCGCGTTGGCGAGCAGCGGCCACCGGCTCTTCAGGTAGCCGCCGGCGAGGAAGGTGTCGTCGAGCTCGTCCGGCCCGACCCGGCCCTCGGCGGGCGCGGCCTTCACCTTGGCGCGGGCCGCGTACCAGGCCTTCTCCACGTCCGCGCCGGTGGAGCCGAGGTGGTAGGTGGACTCGTACTTGGCGATCCAGGCGAAGAAGTCCTTGGCGCGGACCTCGAAGGCGTGGTTCTGGTCGATGTTGGTGTCGTACCAGACGCGGTCGGGGTGCACGATGCTGTCCAGCACCAGGCGGCGCACGTTGCTCGGGAAGAGCGTGGCGTAGGTCGCGCCGAGGTAGGTGCCGTAGGAGTAGCCGACGTAGCTGATCTGCTTCTGGCCGAGGGCCTTGCGGATCTGGTCCATGTCGGTGGCCACCTCGACGGTGGTCATGTGCTTGAGCACGTCGCCGTGGGCGGTGTCACAGGCCTTGGCGTACCCCTGTGACTTCTTCAGCCATGCGAACTCCTCGCGAAGGTCTCCCGGGACGTAGTCGGGGCGTACCGGGTTGAAGAAGTTCACGTCGCAGCTCAGGGCGGGCTCGCTGGAGCCTACGCCGCGCGGGTCGAAGCCGATGAGGTCGTACTGGGCGGCCAGCGCGGCGCCGAGGCGGTTCTGCATGGTGACCGGGTAGCCCAGGCCGCTGGCGCCGGGACCGCCGGGGTTGAACAGGATGGCGCCCTGGTAGTGCGCCGTGTTGGTCGCCTTCTTGCGCGAGAGGGCGATCTTGATCTTCCTGCCCCACGGCCGGTCGTAGTCCAGCGGCACCGTCACCGACGCGCACTCGATGCCCGCGGGCAGCGTGGCGCACTGCGCCCACTCCGGGGCGGGTGGCGTGTACTCGGGGGCCTGCTGAGTTCCCGCGGTCGCGGGTGTCGCGACCAGCGCTGTGCTCAGACCCACGCCGGCGGTGGCCAGCGCTGTGAGGATCTTTTTCACATCTGCCCTTTCGGTGACCGCGGCTCCGGCGTTGGAACCGACTTACGGCACCATCGGGTAGATCTTCTGCATTAAAGACTTGTAAGACGACATGGGTCGTCAGTTGGTTGTCAAACCGCAACATGGCCCCGCGTGCTCCCAAGATCGACGCCCTGGCCGCCGTTAGGGTGGGAAGATCTCACCCCGGGAACCGTCCGTCCTGCCAGGAAGGGTGCCAATGGTGTTGCGTCGCGTTCTGCTGGCCGCTTCGAGCAACGGCCGTGTGGAGAGCATGGTCCGGACGTCGGGGCTCGCCCGGCGTGTCATGAGCCGCTACGTCGCGGGCACGGGTGTGGAGGACGCCGCCTCGGTCGCCGCGGCCCTCACCGCCGACCGCTTCCTCGTGACGTTGGACCACCTCGGCGAGGAGGCGCGGAACCCGGCCCAGGCCTCCCGCGCGGCCGACTCCTCGGTCGCGCTGCTGGACGCCCTCGACCGGCGCCAGGCCGCCAAGGGGGCCGACCTGTCCCTCCGGCTGTCGGTGCTCGGCCTGCACGTGGACGAGGGGCTCGCGCGGGACAACGCCGCGCGCGTGTGCGCGGCCGCGGGCGAGTTCGGGGCGACGGTGACCGTCGACACCGAGAGCCCCGCCCTGGCCGACCGCGCGCTGCGCGTGCACGCATCCCTCCTGGAGGACCACCCCTCGACCGGCGTCGCCGTCCAGGCCTCCCTGCGCCAGGCCGAGGACCACTGCCGGGCGCTCGCCGCCGGGCGCGTACGGCTGTGCGCGGGCACCCCGGGCGGGCCGGCGTCGGTCGTCCACGCGCGGCCCGCCGGCGTCGACAAGTCGTACGTGCGCTGCCTCAGGATCCTCATGGAGGGCGGCGGCTACCCGATGGTGGCCACCCACGACCGGCGGCTGGTCGAGGTCGCGGCGGCGCTCGCCGTGCTGAACGAGCGCGAGTCCGGGTCGCTGGAGTACCAGATGTGGTACGGCGTCCGCCCGCCCGCGCTCGGACGCCAGGCCGCCCACGGCGCGCGGGTGCGCGTCCGCGTCCCGTACGGGCCCGGCTGGTACGGGCACCTGGCCCGCCACTTCGCCGGGCGCACGGGCAACGTCGCCGACCTGCTCCGCTCCCTGGCGGGGCGCTGACGGGCGCTGACGGGGCACTGCGACGCGCTCGGACCGCCGGGGAGTCGGTAGGCTGCGAGGGTTTCCGGACATTCACACGAGGTGCCTTGAGATGATCGCGATTCTCGGTACGGGCAAGATGGGCGAGGCCCTGCTGTCCGGGCTGCTGCGCGCGGGTGTCGCGCCGGGCGAGATCATCGCCACGGCCCGCCGCGAGGAGCGCGCCGCCGCTCTCCGCGACCGGCACGGCGTGCGGGTCGTGCCCAACAGCGAGGCCGCCAAGATCGCCGACACGCTGATCCTCGCGGTCAAGCCGCAGGACATGGGCGCCCTGCTGAACGAGATCGCCTCGCACGTGCCCGCGGGCAAGCTGGTCATCACGGTCGCGGCCGGCATCACGACGTCCTTCGTCGAGTCCCGGCTGGGCGACGAGGTCCCGGTCGTGCGGGTCATGTCCAACACCCCGGTGCTGGTGGACGAGGCCATGAGCGTGATCTCCGCCGGGGCCCACGCCTCCGAGGTTCACCTGGAGCAGACGGAGAGCCTGCTGAGGCCGGTCGGTAAGGTGCTGCGCATCCCGGAGTCCCAGCAGGACGCGGCGACCGCGCTGTCCGGCAGCGGCCCGGCGTACTTCTTCTACCTGGTCGAGGCCATGGTCGACGCCGGCATCCTGCTGGGCATGCCGCGGGCGGCCGCGCTCGACATGGTGACGCAGTCGATCGTCGGCGCGGCGATCATGCTGCGCGACTCGGGCGAGCACCCGGTGATCCTCCGTGAGGCGGTCACCTCGCCGGGTGGCACCACGATCTCGGCCATCGCCGAGCTGGAGCGGCACAGCGTCCGCGCGGCCTTTCTGGCCGCCATCGAGGCCGCGCGCGACCGCAGCCGCCAGCTCGCCGCGGGCTGACGCGGAGGAGTCCCGGGGCGCGGGCCTCAGCCGCGAAGGCGGCAGGTTCCGTGCACCCGGACAGGACGGGCGGGCTCAGCCGAAGGGCGTCAGGCGGACGAACTCCTCGAACGAGATCCGTCCGTCGCCGTCGGCGTCACCGGACTGGTCGAGCGCGCCGATGGCCTCGCCCGGCAACTCGGGGAAGTGCTCGCGGAACTCGGCGTGGGTGATGTAGCCGTCGCCGTCGACGTCGATCTCCGTGAAGCGCCGCCTGAGCGCGGCCCATCGCTCGTCCGTGGGTTCTGCCGTCAAGGAGATCCGCCTCCCGGCGCGAGAAGGTACCTGGTACGACGGAACACCCTAGTTCCCGGCATTCCGCCGAGATACCTATGGGTGGTCCCAATCCCCCCGAACGGGTGCCTCGCTAAATCGTTAGGAAAGCTTGCTATTGAAGTGCCATCATGTCCGGCGGGAACGGGCGTACATGGGGGCATTGCGATGGAGCGCGCTGAAACGGAAGGGATGTCCGATACAGCGCGGAAGTCCGAGGACGACCGGCGCGGCGAGCCCGCCGTCTGGACGCGGGACTTCCGGCTCTTCTTCACCGCCCGGTCCGTCTCGACGCTCGGCACCGGCATGGTGCCGGTCGCGATGTCCCTCGGCGTGATCCAGGCCGGGTACGGCGCCACCGGCGCGGGCCTCACAATGGCGGCCTCCATCGTCCCCATGGCTCTGCTCGTCCTCTTCGGCGGCGTGTTCGCCGACCGGTTCACCCCGCGCCGCATGATGGTCGGCGCCGACGCCGTCCGCGTGGGCACCCAGACGATCACGGCCACGCTGTTCCTCGTCGGCACCCCCACGCTGTGGCACCTCATGGTGATCTCCGCCGTCAACGGCACCGCGGCGGCGATGTTCCAGCCGGGGCTGGCGAGCCTGGTCCCGCGGATCGCCACCGACGTGCAGCGCGCCGTGGCCACCCAGCGCACCTCCGAGTCCTTCATGATGCTGGTCGGCCCGTCGGTCGCCGGCATGCTGGTGGCGTTCGCCGACGTCGGCCTCGTCTTCCTCATCGACGCCGCCGGGTACGGCGTGAGCTCGGTGTGCCTGGCGCTGCTGCGACTGCGCGGCGTCCCCCGTGCGGTCCAGGAAGGGTCGATCTGGGCGAACCTCAAGGTGGGGTGGCGGGAGTTCCGCTCGCGTACGTGGATGTGGGGCGTGATCCTCATCTGGGCGGTCATGGGCATCGCCGTCTTCGGCCCGGTCTACCCGCTCGGCGCCGTGATCGTCAACGACGCCTACAAGGCCACCGGCTACGGCTTCGTCACCTCGGCGTTCGGCGCGGGGACGATCCTCGGCGGGCTGATCGCCATGCGGATCAAGCCGCAGCGGCCCCTCGCCGCCGGCGCGCTGGCGATGTTCTTCCGCGCGCTGGAGCCGCTGTCGCTCACGCTCGTGCCGCCGTTGCCGGTCATGGCGGTCCTGCACGTCGTGGCGGGCGCCGGCTCGGCGTTCTGGGGCGTCATGTGGATGACCAGCGTGCAGACCCAGGTCGCGCCGGAGGTGCTGAACCGTGTCCACGCCTACGAGGTCGCCGGGTCGATCATCGCCGTGCCGATCGGCCAGTCCCTCGCGGGCCCGGTCGCCTCGCTGGTCGGGGCGAGGGAGGTGCTCGCGGTCTCGTCGGTCGTCTCGGTCACGGGGTGCGTCCTGCTGCTGTCGGTCCCCGCGATCCGCGGCCTGCGCCGCGTGGTGGCCGCGACCTAGCCGTACTTCCCGGGGGTGACCCGGCGGGGCGGCTGATCGCCCTCTTACGATGGGCCGCGTGACGATTCGTCGCGGTTTCCCCCCGCTGCTGCTCGGGCTCACGGTGTTCCTCATCGCGGCCTGCTCTCCGGACGAGGCGCCCAAGGTGCAGATCGGCGAGGCCACCCGCGCCCCCGTCAGCGAGGTCGTCGAGGCCCCCGCCACGGTCGGCGCCCGCGCCACGGCGACCCTGCGCTCCCCGGCCGCAGGGACGGTCGCCAAGGTGTACGTCGAGGACGGCGACACGGTGACCAAGGGGCAGATCCTGGTCAGGATCAGCTCGCCGCAGGCCAAGGACCAGCTCGCCCAGGCGCGCAAGGCCGAGCGGCAGGCGTCCAAGCCGGTGTCCATGGGCGGCGTCGCGGCGCCGGGCGTCCGCCTGGCCGCGCCCAACGTGACCGCGTCCCTGGACCGCCAGGTCGCCCGCGGGTTCGCCAAGGCCCGGGCCGCCACCAGGAAGATCAAGGACGCGCGGGTCCGCGCGCAGCTCGTGGCCGCCATCGACGCCGCCGAGACCCAGCACCGCGCGCAGAGCGCCGCGCTGAACCAGATCACCCGCAACCTCACCCGCTCGGTCAACCTGGCGCTCTCGCAGGTCAGCGGGCAGATCGGGGCGGGGCTCGGCGGGCTCGCCACATCCATGACCTCGCTCCAGTCGGCCTCGAAGGCCCAGGCCAAGGCGGCGGCGAAGGCCGCGAAGGCCACCGTGGACGGGCTCGTGGTCAAGGCGCCGTTCGGCGGCGTCGTCGCCCTGGGCGGGCCGCCGGGCGGCGGCTCGGCGAACCTCGGCGCGCTGCTCGGGCAGCTCCCTCCGGGCCTCGCCGGGCAGGCGGGCGCGGCGGCGGGCGGGTCCGGCGGCGGCGCGGCGTCCCCGGCGTCCGGGGGCACGATCGCGACCGGCGTCCCGGTGTCGGCGGGCGACGCCCTGGTCACCGTCACCGACGTCTCCAAGCTCTCCCTGTCGGCCGACGTGGACGAGACCGACGTGCTGCTCGTCGGCCCCGGCGTCAAGGCCGAGGTCGAGCTGGACGCCGTCTCCGGGGCGACCTACCAGGCCAGGGTCACCGGCGTCGGCGTCACCCCGAAGGAGGGCACTACCGGCGGCGTGAGCTACCCCGTACGGCTGGCGCTCGGCGCGGGGACCTACGACGGCGGGGGAGGGGCCCCCGCGCCCAAGCCCGGCATGAGCGCGGTCGTCAGGCTCACCGTGCGCGACTCGCCCGACGCGGTGGCCGTCCCGGCGTCCAGCGTGGTCACCAGCGGCAGGGAGACCGTCCTGTGGGTGGTCCGTGGCGACGGCACCGCCGAGCGCCGCGTGGTCAAGCTGGGGGCCCAGGGCGACGCCGTGGTCGAGGTCGCCCGCGGCCTGAGCGTCGGCGAGCGCGTCGTCGTCAGGGGCGCCGACACCGTCCGCGCCGGTCAGCGGCTCTCATGAGCCCGGACGAGGCAGGGGCCGTCCCCGCGTTCGAGGCCGTGGACCTGACCCGCTCCTACCGGCTGGAAGGGGTGTCGGTGGACGCGCTGCGCGGGGTGAGCCTGCGCATCCACCACGGCGAGTCGGTGGCGATCGTCGGGCCCTCCGGGTCCGGCAAATCTACGCTGATGCACCTGCTCGGCTGCCTCGACCGGCCGACCTCCGGCACGCTGCGGGTGGACGGCGCCGACGTCTCCACGCTCGACGACGCGGGCCTCGCCGAGCTGCGCAACAAGGCGATCGGCTTCGTGTTCCAGTCCTTCCACCTGCTCGGACGCACCTCCGCGCTGGACAACGTGGCGCTTCCGCTCGTCTACCGGGGCGTCGGACGGGCCGAGCGGCGCGAACGGGCCCGCAGGGCTCTGGAGGCGGTCGGGCTCGCGCACCGCCTGGACCACCGGCCGTCCCAGATGTCCGGCGGCGAGCAGCAGCGGGTGGCCATCGCGCGCGCCCTGGTCGGCGACCCCAAGGTCGTGCTCGCGGACGAGCCGACCGGCAACCTGGACTCCCGCAACGGCCAGGAGGTGATGGGCATCCTCGCCGACCTCAACACCGAGCGCGGCGTCGCCGTCGTCCTCGTCACGCACGAGCGCGAGGTCGCCGACGCGGCCCGCCGCCAGATCCATGTCCGCGACGGCCTCATCGAGCTGGACACCGCCTCCGGGACGGGCGTCCGGTGAGGACCGCCGAGGCGTCCCGGATGGCGCTGGAGGCCCTGCGGGTCAACCGGCTGCGCAGCGCGCTCACCATGTTCGGCGTCGTGATCGGCGTGTTGTCCGTGGTGATCCTCGTCGCGATCGGCACCGGCGCCAAGCAGGCCATCGAAGGGGAGATCGCGGGGCTGGGCAGCAACATCATCCTGGTCGTCCCCGGCCAGGTCGGGCTGGGCGCGGCCCCCACCCAGAGCCGCCTGGACCTGAACGACGTCGCCTACGTGCGCCGCGTGGTCGGCGACCCGGCCAAGGTCACCGTCGCCGTCAACTCCGGCGAGTCCGTACGGGTGGGACGCACCGAGGTGTTCGCCACGGTCACCGGAACCGACCAGTACATGCCCAACATCTTCGAACGCCCGCTGCGCCGGGGCCGGTACCTCGGCGAGACCGACGTGGACACGCGGCGCAGGGTGGCCGTCCTCGGAGCGGAGGTCGGCGAGAAGCTCTTCGGGGACGTCGACCCGATCGGCCGCCAGGTGACGATCGCGGGCGTGCGGTTCCGGGTCATCGGCCTGTACGCGCCGGTGGGCGCGACGTTCGGCGTGGCCCGGGACCAGGAGGTGCACATCCCGGTCACCACGGCCCAGCGGCTCATCGGCCTGTCGCGGATCAACGGCATCGCGGTCGGCGCCTCCGGCCCGGACGAGATCGAGCCGCTGCGGCGGCGCGTCGTGGACGGGCTGACCGAGCGCTACCCGGGCGAGCGGTTCAGCGGCGTCACCCAGACCCAGCTCCTCGGCACGATCGGCAGCGTCCTCGGCATGCTCACCGGCGTGCTGGCTGCCATCGCGGGCATCTCGCTGCTCGTCGGCGGCGTCGGCGTCTCGAATATCATGCTGGTCAGCGTGCGCGAGCGGACCCGCGAGATCGGGCTGCGCAAGGCGCTCGGGGCGCGGGGGCGCGACGTGCTCGGCCAGTTCCTGATCGAGGCCGTGCTGCTCACCACGATCGGCGGGGTGGTCGGCATCCTGCTCGGCGTCGGCGGGGCACTGGCGATCCAGGCGCTGTCGCCGGTGCCGGCCGCGATCACGTGGTGGTCGATCGCGCTGGCCTTCGGGGTGTCGGCCGGGGTCGGCGTCTTCTTCGGGGTGGCGCCCGCACGCAGGGCCGCCCGGCTGGACCCGGTGATCGCCCTGCGCGCCGAGTGACCGGCGGGACCCCTGAACGTCCGCGTGCGGCCCGTAGGAGCCCCCTACGGGCCCGCCCGGACGCCCCTTCGGCCGTGGCCGTCGCCGGTGGCCGGTAAGCGGTGCGGTACGGTCGGTTTCATGAGCGTGCGCGGCGATTCGGTGACCTCGCGCCCCTCGTGTGACCGTTCCTCCGGCTTCCCAGGGCGGCCCCCGGCGGGCCCGGAGGCCCGAGGGTATGGCCGATGCGTCGTTGGCGAGGTGAACGCGTGAGCCGTTCGGTTCAGGTGGTCTGGGACGCCGAGCTGATCTCCTACGACTTCGGCCCCGGGCACCCGCTGGCCCCCGTCCGGGTCGAGCTGACCATGGAGCTCGCCCGCGATCTCGGGGTGCTCGACAAGGTGCGCGTCGTGGGGTGCGCCCCGGCGACCGACGACGAACTCGCCCTGGTGCACACGCGCGACTACATCGACGCCGTCAGGCGCGTGTCCGTCTCGGGCGCGCCCGACTTCTTCTACGGGCTCGGCTCCCCGGACAACCCCGCCTTCGCCGGTGTGCACGAGGCGTCCGCGCTGGTCGCCGGCGCGACGCTGGCCGCCGCCCGCGCGGTGTGGACGGGCCAGGCCGAGCACGCGATCAACGTCGCCGGCGGGCTGCACCACGCGATGCCGGGCCTGGCCAGCGGATTCTGCGTGTACAACGACCCGGCGGTGGGCATCGCCTGGATGCTCGCGCAGGGGGCGCGGCGCGTCGCGTACGTGGACGTGGACGTCCACCACGGCGACGGCGTCCAGTCGATGTTCTACGACGACCCGCGGGTGCTGACCATCAGCCTGCACGAGAACCCGCGTACCCTGTTCCCTGGCACCGGCCTCCCCGGCGAGACCGGCGCCGAGGGCACCGCGGTCAACGTCGCCCTGCCGGCCGGGTGCGGGGACACCGGGTGGCTGCGCGCCTTCCAGGCCGTGGTCCCGCCGCTGTTGCGCGAGTTCCAGCCCGAGGTGCTGGTCACCCAGCACGGCTGCGACAGCCACGCTCTGGACCCGCTGGGGCACCTCATGCTCAGCCTGGACGGCCAGCGCCGGGCGTACGCCGCGCTGCACGCGCTCGCGCACGAGACGGCGGGCGGCCGGTGGCTGGCCACGGGCGGCGGCGGGTACGAGCTGGTCCAGGTCGTGCCGCGGGCGTGGACGCATCTGATCGCCGAGGCGGCGGGCGCGCCGGTCGACCCGGCCACCGAGACGCCGGCGAGCTGGCGCGCGTTCGCCACGGAACGTACGGGAGAGTTGCCTCCTCTCACCATGACCGACGGACGGACCCCGGAATTTCAGGATTTTTCGCGAGGTTACGACCCGGGGGACTCCATAGACCGGGCGATCATGGCGACGCGGAAGGCGATCTTCCCACTTCACGGGCTGGACCCCCAGCCCTGATCCCGCACGGCGAGGTGGCCGCCCGTGCGTGGCGTTGTCGAGGTCGCGCGAGGGACGCACGACCTGCCGAGTGGACGGAGTGAACGATGGAGACCGCGACCCCTCCTTCGCGGGATGAGCTGCGCGAACATCTTGTCCGGGCGAGGATCGCCGGCGATGTGGCGACCAGCCGGGAGAACAACCTTGACCACTACCGTTCCCTCGCCGTGCGCGACCCCCACTACATGTTCGGCCTCAGCATGGAGGGGGACTGGACCTTCCGCGACATCCTCGCGCTGATGGCCAAGGCCGCGGGCGTCGTGCCCGACCCCGGGTTCCGGTCGGGCCAGGACACCATCGACCCCGACCGCACCCTCGACGCCCTGGACGCGATGGGCGACCGGATCGCCGCCGTGCTGAAGCGTGAGAAGCCCCGCATCCTCATCGCGACCGGCCACCCCACCGGCCTGCTCACCACCCACCTCGCCCTCGCGCGCCTGGCCCGGCGGCGCGGCGCCGAACTCCTCACCCCCGGCGAGACGCGGGCGTTCACCCATGGCGGCCTGGGCCGCAGGCGGCGCATCCGCTACCTGGACGACGTGGCGATGCTGGACGACGGCGGCGCCCTCGTCCACACCCACGACCCCGCCCCGATGCAGGCGATGCTGGCCGAGCTGGACGAGGCCGGCCAGGACCGGCCGGACCTGGTGATCGCCGACCACGGCTGGGCGGGCGCGGCGGGCGAGGCGGGCATCGAGACCGTCGGGTTCGCCGACAGCAACGACCCCGGGCTGTTCGTCGGCGAGGCCGAGGGCAAGATCGCGGTGACCGTCCCCCTTGATGACAACGTGTTGCCGCGCCACTACGGTCCGATGACCGGCTACTTGGTCTCAAGGGTCGAGAGTGGCCTGTGAGACAGCTGTCGCGTAATCCGGTCACGCCCTAACCCCGCTTTCGAACCGGCCATCTGAGCTCGGCGTCGACCGTTTGCCAACTTTTTTCTGATCCCCGGCGGCTCTAATGAGACGTGATCAGAGCGTTCACAAGATCGGAAACAGGGCCCGGCCTGGCTGCTGGCCAGCGACTTTTCCCATTCTGGTGGCAGGCGTCTCCTCGGACTGGTGGAATAGGGGGTTTGCGCGATCGGAGGCGCGCTCTACGCTGACAGCAGTACACGTGCGTGAGCAATGGCACCAGTGGGGATAACCCGGAAACACGTGCGGAAGAGGCGTCCGATGGCTGCAGGCGAAAGACCTCTCAGCGAGGTGAAGTTCCTGACGGTGGCAGAGGTTGCCACCGTCATGCGGGTGTCCAAGATGACGGTGTACCGGCTCGTGCACTCGGGTGAGTTACCGGCCATCCGGGTCGGGCGATCCTTCAGGGTGCCCGAGCAGGCGGTGCACGACTACTTGAGGGATGCGTTCATCGAAGCGGGTTGAACTGACCAGTAGCGACATTGGCGGTTTGGTCGGCAACCGTTAGATAACGAGCGCATCAGTTTGCCAGGGGGCGAACAACCCCACCGGGGCGTGGCAGGCGGCTCGCCGCCCGCATCGTGGCCGGTCGCGGGCGTCCCCTGGAGTGGTACGCGGGATCCCCCCAGGGAGCGCCGTTCCCCCCAGGGAGCGAGCGACCGCGAATCGCCGGTAGGCTGTTGTGTCGGTGTGCTTCATGACGAGGCACCGATCCGGGTTATGGGTGTGCCGTGAGAGCGGCGTGTCCTCATGACTCCGGGCGGTGCGCCACTCGCCGGGCGGCACTCGCAGATTTGGCAAACCTACCTTCACCTGGGGGTCCCGTGGGCTCTGTGATCAAGAAGCGTCGTAAGCGCATGGCGAAGAAGAAGCACCGCAAGCTTCTCAAGAAGACCCGCATCCAGCGGCGTAACAAGAAGTAGCAGCGCGGACCGACAACGCGGAGCGGCGGGCCGGGTGCGACGAGGCGCCCGGCGAGCACTCGAGTAGAGCGGTACCCACGGCACGTGATCCTGCGAGGCGCCGATGACCCACACAGTGCTCGTCACGGGGGTCTCCCGGCACATCGGCGCGCGCGTCGCGAGCGCCCTCGCAGCGGATTCGCTGATCGACCGGGTCATCGGTGTGGACACCGTGCCGCCGCCATCGCTCACGCGGGGCGGCGGCGGCCCCGCGCTCGGCCGCACCGAGTTCGTCCGCGTCGATCTGCGCAGCCCTGACATCGCGCGCGTGATCGCCGCGGCCGACGTCGACTCCGTCGTCCACATGAGCCTCGTCAGCGCTCCCTCGAAGACCACCGGCCGGTCCTCGATGAAGGAGCACAACGTCATCGGCACCATGCAACTGCTCGGGGCGTGCCAGCGGTCCGCCACGGTACGCCGCGTGGTCGTCCGGTCCACGACGGCGGTGTACGGTTCCTCGTCGCACGACCCCGCGGTCTTCACCGAGGACGCCGAGCCGGTCGAGGTCGCGATCTCCGGGTACGCCAAGGACGCCTCCGAGGTCGAGGCGTACGTGCGCGGCTTCGCGCGACGGCGCCCCGACATCACGGTCTCGACGCTGCGTTTCGCGAACTTCATGGGCCCGGGGGTGGACTCTCCGCTGACGCGGTATTTCACCCAGCCGGTCGTGCCGACCGTCTTCGGCTTCGACCCGCGCCTGCAGTTCGTCCACGAGGACGACGGCGTCGAGGTCCTGCGCCGCATGGCCGTCGAGGACCACCCCGGCACGTACAACGTCGCCGGCGACGGCGTCATGCTCCTGTCGCAGTGCGTGCGCAGAAGCGGCCGGCCCACCGTCCCGGTGCCGTCCTCCACCTTCCGCGTCCTCGGCGAGCTCGCCCGGCGCGTCGGGCGCGTCGACTTCTCGCCCGAGCAGCTCGCCCTGATGAGCTACGGGCGCGCCGTGGACGCCGAGAAGATCGCCGCGGAGCTCGACTGGCGGCCGAAGTTCACCACCGCGACCGCGTTCGCGGATTTCCTCCACGCGCGTGGCCTGTTTGGCGGGACGCCACTCCCTGTGATCGACTGGCTGGGAACAGTGCTCGGCGGGGGCGGGAAACAGTGAAGCAGACAGACGCATTCTCAGACTTCGAGGACGAAGAGGGCGAGACCGCGCGGGTCATCCCGATCACGTCGGCGCGGCGCGGCGCGGCGGACACCCCGTCCAAGAACGTCGAGGACCGCCTTACCGAGTTCCTGGACTTCCTGCGCAGGCGCCTCGCCGGCGAGTACGAGGTCGACGAATTCGGCTTCGACCCCGAGCTCAACGACAAGGTGCTCCTGGAGCTGATCCGCCCCCTCTACCGCCACTGGTTCCGCGTCCAGACCGTCGGCCTCGGGAACGTGCCCGACGAGGCGGGAGCCCTCGTCGTCGCGAACCACTCCGGCACGATCCCCGTCGACGCCCTCATGCTCCAGGTCGCGCTGCACGACGAGCACCCGGCGCACCGCCCGCTGCGGTTGCTGGGCGCCGACCTCGTCTACCAGCTTCCCGTTCTCGGCCACCTGTCGCGCAAGTCCGGCCACACCCTCGCCTGCCCGGAGGACGCCGACCGGCTCATGCGCAAGGGCGAACTCGTCGGCGTCTTCCCCGAGGGCTTCAAAGGCGTCGGCAAGCCGTTCTCCGAGCGGTACAAACTCCAGCGTTTCGGCAGAGGCGGCTTCGTGGCCTCGGCGATCCGCGCCGGCGTGCCGATCATCCCGTGCGCGATCGTCGGCGCCGAGGAGATCTATCCCAAGATCGGCGACCTGCGCTCCCTCGCCCGCCTGTTCGGCCTCCCGTACATCCCGATCACCCCGCTTTTCCCCTGGCTCGGCCCCCTCGGCCTCGTCCCCCTGCCGTCCAAGTGGATGATCGAGTTCGGCGAACCGGTCCGCACCGACACCTACGACCCCGAAGAGGCCGACGACCCCATGCTGGTCTTCAACCTCACCGACCAGGTCCGCGAGCTGATCCAGCAACAACTCAACCGCCTACGCCTCGAACGCGGCCACGCCTTCCCCCCGTTCTTCTGACGACGGAGCACCGAGGGCGCGTACCGCATTCGAGGGCTTTGGACGGTCGCTTGGCCTGGGGCGGTGCGTTCGATGTAGCCTCGTCCGCCAGCGGTGATCAGGTAGTACACCACTGGCTTGCACTGACAGGTCCAGCGCAGCACCCGCCGCCGGTCCTCGGCGTGGGTCGCCGGCCGCCAGGTGATGATCTGGCTGTCGGCCTGCGGTTCGGGGACGTGCGGGCTGTGTCCGGCAGTGCCTTCGGGCTTGAGGATCGTCACCGTGGCCCGTCCCGTCCGGTGCGGCCGGTGACCACCGATGCGCATTCATGGCACATCAGAGGTCCGGGGATCCAGATGACCCGTGATCTGGAGATGTCCGCGACCCTTGCTCGGACGCCGCACGCCGTAGCGGCATCGTCCCCTGGGACGGCGACCCGCCATGGTACGGCGTGCTCGGTTCGGGACGGGAGCAGGTACGCGACCGCGTACAACTGCCGGTCACCCGAAAGCCGTTCACCATCAGCCGGAACGGGATCAATCGGAACTATCGGCCCCACCTGGTCCACGGCGCTGCTCGGGAAGTAGCCGCCGATCGAGATTCGTGCACCGGGGCCGAAGCCGTACGGGTCCCGTGGCTCGGCGTCGTCGGGGTCGGTGGGCTCGTGGTCGTGGGCGTCGGAGGCCGTCATGCCACCCATGCCCACGAACGGCCCAGCCCAGCCGGCGGCCCCAACTCGGCTTCGCGCATCAACTCGCGAAGCTCCTCAACCGTCGCGGCCTCCACACGCAGCGGTGCCGGAACGTGCCAGACGGCGATGGCGAGAAACCGTCGGCTACCCACGCCGTACGAGACGGACCAGCAGGACTCCATCTGGTCAACTTGCGCGGCGGCCGCCTTCTTGGCCACATCCCAGCGCCGAGGTTCCACCTGGCTGAGTGCCGCTCCGATCCTGTGCCGGCCCGGGGTGCGGCTCACGTCGTCGGCCCACCTTGGTCGCCGGAAGCACCGGCGTTCTCTTCGCCGCGGAGGCGTTCGACCAGTTGAGGTGCGTCGTCACCGTCAATGGTGTGGCTCAGTCCGAGCTCCATCTGCGCGTCGGTAAGCCGTTGGTTGCGCGTAGCCCACAGTCGGCCCGCTGAGCTGCGCCAAATGGTCCATCGGGGGAACGCCGCCTGCAGGTCTTCGAGGATCGTTGGTTTGGTCACGCGGATAGAGTGGCTGTCCGTGTTCGGCCGTTCACACCACGTTCTCCGGACGTCTGGGACGTTTCTCGTTACGGTCTGGAGGCGTCCCCAACGTCCCTGGTTTCGAGGTAGCCGATGTCCAACGAGTCCCTACGTCAGGCGATGGTGAGTGCGAGACTTACCGAAAAGGACCTCGCCGAACGGTGCGAGGTGGACGTCAAAACGGTGTCCCGCTGGCTGACCGACCAAGCGCGCGTGCCGCATCCGCGTCACCGGTGGGCCGCCTCCGGAGCGCTGGGAGTGGATGAGGCCGTGCTGTGGCCCGAGGCGATACGTAACGCGGTCAAGACCGGGCCGGATCGAGAGGTGGTGTCGGTCTTTCCGTATCGGTCCGCATGTCCCAAGAGTGTGTGGCGGACGCTGATCACTGATGCCAGGTCGAGCATCACCCTGGCCGGGTACACCAACTACTTTCTCTGGCTGGAGCACCCTAATCTCGCCAAGGTGCTCCAGCGGAAGGCCGAGCAGGGGTGCCGTATCCGGTTTCTGCTCGGAGATCCGGACAGCGAGGTGACACGACGCCGCGAGGAAACCGAGGGGGTGCCATTGACGGTGTCCACGCGGATCAGGATCACACTGGCCGAGCTCGATCATCTCAAAGAGATCTCCGGCATCGAGGCGCGGTTCGGTGACGAGCACATCGCGCTGTCGGTGTTCCAGTTCGACGAGGAGATGCTCGTCACCCCGCATCTGGCCAAGCTCGTCGGCCACGACTCGCCGATGCTGCACCTCAGACGGCACCAGGACGACGGCCTGTACGACCGGTTCGCTTATCACGTCAACGAGCTCTGGGCGAACGGCCGAGACGTCTGGACAGGCGAGCGAGGCTCCGATCAGTAGTACCGCTCTGGAGGGGTTCCGCTCGATGGTCGGCCGGTGGCGGGGCACGATGGGACGAGTGCCCGGAAGACCGCCCGGCGGAAGGCCTGAGCCACGTGTCAGGCTGGATCCTCCGGCATTCGATCACGCTCGCGAACGTCGTTGCGTGGCGGGGGGCGGCCGTGCAGGGTGGGCGTATGCGTGTAGCCGTGCTTTCCGACATTCACGGAGTGCTGCCGGCCCTTGAAGCGGTGCTCGCGGAGCCCGACGTGGTGGCGGCCGACCTGGTCGTCCTTACCGGGGACATCGCCGCTGGCCCGCAGCCGGTTGAGACGCTCGATCTGCTGGTCAGCCTGGGCGAGCGGGTGCTGTGGGTCAACGGGAACGCCGATCGCGAGCTGGTCGAGGCCGCCAGGGGCGAGCCGTGCGAGTACGAGATCTCCCGGTGGGCGGGCGAGCGGCTTCGCCCGGACCAGGTCGACCTGCTGGCCGCCCTTCCCGACCGGCAGGTGCTCGACCTCGCCCGGCTCGGCACCACTCTCCTCGTCCACGCCACGCCGCGCCGGGACGACGAGATGATTCTCGTGGACAGCACGCTCGCCCGGTGGGCCGAGGTGCTCGACGGGGTCACCGCCGACACCGTGGTGCTGGGCAACACCCACATGCCGTTCGTCCGGCTCGTGGACCGCAGGCTGGTGATCAACCCCGGATCGGTCGGCATGCCGTACGGGACCTCGGGCGCCCACTGGGCCCTGCTGGACTCCGGCAGCGGCGCGGTCACCCTCCGCCGCACCCTGTTCGACGCCGCCGCCGCGGCAAGCCGACTGGTGGCCGAGAGCGGCTTCGGCGACATCGAGCAGTGGGTCGCCGAGTTCGTCACCGGCACCTTCTCCGACACCCAGGCCCTGGGGGACTTCGCCAAGGCCGAGGGTCGCTGAGCGCCGACGCCCGCGGGCGCCGGGTTAGATCGAGCGGTAGTGCTTCCTTAGGGCGATCGCAGCGCGCGGGTGCCGGCACCGACGAGGTGGGAGCCCTGGTCTTCAACCTCACCGACTAGGTCCGCGAGCTGATCCAGCAACAACTCAACCGCCTACGCCTCGAACGCGGCCACGCCTTCCCCCCGTTCTTCTGATCGCTTAAGCGCCTGCGAGGGGCGCGGACCGCTCAGGGTTCGATCGCGTCGAGCAGGTCGCCCATGGTGGACGAGGGGTTGTCGTCGGGAAACAGGGTCTCGTCCCGCGCGTGGCGTTTGGCCAGCAGTGCCGCGCGCTGTGACGCCACGTGCCGGTGTTCCATGTACATACCGGCGTCGATGCCTTTCCCGGTGCGCCCGTCGAGCCTGCGGCTCCTGCGTTCGGCGTCACCGTTGTTCATGAAGGCCGTCTGGTCCTCGAAGTGAAGGATCAGCCACAGCTCGAAGCAGGGGTTCGAGATGGCGAGGCGAATGCCGTGCCTGTTCGACAACTGGATGGCCTGCTCAAGGTTCGGATGATTCCGCGGCCACTCGACGTCGAACACGCACCAGCACTCGTCGACCTCCTCATCGTGCTTTCGGTCGACCGCCCGCCTCACGAGCGTCAGCGGTACCCCCTTGTCGGGGTCGATCTCGATGTTGACCGAGGTGTTCGCGCGGACGTGCGGCAGTCGCTTCAGTCCGTTGATGTAGTCGGGCTCGGAGGCCTCGCCCTCGCAGAACACGACGACGGTCTTGCGTTCCGGTCGGCTCGCGACCTTACGTTTGAGGTCCTTTGCCTTTCTACGCGGCATATCGGTCAGCCGATCAGACCGAGAGCGCGGAGAACCTCAGTCCGGTCGACATCGGGGAGCGCACCGAACCGCCCGTGCAGGTACGCCTTCTCGAGGTTCTGGGATTTCCTCACTCGCTCTCCGGCGAACTCGGCCAGCGCGCCGAGCCTGGTCGCGCCGTCCTCCGCCTTCTCGGTCAACCAGACCTCGTCCCGGTTGAGGTGGTTCAGCAAGCTCGTGTCGTGCGAGGTGAAGATGAGCTGTGCGCCCTTCGGGTTCGTCGCCGGTTCGTGGAACAGCCGGATCAGGTGCATGGACAACGTCGGATGCAGGCTCGCGTCCAGCTCGTCGAACAACAGCAGAGACCCGGACCGGAGAGCGGCCAGTACCGGGCCGATGAGCTGGAACCAGGTGCGCGTGCCCTCCGACTCCGCTGCGAAGTCGAGCGGTGCTCTTTCGTGAGCCGCTCGGTGGACGAGCCTCACCCTGCGTTGCGTTCGCATGCGCAGTGTTTCGGGGGCGTCCTCTGGATAAGTCTCGGGCTCGTCGATCACCACATCGTCGATGCCGAGGTCGGCCAACCGCAGTAAGGCCAACGCCTGAGTCCGATCCGCCGGAGAGGGCCATTCCAGTTCCTCGAAGCCTGGCAAGGGCAACTGGTCCCGTTCGGAGCTCTCCTCGAACCAGCGAAGCGTCGAGCGGGCCGGGCCGGAGTTCAAGGGGCGGCGGGCACGGGACTTCAGGCCGAGCGTCTGGGCCGCGAGCAGGTCACGAGCGAAATCAGAGACGAGAGGCTCATCGAATCGCCGGGCGACCGACAGAGCGAGAGTACGCGCGGTCAACAGTTCCCGCGTGCCGGACAGCCTGCCGAGGCCACGTTGGAGCTTGAGCTCGGCTCCTTCACGTTCGAAGATCCTTCGCTGCTTCTTCTCGGGGTAGTGGAACAAGGCTTCGTACGCGACTTCTTGCCGGTCCAGTTCGACGGTGTACTCGAACCTGACGCCCGATATCACCAACTCGATCGTGAACTCGGAAGGACGGTCCTTACCGTCGGCGAACGCGAACGGCTCGACGGGGATCTCGTCGTCCCAGTAGCGCAAGGAATCACGCACGGCGGTTCGCAGCCACGTCAGCGCGGCGATGACATTGGATTTGCCGGAGGCGTTGGGACCGTAGACGGCCGCCACCGGCAGCAGGCTCTCACCGAGGTTGGGCACCGGCCTCGCCTCGGTTCTGTCCCGGTCGACGGCGACCATCGACAACTCGACGGAATCGAGCACCGACCGAAAGTTCGCCACATCGAATCGGATGAGCACGGCCCCCCCTCCCTGCATGCACGACGTCATCATAGTGAGGATTTCGCGGAAAACTTGCGAAGACGTGCGTCTGCCTGCATGCCCTCCGCGAACACGGCTGACGGGTGAACGGGCTCGCGGCCCTCACGTCGATGCCTGCGTGTCGGCAGTGACGTGGTCCCCACCTCCGTGCGCCGGCCTGTTGGGGTCAAGCCAGTCCCGGTTCCTCCGCATTGACGCCTTAATGCTGACCGTGAACTGGTCGAGGTCACCAGGGGCGGGCACGAGAGCGGCTTCGGCGGCGTCGAGGAGTGGGTCGCCGAATTCGTCACCGGCACCTTTTCCGACACCGAGGCGCTGGAGGTCTTCGGCAAGGCTGAGGGTCGCTGACCAGCCGACGCCCGCGGGGTGCCGGGTCAGAGCGAGCGGTAGTGCTTTCTGAGGGCGATCGCGGCGGCCACGCCTCCGGCCAGCGCGCCCGCGCCCGCCGCGATGGGCAGGCCGATCATCGTGGCCTTGCGGCCGGTGCGGAAGTCGCGCACCGGCCAGTCGCTCTTCCTGGCGTATTCGAGCAGTTCGCTGTCGGGGTTGATCGCGCAGGGGTGGCCGACGAGCCGCAGCAGGGGCAGGTCGTTGGCCGAGTCGCTGTAGGCGGTGCAGCGGGACAGGTCAAGGCCCTCGCGTCGCGCCAGCGCCTTGACGGCTTCGGCCTTGGCGGGGCCGTGCAGCAGGTCGCCCACCAGTCGTCCGGTGTAGACGCCGTTCTCGGTCTCGGCGACGGTGCCGAGCGCGCCGGTCAGCCCGAGCCGCTGGGCGATCACGCGGGACAGCTCGACCGGTGTGGCGGTCACCAGCCATACGCGCTGGCCGCGGTCAAGGTGGCCCTGGGCGAGCGCGCGGGTGCCGGCCCAGATGCGGTCGGCCATCACCTCGTCGTAGATCTCCTCGCCGAGGCGCACGACGTCTTCGACCTTGAGCCCGACCACGAACGCCAGGGCTGTCTCCTTGGCGCGGGCGATGTGTGCGGGGTTCTCGTTGCCGCGCACGCGGAACAGGGCCTGGCCGATGGCGAACTTCAGCAGGTCCCCGGTGGTGAAAAGCCCGCGGGAGGCGAGCCCGCGGGCGAAGTGGTAGATCGAGGCGCCGCGCATCATCGTGTTGTCGACGTCGAAGAACGCCGCGGCGGTGGGGTCGGGCTCGGTCACCGGGGCCGTGACGGCCGCCGCCGCCGCTACTTCGCCGGCGATCTCCGCCTCGGTACGCCGTCGTAGTAACCGCCTCATAGCACTTCAGCTTAACCATGCGGAGGGGCTGAAATCGGTGTACGAGGCGTTAGCGTGGCGTGACGGTCTGGCGCACGCGCGGGGACGTCACGGGGTGAGGTCGTCGATCATGTCCAGGTAGGCGCTGGCCTTCATGCGGTCGTCCCCGCCGAGCTGCGGGATCATCGGCTCGACGACGTCGCGCTGCTGCTCGGTGAACTTTTTGATCGCCGGTGTCTGCTTGCCGCGCCGCTTCACGTGGCCGAGCTCGGTGAGGGCGGAGCGGGTGGTGCGCGTCATGTCGTCCAGCGTCCGTCCGATCAGCTTCTCGCGCGCGGAGCCGGGGTAGCCGAGCAGCGCGGCGGCCTCCGTGGCGCGGGAGTGGGCGGCGTTCAGCTCCCGCTTGGCGCGTTCGGTGTCGTCGGTCGTCAGGCTGAGCAGGGTGGCCTCGGCCGCGCGCTTGATCGGGTAGAGGCTGTCGCCGGGGACGGCGTCGTAGGTCCGCAGGCCTGTGAAGAACATCACGCCCACCACGGCCACGATCATCGCCGCCGGGCGCACCCGGGTGAGCAGGGACGGGCGGCGCGGGGGCGTCTCGGGGGCGGGGGCGGCGGCCTTCGCGTGGTAGGCGGCCAGCAGTTCCTCGCGCAGGCGCGCCCGGAAGTCGGGACGCGGGCCGGTGCCGGAGTCGGAGCCGATCTCGTTCAGCCGTGCGACGAAATGGGGCTGGGGATCGCGCCGCCTGACGACGGCCCGCCGCCTGAGCAGCCACCGCGTAGGCCCCCACTTGCCCATGAAAGCTCCCTGCCGGACGCACTACGATGATCCATAGGTGCTATCTGCCCAACGATGCGGAGAGGCCTCAGGTTACGGCCGTCCGCGCCCGCGGCGGCGCCTTGCCGGTCGTGGTCAATTGAGGTCGTCCGGGAGCGCCCGGGCCAGGGCGCGGATCGCGCGGAACTGCAGGGCTTTGATCGCGCCGCTCTTCTTGCCCATGATCAGCGCGGTCTCGGCCAGGGACATGCCGTGCAGGAAGCGCAGCACCACGCACTCCTGCTGCTCGGGTCCGAGGTCGCGGACGGCCCGCAACACCCGCTCGGTGATCATGGTGGCGACAACGGCGTTCTCCGGGATGTGCGCGCCGTCCAGCGGGGTGTCCAGCACCTCGGCCGTGGACACCTCCATGCGGTACCTGCCGGACTTGTAGTGGTCGGTCACGAGATTCCTGGCGATCGTCACCAGCCATGCGCCGACGTCCCTGCCCTGCCAGGTGAAGTGGCCGATGCGCCCGAGGGCGCGCAGGAACGTTTCACTGGTGAGATCCTCCGCGAGCGCGTGGCAGCCGACCCGGAAGTAGACATAGCGATAGACAAGATCCACATAACGGTCGTAGAGCGCCGCGAAGGCGTCGGCGTCGCCGGTCTTGGCGCGGAGCACCACCTTCCGGAGCTCATCGCTCTCGGGAGAGGGACGCTCGCGCTGGTCAGCGGCGGCGCGCGTGGAGTTCACTGTGTCGGCCGATCCTGGTGGGGAAAGCCCGGCGACCGACCATGAGTTCGACATCCGGTAACCCTGGGGAGGAAAGGGAAGGGCGGGTGCGTGCGGCAACACTCTAGAAATCATAGGGAAATTGCACAATCCACTTTGCCTCAGTAAGTACCTCGCGTAACAGGAGTGATGCGGCACCTCGGGCATCGGCTACCGGTTTGGAGGTAATGTCCGGCAGAGTTGAGCCATCATGGAAGCCGTCGTTGCCGTCACCGCCTTCGCCGGTGCAGTGTTCGCCGCCATCACCACCGGCATCCTGGTGGGACGCCTCCGGGAGCAGAGAACCGGCTGGCTCCTCGCCTGGGCCATCACCACCGCGTCGCTCTGCCTGGCTCTCAGCTCGGTCGCGATCGGGCACCTCATCGGGTTCGGTCCCGCGACCTTCCGCGTCTACCAGATCACCGGGGCGTTCCTGGCGCCGTTCTGGCTGGCCATCGGCATGGTCCAGCTCCTCGCGCGCGGCACGGCCGGCAAGTTCGCCGCCTGGCTGTTCGGCGCGGCCTTGACGCTGGTCACCCTCGTCATCCTGGCCGTCGACCCGATCAGCGCGACCGAGAAACTCAGCAGCAAGGTACTGCCCCTCGGGGACACCCACTGGACGATCATCCCGACCGCCCTGCTGACCGCCGCCCACGCCGCCACGTACCTGATCCTCATCGGCTGCCTGATCCTCGCGGTCCTGCGCTGGCGCGGGGGCGACGACTCCGACGCAGACAACATGCACGCCGGGGTGGTGCTCACCCCGACCGGCTTCGCCATCGTCGGCGCGGTGCGGTTCGCCATCCCCGGCGTGTTCGCCGCGCTGCTGATCACCCTCATGGTGGGGGCCGTGTGGTATGCCGTCGCGCGACCGCTCGCCCCGTACGACGAGGAGCGCGACGACACCGACGACGTCTGGGAGGAGGAGCAAAGGCCCAGCAGGCGCCGCGCCCCCGAGCCGTCCGGAACCTCCCCCGAGTCCGGCCCCATGCCGGTCGCCGCCCCGGCCATGCCGCCGCCCCGCCGTTCCGGTCTCGGTGACCTGGTGGCCGAGTACCGGGCGGGCGACCCGGGCGAGGTCGACTTCGCCGCGCGCATGCAGCCGTCCGGCGGCTCCGAGGGCCAGTTCGAGGGCCACGGCGGCCCGAGGACCGGCGAGTTCATGGAACCCGGCCCGCCGCCGGGCCGGCTCAACCAGCCGGGCCGCTACCAGGGCCCGCAGGGCGAGCAGCCCCCGTACGGGCAGCAGTCCCCGTACGGACGGCCCGAGCAGCCCGGGCAGCAGCAGGAACAGTTCGGCCGGCACGGCGGCTACGACGCGACGGTCGAGGCCGGTTTCCCCGGGCCGAACGGGCCGAACGGGTCGCACCGGGCGCCCGGGCAGCCGGAATTCTCGATGCCCGCCACGGGCGTGCTCTTCTCCGGCGCCGAGGCGCAGCAGGCCTTCGGGCGCCCGGATCCGCCGGCCGCGCCCGAGGGGCTCGGGGGACGCGGGGCCCGGGGCGTGGCGTCCGCGCCGGCCGGCGGTTCGGCGAAGCCGTCCACCAGCATCTACGGGCTGCTCACCGTCTTCACGCTCATGGACGGCGCGGGCGAGGCGTTCGACCGCCTGGCCGACGAGACGGTCGAGGCCGTGCGCCGCAGCGAGCCGGACACCCTGATCTTCATCTGCCATGCGGTCAAGTCGGCGCCGCTGCAGCGCATCGTGTACGAGATCTACCGCGACGAGGTGGCGTTCACCGAGCACCAGCGCCAGGCGCACATGGAGCGGTTCGCCCGCGAGCGGGTGGCCCACGTGCTCGCCGCCAACGTGATCGAGCTGAACGTCAACGCCGCCAAGGTCGTCCCGCTGCCCACCGCCTATCGCGTGTAGGGAGGGTTCAGGCGCCGAGGGCGGCGCGCAGGCGGGTCTCGTCGACCCGCCAGAAGTCGTGCTGCACGCCGTCGATCAGTGTGACGGGGATCATGTCCCAGTACGCCTTCTGATCGGCCTCGGAGGCGGTGATGTCGCGTTCCTCCCAGGTGACGCCCAGTTCCGCGGCGACGCGCTGGATGACGGCCCTGGCGTCGTCGCACAGATGGCATCCTGGTTTGCCCAGCAGAGTGATCGTGTGGTCTCGCGGCGCCATGCGCCCAGCCTAGCGGCCCCCGCCTGGACTGATACGTTCCCGGAACGCCCATGGCGCGGCCCCGTACGGGTTCGCGGGGCCTGGGGCGGATCCCGGACCGCCACCCTTAACTGGGAGAGTGAACACCCGAGAGTGGGCTCTCACACTTTGTGCATGTCTTCACAAAGGGATTAACCTGGAAGCCTGCGCCCTCTCCTCGACATCCGTCGCAACCGCGAGCGCGGCCGGGGCGCACCGGCCGCCCGTCCCCTGGAGTCCCGGCCGAAGTGATCCGCCGCATGTCCCAAGCGCGTGAACGTGGCATCCCCGATGCGACCGTCGCACGGCTGCCCCTCTATCTGCGCGCCCTCAACGGGCTCGCGGAGCGGGGAACCGCGACCGTCAGCTCGGAGGACCTGGCCGTCGCGGCCGGGGTGAACTCCGCGAAGCTCCGCAAAGACCTGTCGCACCTCGGGTCGTACGGCACGCGCGGAGTCGGCTACGACGTCCAGTACCTCATTTATCAGATCTCCCGGGAGCTCGGCCTCACCCAGGACTGGGCCGTCGCCATCGTCGGCGTCGGCAACCTCGGCCGCGCGCTCGCCAACTACGGCGGGTTCGTGTCGCGGGGCTTCCGGGTGGCCGCGCTGTTCGACGCGGACGTGTCCGTCGTGGGGGAGCGCCTGGTCGGCATGGCCGTCGACCACATCGACGAACTCGAGGACGTGATCCGCAAGCGCGGCATCTCGATCGTGGTGATCGCGACGCCCGCGGCGGCCGCCCAGCCGGTGGCCGACCGGGTCATCGCCTCCGGCATCACCAGTATCTTGAACTTCGCCCCCGTTGTGCTCAATGTGCCTGACGGAGTCGATGTCCGCAAAGTTGACCTATCGACCGAACTTCAGATCCTCGCGTTCCATGAGCAGCGCAAGGCGGATCGTGAATCAGGGAGCCCCATCATGGCGGAGAACTTGGCGGAGGCGATGGACGCATGAGTCTTCTGACCGTGGGTCTCAGCCACAGGACGGCGCCCGTGGCCTTGCTCGAACGCGTCGCGGTCACCGGTGACGCCCTCGTGAAGCTGCTGCACGACCTGCGAAGCGATGAGCACGTGTCCGAGGTGATGATCGTCTCCACGTGCAACCGGGTCGAGGTCTACGCCGAGGTCGACCGCTTCCACGGAGGTGTGACGGCGGTCACCGAGATGCTCAGCGCGCACTCGGGCGTCCCCCAGGAGCAGTTGACGCGCCATTTGTACGTCCACTATGAGGACCGCGTGGTCGAGCACTTTTTCACCGTCGTGTGCGGGCTCGACTCGATGGCGCTGGGCGAAGGCCAGATCCTCGGCCAGGTGCGCCAGTCGCTGCGGCTCGCCCAGGAGCAGGGCACCGCGGGCCCCACGCTGAACGAGCTGGCCCAGAAGGCGCTGAGGGTGGGCAAGCGCGCCCACACCGAGACGGGCATCGACCGCGTGGGGGCCTCTCTGGTCGGGCTCGGCCTGACGCTGGCCGAGCGGGTGCTCGGGCCGCTCCAGGGCAGGCGGGCGCTGGTGGTGGGCGCCGGGTCCATGAGCGCGCTGTCGGCCGTGACGCTGGGCAGGGCCGGGGTGACCGACATCGTCGTCGCCAACCGCACCTTCGAGCGGGCCGCGCGCCTGGCGCAGAGCGTGGGCGGCCGCGCGGTCGAGCTGGCGGACGTCGAGAGGGAGCTGACCTCGGCCGATGTCGTCATCTCCTGCACGGGAGCGGGTAGCGTTGTCATCGGCACCGAGATGGTGGGGCGGGCGGCGCGGAGCAAGCCGCTATTCCTGCTCGACCTCGCGTTGCCGCACGACGTCGATCCGGGCGTCCGCACGCTGCCCGGCGTCACCCTCGTCGATCTCGAGTCGATGCAGGAGGCCGGGTTCGGTGACGGTCAGGACGGCGGCGCCTCCGACGAGGTCGCCGCGGTCCGCTCGATTGTGTCCGCCGAGGTGTGCGAGTATCTCCGGGCCGAGCGCGCGGCCAAGGTCACGCCGACGGTGATCGCCTTGCGCGCCAAGGCGGCCGACGTCGTCGAGACCGAGATCGGGCGCCTGGTCACCCGGGTTCCCGAGATCGACGGGCGGTTGCGCGGAGAGATCTCCCAGACCATCCGCCGGGTCGTGGACAAGCTGCTCCACGAGCCGACCGTGCGTGTCAAGCGGTTGGCGGCGTCGCCGGCGGGCGATCATTATGCTGAGGCGCTGCGCGAGCTGTTCGACCTGAACCCGAAGGTGCCAGAGGCAGTGACGAGAGCCGAGGTGGCCGAGGTGGAGACGGACACGACCGGGCGATCCGGCGAGGAGGACGAATGAGCGAGGGCCTGTTGATGGCGAGCCCGCGCGTCCTCCGGCTGGGCACGCGCCGCAGCCTGATGGCGACCACCCAGTCCCAGCAGGTGGCCGACCGGCTGACCATGCTCACCGGCCGTCCCGTCGAGCTCGTCGGCATCACGACCTTCGGCGATGTCACCAAGGCGCAGCTCGCCCAGCTCGGCGGCACCGGCGTCTTCGTGAGCGCCCTGCGCGACAAGCTCATCGAGGGCGAGATCGACTTCGCGGTCCACTCCCTCAAGGATCTTCCCACCAAGCCCGATCCCCGCGTCGTCGTCGCGGCGATCACGCCCCGCGACGACCCCAGGGACGCCCTGGTCGGCCCGGCCAGGCTCGCCGACCTGCGCCCCGGCGACAAGGTGGGCACGGGCTCCCCGCGCCGCGTCGCCCAGCTCCGCCTCCTGCGCCCGGACCTGGAGTACGTCGCGATCCGCGGCAACGCCGACACCCGCATCGGCAAGGTCGCCTCCGGCGAACTGCGCGCCGTCGTGCTCGCCGCCGCCGGGCTCGGCCGCCTCGGCCGCACGGCCGAGATCTCCGAGCTGTTCGACGTCGCGGACATGCTGCCCGCGCCGGGCCAGGGCGCCCTCGCCGTGGAGTGCCGCGCCGGGGACGACGTCTTGATCGACCTGTTGGCCGTCCTCGACGACGCGCGCACGCGCGCGGCGGTGACCGCCGAGCGCGAGGTGCTCGCCGCGCTGGAGGCCGGGTGCAGCGCGCCCGTAGGTGCGTACGCCTCCGATGACGGGCACATTCTCAACCTGACCGCCGCCGTGGTGGCCTTTGATGGCACGCGGTCGGTGCGCAAGTCCACCGCCGGGGATCCCTCGGCCGCCATGGAGCTCGGCCGCGATCTCGCGACCGCCATGATCGCCGAGGGGGCCGGCACGTTGATGGGGGAGCGGACCCATTGAGCTCCGGAAGCCAGACCAGCAAGACCGCCGAGACGGGCAAGCCTGAGACGCCCGGCACGACGAGCGGCGCGCCCGAGGAGACCGGCCATGACGCCGGGCGGCGGCGCGCCGGTTTCGTCGCGTTCGTGGGGGCGGGCCCCGGCGACGAGAACCTTCTGACCCTGCGTGGCGCCGACCTGCTCGCCCGCGCCGACGTCGTCGTCCTGGACCAGGAGGCGTACGCCCCGCTGCTGCGCCACTGCGCCGAGGACGTGACGGTCGTCGACGTCGCCGGCGAATCGGGCGCGGTGTCGCTGAAAGCCGTGCAGCACGCCAAGGCCGGGTGTCACGTCGTGCGCCTGTGCGCGGGCGACCCTGGCTTCTTCTCCTCGGTGAGCGAGGAGGTCGCGGCCTGCGCGAAGGCGGACGTCGACTTCGAGATCGTCCCGGGCGTGACGCCCGCGACGGCCGTGCTCACCTACGCGGGCATCGCCCCGGCGGCGTCCGCGTCCGAGTTCCGCATCGTGGATGCCACGCGTGTGGACGACTGGTCGCCGCACGCCGCCTGCGACGGCACGCTGGTGATCTACAACGGCGTCCAGGACGCGGTGGCGATCGGCAAGGCCCTGATCGCGGGCGGCAGCCCCGACACCACGCCCGTGGCCGTGACGCAGAGCGGCACCACGACCGAGCAGTACACCGTGGTCTCCGCGCTCGGCAGGCTCGCCGCCGATCTGAAACACGCCGACATCGCCGAGCCCGCGGTGATCGTCGTCGGGGACGCCGTGACCACCCGCGACCGGCTGTCCTGGTTCGAGAACAAGCCGCTGTTCGGCTGGCGGGTGCTCGTGCCGCGCACCAAGGAGCAGGCGGCCGGGCTTTCCGAGCAGCTCAGGTCGTACGGCGCGGTGCCCGAGGAGGTGCCGACGATCTCCGTCGAGCCGCCGCGCACGCCGCAGCAGATGGATCGTGCGATCAAGGGCCTGGTGACCGGCCGCTACGAGTGGGTGGCGTTCACCTCGGCCAACGCGGTCAAGGCGATCCGCGAGAAGTTCGAAGAGTACGGCCTGGACGCGCGGGCGTTCGCCGGGCTGAAGGTCGCGGCCGTGGGGGAGGCGACGGCACAGGCGCTGATCGCGTTCGGCGTCAAGCCGGACCTCGTGCCCGTGGGCGAGCACTCCTCGGAGGGGCTGCTCGCCGAGTGGCCTCCGTACGACTCGATGCTCGACCCGATCAACCGCGTGCTGCTGCCCCGCGCGGACATCGCCACCGAGACGCTGATCGCCGGGCTGACCGAGCTCGGCTGGGAGTGCGACGACGTGACGGCCTACCGGACGGTCCGCGCGGCCCCGCCGCCCGAGGCGACCCGCGTGGCGATCAAGAGCGGCGGGTTCGACGCGGTGCTGTTCACCTCGTCCAGCACGGTGAGGAACCTCGTCGGCATCGCCGGCAAGCCGCACAACGTGACGGTCATCGCGGTGATCGGGCCGCAGACCGCCACGACGGCGGAGGAGTTCGGCCTGCGGGTGGACATCATGGCCGACAACCCCTCGGCCGGAGCCCTGGCCGCCGCCCTCGCCGAGTACGGTGCCAAGCAGCGTCAGGCGGCCCTCGCCGCCGGCGACGTCCCCCGACGGCCCTCGCAGACCCGCAGGGGAGCGCGGCGCCGGGCCAGGTGACCCACCACAACCAGTAGAGATCCCCATCGCGACCGGCCGCGCGCGGCCGGTCGCGAGGTCAGGGAGGGGAGACACGATGAACGCGGGCTTTCCGGTCGCGCGGCCCCGCAGGCTGCGCCGTAACACGCCGATCCGCCGCCTGGTGGCGGGCACGCGGTTGCACCCGGCCGAGCTGGTGCTGCCGATGTTCGTCAAGGAGGGCGTGAGCGACCCGCAACCGGTCGCGTCCATGCCCGGGGTCGTCCAGCACACCCTCGACTCGCTGCGCAAGGCCGCCGGCGAGGCGGCGGAGGCGGGCGTCGGCGGGCTGATCCTGTTCGGTGTCCCGGCGGCGAAGGACGCCCGGGGCTCGGCGGCCGACGACCCGGACGGCATCCTGCAGAAGGCGCTGGCCGAGCTGAGCGCCGACCTGGGCGACGCCATCGTCGTCATGAGCGACACCTGCCTGGACGAGTACACCGACCACGGGCACTGCGGCATCCTCACCCCCGAGGGGGAGGTCGACAACGACGCGACGCTGGAGCGCTACGCCTCGATCGCCGTGGCGCAGGCCCGCGCCGGGTCACAGGTGATCGCGCCGAGCGGCATGATGGACGGCCAGGTCGGCGCGATCCGCGCGGCCCTGGACGCGGAAGGCTTCGCGCACATCCCGATCCTGGCCTACTCGGCGAAGTACGCCTCGGCGTTCTACGGCCCGTTCCGGGACGCCGCCGAGTGCGCGCCCCAGTTCGGCGACCGCAGCGCCTACCAGCAGGACCCGGCCGGTCCGATCGGCGAGTCGCTGCGCGAGGTGCGCCTGGACCTCCAGGAGGGCGCCGACGCCGTCATGGTCAAGCCCGCGCTGGCCTACCTGGACATCCTGCGCCAGGTGCGCGACGCGGTGGACGTGCCGGTCGCGGCCTACCAGGTGAGCGGGGAGTACGCGATGGTGGAGGCCGCGGCGGCCAACGGCTGGATCGACCGCGACCGCGTCATCATGGAGTCGCTCACCGCGATCAAGCGCGCCGGGGCGGACATGATCCTCACCTACTGGGCTACGGAAGTGGCCAGAAGACTACCCTGACGGGCCATTTTCCGGGGGTTTCCGGGGGTCGGGTCACCTGGTCCGCACGCCATCGGGCATCATCGGGGGAAGGCGAGGGTGGGGGAGGAACACGATGGTGGGGGTGCCGCTGGCGGCCCGCAGGGCCAAAAAGCGAGGCCGTGCCCATGGCAGAGTACAGACGATCACCTCGGTGCTCGAATACGCCGAGCTGGGCTGGGCGAGCTGCCTGGGCGCGCATCCGCTGCGCGAGGGAAGGCGCGCCTGTTCGTGCGACCGCGTGGGCTGTCCGGATCCAGGGGCGCATCCCCTGTCCCCGGCCTGGCAGATGATGGCGACCACGGACGCCGCGCTGCTGACCCGATGGTGGGAGCAGAATCCCGAGGCGAACGTGATTCTTCCCACGGGCAGGGTGTTCGACGTGTTCGACGTGCCGGCCTCCGCCGGACATACGGCACTGCTCGCGATGGAGGAATCCGGCTTCGCGACGGGCCCGGTAGCCACGAATGGCGACCGGGCCCTTTTTTATGTCGCCACACGTGGCGCCCCCGAGGACGAGGACGAGTGGTGGTCCTGCCACCTCGACTACGGGCCCGAGACCATCGAGGAGACCCCGGGCCTGCGCTGGCACTGCCGCGACAGCTACGTGCTCGCCCCGCCGTCGTCGCTGGTCGACGGCAGCCAGGCCCGCTGGCTGCGCCCACCCGACGGCCGTCCCCTGCCCGACCCGCTGCACGTCCTGGACCACCTGGCCGACGCCTGCGAATGACCGCGCTCGCGCCCGGAGGCGGCCGTCCGGGCGCGCGCCCCGGGCACTAGCCTGGGTCCGTGAGCCGTACGAAGATCTCAGAGGCCCTGTTCGGCCGTTCCCGCGCCGTCGTCCCCGGCGGGGTGAACTCCCCGGTGCGCGCGTTCGGCGCCGTCGGCGGCACCCCGAGGTTCATGGAGTCCGGCGAGGGGCCGTACGTCGTGGACGCCGACGGCAACCGCTACGTCGACCTGGTGTGCTCGTGGGGGCCGATGATCCTCGGCCACCGGCACCCCGCCGTGGTGGAGGCCCTGACGGCCGCGCTGGCGCGGGGCACCTCGTTCGGCACCGCGACCCCGGGCGAGGTCGAGCTGGCCGAGGAGCTCGTGGCGCGGGTGGGCCCGGTCGAGAAGGTCCGCCTGGTCAGCTCCGGCACCGAGGCCACCATGTCGGCGGTGCGGCTGGCGCGCGGCTTCACCGGCCGCTCGCGCGTGGTCAAGTTCGCCGGGTGCTACCACGGGCACGTGGACGCGCTGCTCGCCTCCGCCGGGTCGGGCGTCGTGACCTTCGGGCTGCCCGACACCCCCGGCGTGACCGGCGCGTCGGCCGCCGACACGATCGTCCTTCCGTACAACTCGCCCGAGGCGGTGCGCGAGGCGTTCGCGGCGTACGGCGGCGAGATCGCCTGCGTGATCACCGAGGCGTGCCCGGCCAACATGGGGGTCGTGCCCCCGGCCGCCGGCTTCAACGCGCTGCTGCGCGAGCTGTGCACGGCCTCGGGCGCCCTGCTCATCATGGACGAGGTGCTGACGGGCTTTCGCGTCTCGGCGTCCGGCTGGTACGGCCTGGACCCCGTCGAGGCCGACCTGATGACGTTCGGCAAGGTCATGGGCGGGGGGCTGCCTGCGGCGGCGTTCGGCGGCCGGGCCGAGATCATGGACAGGCTCGCCCCCGAGGGCCCGGTGTACCAGGCGGGCACGCTCTCGGGGAACCCGCTGGCGTGCGCGGCGGGGCTGGCCACGCTGCGCGCCTGCGACGACGAGGTGTACGACCGCGTGGACGCCGCGGCGCTGATCATCGGCCGCGCCGCCTCGGACGCGCTGGCAGCCGCCGGGGTGCCCCACCGCCTCCAGCGCGCGGGCAACCTCTTCTCGATCTTCTTCACGGCCGATCCCGTCACCGACTTCGCGGGCGCCCGCGCGCAGGACACCGGGGCGTTCCGGGCGTTCTTCCACTCCATGCTGGACCAGGGCGTCTACCTGCCGCCGTCGGCGTACGAGGCGTGGTTCCTGTCGGCGGCGCACGACGAGGAGGCGCTGACCCGCGTCGCCGAGGCGCTGCCCGCCGCCGCCAAGGCCGCGGCCGCCGCGTCCCAGGAGGCCGGACAGGGGTCGTGAAGCTTCAGCTCACTCGCGACTTTTGGTCGGCCATCGTTTAGCATCGCTATATGTTGGATCTCCACCGGCTCAAGGCCCTGCACGCGGTCTCGGTGTACGGCTCGGTCGGCGCCGCCGCCGAGGCGCTCATGGTCACCCCCTCGGCGATCTCCCAGCAGCTCGCCAAGCTGGAGCGCGAGACCGGCTCCACGCTGCTGGAGCGCAACGGGCGCGGCGTGAAGCTCACCGACGCCGCGGGGCTGCTCGCCGAGCACGCCGAGCGCATCCTCGCCCTGGTGGAGACCGCCGAGGCCGACTTCGAGGCCCTGCGCGGCACGGTCGTCGGGCGCCTGCTGATCGCCGCGTTCCCGACGGCGGCCCGGGGGGTCATGCCGCACGCGCTGGGCGAGCTCAAGCGGCGCCACCCCGAGCTGGACCTGATGATGTACGAGCGCGAGCCCGAGCGTCAGGTGCGCGAGGTCGCGCGCGGCGAGCTGGACCTGGCCATCGTCCAGGACTGGCAGAACCGGCCGATGGCCGTCCCCGAGGGGCTGTCGCGCGCGCCGCTGTTCGAGGACCCGGCCGACGTCGTCCTCGCCGCCGACCACCCCCTGGCCGGCAGGCCCGAGATCGACCTGGCGGAGCTGACCGGCGAGCGGTGGATCGGCTCGTCCCCGGGCACGTTGTGCCACGACTGGCTCGTGCTGACCCTGCGCCGGGCGTCGCTGGAGCCCGACTTCTCGTGCATCGCCGACGAGTACCCGACGCAGGTCGCGCTGGTCGGGGCCGGTCACGGCTGCGCGCTGATCCCGCGCCTGGGCCGCGGCGGGCTGCCGCCGGACGTCCGGGCCGTGCCGCTGAAGCCGAGGCCCATCCGGCACATCTTCGCGGTGTGGCGGACGGACGCCGCGCGCCGCCCGGCCATCCGCGCGGCCGTCGAGGTGCTGCGCAAGATGACACCCCCGCCCGGCCTCACGGCCGCGGCCGGTTCGGGCCAGTAGGCTGGTGTCCGTCATGACTGAAAGCACCATTGTTCACCTGCTCCGTCATGGAGAGGTGCACAATCCCCAGGGCCTCCTGTACGGACGGCTGCCCGGGTACCACCTCTCCGAGAACGGCCGTTCGATGGCCGAGATGGTGGCCAAGGCGCTCGCCGGCCGCGACGTCACCGCGCTGTACAGCTCGCCGCTGGAGCGTGCCCAGGAGACCTCCGTGCCGCTCGCGCAGACCTTCGGGCTGCCCGTCCAGACCGACGACCGGCTGATCGAGGCCGACAACGTCTTCGAGGGCCTGGTGATCGGCGGCATGTTCCGCACGCCGAGCAACTTCCGCCACATGTGGAACCCCGCGCGTCCCTCGTGGGGCGAGCCGTACACCGAGATCGTCGATCGCATACGGTCGATCATCAACCAGGCGCGGGCCGGGGCGCGGGGGCACGAGGTCGTGCTGGTCAGCCACCAGCTCCCGATCTGGATCATCCGCCTGGCCGCCGAGGGCCGCAGGTTCTGGCACGACCCGCGCCGCCGCCAGTGCGCGCTGGCCAGCGTGACCAGCCTCACGTTCGAGGGGGACCGGCTGGCGAGCGTCGGGTACAGCGAACCGGCCGGCGCACTCGTCAAACCGTCTAAAATGCTCAAATCGGCCAATCGGCGGTAGTCACCCCACACCTGCACAGGTACCGCCCCGATTTCGGGGGCGCGCGGCGTGCTGGATAGGGTTTGAAGCTCTACCGGTCGTAGTACGTCGTGAGTACAAGGAGACCCTTCTCGGTGTCCGCGAAGCCACGCGCCCTCGTCGCCGTCGTGCTCGCCATGACGGCTCTGGCGGGCTGCGCCGGAACCCAGGGAACCCAGCCGCAGTCCGGTGACACGCGCTACGTCGCCGGCGACGGCAGCATGCTCGTCGTCCCCGCCGCGCAGCGCCAGGCGGCCCCGGACGTCCAGGGCGAGACCCTCGAAGGCACGGCCGCCGCCCTGGCAGACCACAAGGGCAAGGTCCTGGTGCTCAACTTCTGGGCCTCGTGGTGCGCGCCCTGCCGCAGCGAGGCGCCCATCCTCAAGGACGTCGCCGCCAAGACCAAGGACCGCGGCGTCAGCTTCCTCGGCGTCGACTTCAAGGACGACAAGGCGCAGGCCGTGGCCTTCCAGCGCACCCAGCAGCCCGGCTACCCGAGCCTGTTCGACCAGCCGGGCAAGGTGGCGCTCGCCTTCCACGGCATGGTGAACCCGGCGGCGATCCCGTCCACTCTGGTGCTCGACCGCCAGGGGCGCGTCGCGGCGCGCGCCCTCGGCGAGGTCAAGTACTCCGACCTGCTCGACGTGGTGACCAAGGTCGGCGATGAGAAGTAGGGCCCGCGCCCGCGGCGCCCGCGTCCCGACCGGGCCGGGTGCGCCGTGAGCGATCTCACGACCACGATCGCGGCGGGCTCGCTGCTCGTGGCGCTGCCCATCGCGGTGGCCGCGGGGCTGGTGTCGTTCCTGTCCCCATGCGTGCTGCCCCTGGTGCCCGGCTACCTGTCGTACGTCACGGGCATGAGCGGCGACCCCCGGCGCGGCCGCATGATCGCGGGCAGCGCCCTGTTCGTGCTGGGCTTCTCGCTGGTGTTCGTGCTCGGAGGCGCCCTGTTCGGCGGTCTCGGCGCGCTGCTGCTCGGCAACGCCGACGTGATCACCCGCGTGCTCGGCGCCCTGACGATCGTGCTCGGCCTGGCGTTCCTCGGCCTGGTGCCCGGACTGCAGCGGGACGTGCGCATCCACCGCTTCCCAGCGGCGGGCATCGCGGGCGCCCCCCTGCTCGGCGTCGTCTTCGGCCTCGGCTGGACGCCCTGCATCGGCCCGACGCTGTCGGCCGTCCTCACGCTGTCCCTCGACCAGGGCAGCGCGCTCCGCGGGGCCGTACTCGCGTTCGCGTACGCGCTCGGGCTCGGCCTGCCGTTCGTCGTCGCGGCCCTCGCCTACCGCAAGGCCCTCAAGACGTTCACGGCGGTGCGCCGCCACTCCCGGCTCATCACCCGGGTCGGCGGGGCCATGCTGGTCCTGGTCGGCGTGCTGCTCGTGACCGGCCTCTGGGGGCAGATCATCGCGAACATGCAGGGCTGGGTGGGCGGATTCGAGCCGGTGATCTGATGACGCTGACCGAAGACGTCCGCGCCGACCCGGTGCGCCCGGCCGGCCTCGGCCCGGTGGGGTGGCTGCGCTGGGCCTGGCGCCTGCTCACCTCGATGCGCACCGCGCTGATCCTGCTGTTCCTGTTCGCGCTGGCCTCGGTGCCCGGGTCGATCTACCCTCAGCGGTCGATCAGCCCCGACAAGGTCGCGCAGTACTTCAAGGACAGCCCCGGCATGGCCGCCTGGCTGGACCGGCTGTGGCTGTTCGACGTGTTCACCTCGCCGTGGTTCGCCGCGACGTACCTGCTGCTGTTCCTCTCGCTGGCCGGCTGCGTCATCCCGAGGGCCGCCGCCCACTGGCGCGAGCTGCGCCGCAAGCCCCCGGCGGCCCCGCGCAACCTGTCCCGGCTGCCGCAGCACGCGTCCTTCGCCGCGCCCGGCAGGACCGTCGACGACTTCGCCGCGCTGCTGCGCGCCAAGCGCTTCCGCACGGTCACCGGCCCCGGCTGGGTCGCCGCCGAGAAGGGCTACCTGCGCGAGACCGGCAACCTGCTCTTCCACACCGCACTGCTCGCGCTGCTGGTCGCGGTCGGCGTGGGCTCGCTGTACGGGTACCGGGGGAACGTGCTGCTGGTCGAGGGCAACGGCTTCGCCAACACCGTCGCCGCCTACGACCGGTACATCCCCGGCCAGCGGGTCTCGGCCGAGTCGCTGGAGCCGTTCTCCTTCCACCTGGACGACTTCCAGGCCACCTACGTCGCCGCCGGCGACCGGCGCGGCCAGCCGCTGGACTTCTCGGCCCGGCTGAAGGTCGCCGACCGCCCCGGCGCGCCCGAACGCCCGTACGACCTGCGGGTGAACGAGCCCCTGGACGTCAACGGCACGCAGACCTACCTGCTCGGCCACGGGTACGCCCCCGCGTTCAAGGTGCTGGACGGCAAGGGGCAGGTCGCCTTCGAGGGCGCGGTGCCGTGCCTGACCGCCGACCAGATGACCTACACCTCCGAGTGCGTGATCAAGGTGCCGGACGCGCAGCCGTCCCAGCTCGGGTTCCTGGTGCGCTTCCTGCCGACCACGGTGCCCGCCGCAGACGGGTCCTGGGTGTCGATCTTCCCGGGCGCGGCCAACCCCACGGCCCAGGTGTTCGCGTTCTCCGGCGACCTCGGGCTGAAGTCCGGGCAGCCGCAGTCGGTGTACCAGCTCGACACCACCGACCTCAAGCCCCTCGTCATGGGGAACAAGACCAAGCCGCTCGCCGTCGGCGACACCCTGCCGCTGCCCGGCGGCGCGGGGTCGATCCAGCTCACCGGCGTCCGCGAGTGGATCAGCCTCCAGATCGCCTACGACCCCGGCCGGGGACCCGCGCTGGTCGCCGCCGCCCTGGCCGTGCTCGGCCTGGTCCTCTCGCTCACCGTCCGCCGCCGCCGGGTCTGGGTCCGGGTCGGCACCGCGGAGAACGGCGAGGAGGTCGAGGTCGGCGGGCTGACGCGCACCGACGGCGGCGCCGTCTTCGCCGACGAGTTCTCCACGATCGTCACGACCCTTCGAGGACGCGAGGCCGCCGAGGCCGATTCGCGTGAAGGAGCGAACCATGCCCACTGAGATGTCCGGGCTCGCCACGCTCAGCGACCAGCTCGTCCTGGCCGCCGTCCTGCTCTACGTGTTCGCCATGATCGGCTACGCGCTGGACCTCGGGTTCGGCCGCGTCCGCGCGGCGGTGGTGGTCCCGGCCCGGAAGCTCGTCGCGGTAGGCGCCGGCGGGGCGGCCGAGAGCGCCCCCGAGAGCCCATCCGCGCGGGCCGAGGGGCCCGAGCCGCCCGCCTGGGCCGCGCGCGCCGCCGTCGCGGCCGTGGCGCTGAGCTGGCTCGGCTGGGCCGCCAACCTCGGGGCCATCGTCGCGCGCGGCCTCGCGGTCGGGCGCTGGCCGTGGGGCAACATGTACGAGTTCGTGGTGGCCATCTGCTTCGCCGCCGTCTCGGCGTTCCTGGTGATGCAGATCCGCCAGCCCGTCCGCTTCCTCGGCGCGTTCGTGTCGCTCGCGGCGGCCCTCGGGCTCGGGTTCGCCGTCCGCTACCTGCACGTGCAGGCCGGGCCGGTCGTGCCCGCGCTGAAGTCCTACTGGATCGCCATCCACGTGACGGCGGCGATCCTCGCGGCAGGGCTCTTCATCCTCGCCGGGGTGGCCGGAATCCTGTTTCTGGTCCGTAAAGAGGGCCCCTCGCGGCTGCCCTCGCGCGCCGACCTGGAGCGCGTCGCCCACCAGGCCATCGTGATCGCCTTCCCGATCTGGACGTTCGCCGTGATCGCGGGCGCGCTGTGGGCGGACAAGGCCTGGGGCCGCTACTGGGGCTGGGACCCCAAGGAGGTCTGGTCGTTCATCACCTGGATCGCCTACGCGGCCTACCTGCACGCCAAGGCGACCGCCGGGTGGAAGGGCAAGGCCGCGACGATCGTCCAGCTCATCGCCTTCGGCTGCCTGATCTTCAACCTGGTGGGAGTGAACATCTTCCTGTCGGGCCTGCACTCGTACGCGCAGGTCCCCTAGCTGTTCCTATGGCCGCGCCTCCGGCTCGGCGGTTCGGGGCGCGGCGGGTTCGGGGCGGTCAGTCGTCCTCGCGGTGGAGGCGGCGGTCGAGGTCGCGGAGGAAGTCGGGGTCGTCGTCGGGGCCGCGGGCCACGGGCGGCCGGTGGTCTCCCGGGCGGGCCACACGCCGCCGCACGGCCTGCTCTCTGAGGGGGCGGCCGAGGAGCAGCCACAGCAGGCCGCCGATGTCGGCCAGGAGCACGACGATGAGGACCCACAGCAGCTTCGGCAGGTTCCGCACGTCCTCCTCGGGTGTGGTGATCACATCGAACAGGCAATACAGCCAGAAGGCCAACAACGCCAGGCCAAGAAGCACGCTAGGCATGTCCGCAGCGTAAGCCATTCGCCGGTAGATCGTGTCTCCGGGGGGACGGCGCCCCGGGCCGATAAGGGGCTGGGCGCCCTGCTCCACGGGCCCCCGTAGATTTTCGCGGGCCATCTCCGTCGGACATTACAGATGGCTTCCCGCGCGGCCTCGTCGTACGGTGGACCGTGACCACGCTCGCGGACGGGAGAGGTTGCGTGCTGAACTTCGCGCTCGCTCGGGCCCTCTGGCCATCGCGGTGACGGGCCAGCCCGGCGACAGGGGTCGCCACCGCCGCGCGTCGCGCTGGCGGCAGCGCGGGCCGTACGCCTTCCCCTACCGGGGCGAGACCCCGCGTGAGGGGGCGCAGGAGCCCACGGACGCCAGGCGTCCCGACGCCGGCGCCGAGCGCCGTACGGACGGCTCCCGCGAGGGCAGGGGCGACGCCCGCCGCCAGCCGCGCGAGGGCCGCGCCGAGTACCGCGACAGCGGGCGCAGGGCCAACCGCCGCGAGAGCCGGGCCGACTCCTTCTGGGAGGGCGACCAGGGGCGCGTGGACGTCCCCGGCGCGGTCACCGCGCCGGTCGTGGACCGGCCCCAGTACATCTGGCGTGACTTCGAGCTGGACGACGAGCCGCCGCTGGCCCAGCCGAACTCGCCGGACACCCCCGACTACGGGGACGGGCTGAAGCACTGCGGGCCCCTGGAGCAGATCCTCTACCGGCAGTGGGACGCGGCCGAGGGGCCGCCCTCGGCGGACGCGGTCCGCGCCGTCGACAGCCTGTGCCGTCTGCCGGAGCGCCTGAAGGCCCTCCTGGCGGTCGGGCTCGACGGCATCTACATCGGGGCCGGAGGGGTCCCCGATCTGGACGACATGGGCTATCTGCGGGGCGCGCCGCTGCCCTCGGGCAAGGCGACCTGGGACGTCTGCGCCGGCGCGTACGGCGACCGCAAGATCGTGGTGGGGGACCGGCCGTCGCCGACGCCCGACGTGATGATGCACGAGACGGGCCACGCCCTGGACGACATCGACGCGGCGCCGGGCGAATGGGTGTCCGATTCCCCGGAGTTCATGGCCCTTTATAACCAGTGCGCGCCGCTGTTCGCCTCGACGTTCCACCGGCAGCCGGGCGGTCTCGGCCGCAAGGAGTTCTTCGCCGACGCCTTCGCGGCGATCGCCTCGCGGCAGCGTCCCGCGCTGGTGGACATGCTGAACGGAGACACGCGGGCCGCGCTGGATGTCATGCTGTTCTTCAACCGGCGCTACGGAATCTAGGTGATCCGTCATGTACGTCATCCGGCTCGCGGACGGGAGGTTGCGCATACCGCAGTCCTTGACCAGCGACGACGGACGCCTGATCGGCAACGCCTACGTCGAGATCGAGCCGGGCGACCCGGACTACGACCGGTGGCTGCCCGAGTCCGTCACCGAGGAGCAGGACACCGAGCGGCGCCGGCGCTGGCGTGAGGGGAACGACGAGCTGGAGCGCGAGTTCCTGGCGTTCAAGGAGTCGCAGCCGGGCTATGACCGCTGAGCCGGCCCTTGAGCCGACCCCTAAGCCCTCGGCCGCCCCCCTACCGGTGACCGGGCGTTCACTACCCATGATCGGGTGCTCGCCGGGCCGCGGGTCGTGGCTCCCGCGGTGCCGGGTCGTGCCGATCATGTGCACGACGCGTCGGCCGACGTACATTCAGATCCGTAAATGCATTTATGGCGTGCCTATAAAGAACAGTGACCCTGCGGCTTCCGGGGGCACGCAGGATCACCGGGTGGCGCATCGCGGCTTCGAGTTCACCGCGCCTCGCGAGGTTCGCCAGGCCCGGTGTGCTCTCACCTGCACATCAGACGCGCGGCGAGTCGCCGTTTGGCCGATCGCCCGTGAGGACTTCCTCGCCACGCAGGAGGGCGTGCACCTCCGACTCGCGGAAACGCCGGTGCCCTCCGGGGGTGCGGATGCTGCTGATACGGCCTGCCGCTGCCCAGCGCGTCACTGTTTTTGGATCGACCCGGAAGAGGGCGGCAACCTCTCCAGGGGTCAGCAGACGTTCGCTGCTACTCTCCACAATCTCCCCCCTCGCATCCCGCATCCTGAAGCGGGCGGACAGGTATCCAGTTTGCCGAGCCAAATCTGATATATCCGTGATTTACATCGAAAGATCACGGGTTGTTATCAGCTGACTGCCCGTTTGTTATATGATAGAGCCTCTTTGGGGCGCTCGTGGGTGTTTCTTTACAAAAGCGCCGTGTTGGGAACACTAGCAGTGCTCGCGCCCGATGCGAAGTGAGCCGGTAAAGCTCCGGGGTCTTAATGGGCGGCCGTCCAGGGGTGCCCTAGACCGCTCCATCGGGCCGGTGGCGTAACCTCGAGGTTGTGCGACCGTTTCTCGTCTACACCGCGTCACGGATCGGCCTGTTCGCCGTCACCCTCGGTGTGCTCTATCTGATCGGCATCCACAACGTCTTCTGGCTGATCGTGATCAGCTTCGTGATCAGCGGCATGGCCAGCTACGTGCTGCTGTCCAGGCAGCGAGACGCGGTGAGTGAACAGATCAGCAAGGGCCGCAGGGGTTAAGGCAGCGGGAACATGCCGACCCGGGCATGGTACTCGTGTCCGAGGTGCGTGGTGTCGCTTCCGACGAGAAGGCCGCCTTTGTGAGCCAGGAACGCTTTGACACCGATGCCGCGGTCGCGAGTCGGGTTCCATGTGAGCGCTTTGCCGGTGGCGGGGTGAATCGCGCCAATGCCCGGCCGCGACACCGCGCCCGGCCCGGCCGTGTCCGACCCCCGCGGGTTGTCGAGCCAGCGCTGATGGCCCCCGACGTACACCGCGGCCCCCGTCACGGCCACGGAGTACAGCGAGTCGCCGCCGGTGAAGTTGATCCAAGTCGGGCGGATCGCCGCGCCGCGTGAATAGGTCTCGAAGCGTGCCGCGGAATCGCAGAGCTTGGACGTCCCCTTGGCGCCCCCTGTCGTCACAATGACGAAATAGTCCCCGTCAGGTGAGAAATCAAGGCCCCGAACGTAAGACGGAAAGGCGTCCTTACACGCGTCCGCGTACGCCTCGGTGTGCCAGGGGGCGACCGCCGGGCGCGCGGCGCCGATGTCGATGAGCCCGACCTGGGGGCGGCGCCGCCCGTCCAGGGTGGTGAAGGAGCCGTCCACGGCGAGGCGGTCACGGGTGGCGGCCATCGCGTAGACCTTCAGCGTTCCGCCGCGCGGGCCGCCCGGCGTGACGGTGAAGGCCGGGTCGAGCTCGCCGGTGGCGGCGTCCAGGCGGGCGAGCGCCGGGCGGGAGGTCTGGCCGACGCCGTCGAAGTCGCCACCGACGTACAGTTTGGAGCCCTGGAGGACGAGGCTCGACACCTCGCCGCCGCGGATCCGCCCCGCGAAGCCCGGCGCCGGCGAGCCGTCGGCCACCGAGAGCCGGGCCAGGCTCTGGGTGTCACCGGAACCCGAGCCGGAGCCGGAGTCCGGGCCCGAACCCGGCCCGCCGGCCGAGGCGAAGCCGCCCCCGACGTAGACCGTCCCGCCCGGGCCGGCCGCCAGCGCGCGCACCGGCCCGTCCACCTCGGGCGCGAACCGCGGGTCGACGCGGCCGGTGACCAGATCGAAGGCGAACAGGTTCCTCCTGCGCAGGGTCGTGGTGCCCCGGGCCTCGCGGACCTCGCCGAACTCGCCGCCGACCACGACGGTCCTGCCGACGAGGGCGAAGGCGTTGACGATGC
The DNA here is from genome assembly GCF_040683095.1 of Sphaerisporangium sp. NPDC051017. Taxonomy (NCBI): domain Bacteria; kingdom Bacillati; phylum Actinomycetota; class Actinomycetes; order Streptosporangiales; family Streptosporangiaceae; genus Sphaerisporangium; species Sphaerisporangium sp. NPDC051017. The sequence continues at coordinate 76,284 of NZ_JBFBCI010000026.1, forward strand.
CGTCCAGCACGTGGGGAGTGGTGGCGACGGGGCGGGCGGAGACCACGCGCGGGTGGGCGACGGTGCCGGCGGAGGCGGGGGCGCAGGGGAGCAGGACGAGCCCTCCGGCGAGCACCGAGATCAGGCACAGGGCTGTGGAGGCCGGCTTCAGGGCCGGCGTTCGGACTGGCACGCACCAAGTCCTAGCAGACGCTCGGTAATGAAGCGGCTACTTTGGGTGGAAGAACGCATGCCCACTAAGCTTGTCCGCATGACGCGTGCATCCCTGGACAAGCAGCCGCATGAGGTGGCGGCGATGTTCGACCGCACGGCCCGGCGCTACGACCTGGTCAACGATGTCCTCTCCCTCGGCCAGGACCGCCTGTGGCGCAAAGCCACGGCCGCCGCCGTCGACGCGGGTCCGGGTGAGCTCGTCCTCGACCTGGCCGCCGGAACCGGCACCTCCAGTGAAACGTTCACCGGCCTCGGGGCGCGGGCCATCGCCTGCGACTTCTCGCTCGGCATGCTGCGCACGGGCGCCGCCAGGCGGGGAGGGTCCGGGCTGGACGGCGCCGGGCCGTCCGGGGTCACGTTCATCGGGGGCGACGCGTTGCGGCTGCCCTTCGCCGACGACACGTTCGACGTGACGACCATCTCGTTCGGATTGCGAAACGTCAACGACACGGTAAAGGCGCTGCGCGAGATGCTGCGCGTCACCAGGCCCGGCGGGCGGCTGGTGGTCTGCGAGTTCTCCCGGCCCACGCTGAGGTCGTTCGATGTCGTTTACACCCAATACCTGATGCGGCTGCTGCCTCTCGTGGCGGGGGCGGTGAGCTCCAATCCCGACTCCTACGAATATCTCGCGGAGTCGATCCGCGCATGGCCTGATCAGGCCGGACTCTCCCGGCTTCTGCGGGAGGCGGGCTGGGAAGGCATCGCTTGGCGCAATCTTTCCCTGGGCATCGTGGCCCTGCACCGGGCTGTTAAACCGACCGTGGGGCACTAGGTAAGCTCCATCTGACAGCGGGCAGGGAAAAAGGGTTAGACTTCCGCCGACAAGTTTGTGAAGTGGTTCACAAAGGAACGAAGGCCCCAGCCCCAAGGCCCTCGACACCTAGGACAGGACAGGTCCCGTGAGCGAGTCAGCCCCCGCGGCGGACGCCGACATCATCGTCGTCGGCGCCGGACCCGCGGGTTCGACCACGGCCTTCTACCTCGCGCAGGCCGGCTATGACGTCCTGCTGCTGGAGAAGACCCGATTCCCGCGCGAGAAAGTGTGCGGGGACGGGTTGACGCCGCGCGCCGTCAAGGAACTGATCGCCATGGGCGTTGACATCGACGCCCCCGGCTGGATCCGCAACAAGGGCCTGCGCGTCGTCGGCGGCGGGCTGCGCCTGGAGCTGGCCTGGCCCGAGCTGTCCAGCTTCCCCGACTTCGGCCTGGTGCGCACCCGCCTGGACTTCGACCAGATCCTCGCCGCCAACGCCGAGCGCGCCGGCGTCCGGCTCCTCCAAGGCGTCAACGTCACGGGCCCCGTGCTGGACGAGCGCAGCGGCCACATCGTCGGCGTCACCGCCAAGAGCGACGGCGAGCCGGTCACCTACCGCTCCCGCCTGGTCGTCGCCGCCGACGGCAACTCCACCCGCCTGTCGCTGTCGATGGGCCTGCACAAACGCGACGACCGCCCCATGGGCGTGGCCGTGCGCACGTACTTCACCAGCCCCCGGCACGACGACGACTGGCTGGAGTCCTGGCTGGAGCTGTGGGACACCGAGCCGGACGGCTCCGCGCGCCTGCTCCCCGGGTACGGCTGGGTGTTCGGCGTCGGCGACGGCACGAGCAACGTCGGCCTCGGCCTGCTCAACACCAGTGAGGCGTTCCAGAACCTCGACTACCGCGACCTTCTGCGCCGCTGGGTGAGGAACATGCCCGCCGAATGGGGCTTCACCGAAGAGAACATGACCGGCCCCGTGCGCGGCGCGGCGCTGCCGATGGCGTTCAACCGGCAGCCCCACTACACCCGCGGCCTGGTGCTCGTCGGCGACGCCGGCGGCATGATCAACCCCTTCAACGGCGAGGGCATCGCCTACGCGATGGAGACCGGCCGGGTCGCGGCCGACGCCATCACCACGGCCCTGTCCGCCGGCACCCCCGCGCAGCGCGAGCGCGTGCTGCGCGCGTATCCGAAGACGCTCAAGGACGCCTATGGCGGCTACTTCACTCTGGGGCGGCTCTTCGTCGAGGCCATCGGCAAGCCGGGTGTGATGGGCTTCCTCACACGGCACGGTCTGCCACATCCCACTCTGATGCGGTTCGCTCTGAAACTCCTTGCTAATCTCACGGACGACCGGCGGGGCGACGCGTCCGACCGGATCATCAACGCCCTGTCCAAGGTCACGCCGCCGGCATGACAACAGCACCCGGAACGAAGATCGATGATCGCCCTGCTTAGACTCAGCAACCGATTGACCGACGCGCCAGCGCTCAGAGGGGACGCATAGCGATGGAACTGTATGTACCGATTCTGGTGCTCGCGGTCCTCGCGGCGGGTTTCGCCGTCTTCTCCGTGGGCATCGCCCCGTTCACCGGCCCGAAGCGTTGGAACCGCGCGAAGCTCGACGCCTACGAGTGCGGCATCGAGCCGACTCCGCAGCCCGTCGGCGGTGGCCGGTTCCCTCTGAAGTACATGATCACCGCGATGCTCTTCATCGTGTTCGACATCGAGATCATCTTCCTTTATCCGTGGGCGGTCGCTTTCGATCAGCTCGGGGTCTTCGGACTGGTCGAGATGGTGCTGTTCATCGTCACCGTGCTGGTCGCGTACGCCTACGTCTGGCGTCGCCGCGGCCTGGACTGGGACTGAGAGGCAGCGTGCCGGAGGCGCGCGAGAGGAAGCACTGAGATGGGTCTCGAAGAGAAATTGCCCAGCGGGTTCATCCTGTCGACCGTGGAGCAGGCGGCGGGGTGGGCGCGCAAGAACTCCGTCTGGCCGGCGACGTTCGGCCTGGCCTGCTGCGCCATCGAGCTGATGGCGACCGGCGGCCCCAACCACGACCTGGCCAGGTTCGGCATGGAGCGCGCGTCGGCGTCTCCCCGCCAGGCCGACCTGATGATCGTGGCCGGCCGGCTCTCGCAGAAGATGGCGCCCGTGCTGCGCCAGATCTACGACCAGATGGCGGAGCCCAAGTGGGTCATCGCCATGGGCGTCTGTGCCTCCAGCGGTGGCATGTTCAACAACTACGCGATCGTGCAGGGCGTCGACCACGTCGTGCCCGTGGACATCTACCTGCCCGGCTGCCCGCCGCGCCCCGAGATGCTCATCGACGCGATCGTCAAGCTCCACGACAAGATCCAGAACATGAAGTTCGGCGCCCACCGGGCCAAGCAGATCGACGAGCTGGAGCTTCAGGCTCTGCGGTCGCTGCCGCTCATCGATCAGGGGACCCCGAAATGAGCACTGAGAACCGCCCCGACAACCTTCCGGCGGTCCCGCAGGAGCCCGTCGCGCGTCACGGCATGTTCGGCGCCTCCGACTCCGGCGACACCTCCGGCTACGGCCGCCTGGTCGTGCGCCGCGCGCCGAAGTTGTCCGGCGCCCGGCCGTACGGCGGCTACTTCGACGAGGTCGCCGACGCCCTGGAGGCCGTCGCCGGCGAGTCCTACGCCGGCATGGTCGAGCGCGTCGTCGTCGACCGCGGCGAGCTGACGCTGCACGTGGCCCGCGAGCACCTCCCCGCGGTGATGAGCCACCTGCGCGACGACCCCGCACTGCGCTTCGAGCTGTCGCTCGGCGTCTCGGGCGTGCACTACCCCGAGGACGCGGGCGCGGAGCTGCACGCGGTCTACCACCTCTGCTCGATCACCCACAACCGGCGTGTACGGGTCGAGGTCTCCTGTCCCGACGCGGATCCGCACATTCCGTCCACGGTCTCGGTCTACCCGACCCATGACTGGCACGAACGCGAGACCTACGACTTCTTCGGCATCGTCTTCGACGGCCACCCGGCGCTGACCCGCATCCAGATGCCGGACGACTGGGAAGGCCACCCGCAGCGCAAGGACTACCCGCTCGGCGGCATCCCGGTCGAGTACCGCGGCGCCACCATCCCCGCGCCGGACCAGAGGAGGTCGTACGCATGACCGCCATCCACGACGGCGAGACCGCCGGCACCGAGCAGGCCGCCGAGGGCCGGGTCTACAACGTCGGCGGCGAGGACTGGGACGACGTCGTCGGCGCGATCAGCGAGTCCGCGGAGGAGCGCCTGGTCGTCAACATGGGCCCGCAGCACCCCTCCACGCACGGCGTGCTGCGGCTGGTGCTGACGCTCGACGGCGAGACCGTCACCGACGCCCGGGTGGGGATCGGATACCTCCACACCGGCATCGAGAAGAACATGGAGTTCCGGACGTGGACCCAGGGGGTCACGTTCGTCACCCGCATGGACTACCTGTCGCCGATCTTCAACGAGACGGCGTACTGCATGGCGGTCGAGAAGCTGCTCGGCGTCACCGACCGGGTGCCGGCCCGCGCGCAGGCCATCCGGGTCATGATGATGGAGCTCAACCGCATCTCCTCCCACCTGGTGGCGATCGCGACCTTCGGCCTGGAGCTCGGCGCCACCACGCCGATGCTGTTCGGCTTCCGCGAGCGCGAGATGGTGCTCGACCTGTTCGAGTACATCACCGGCCTGCGCATGAACATGGCGTACGTCCGCCCGGGCGGCGTCTCGGTGGACCTGCCCGCCGGCGCGGTCGACAAGATCGGCGAGTTCCTCAAGGTCATGCCGGGCCGCATCCAGGAGATGCGCAAGCTGCTCGACGAGAACCCCGCCTACACCCGGCGCACCAAGGACGTCGCCTACCTCGACCTCACGGGCTGCATGGCCCTCGGCGTGACCGGGCCCATGCTGCGCGCCGCGGGCCTGCCCTGGGACCTGCGCAAGTCGCAGCCCTACTGCGGCTACGAGACCTACGACTTCGGCGTGCCGATCCAGACCACCTGCGACGTCTACGGCCGCTACCTCGTGCGCGTGGCCGAGATGGAGGAATCCCTCAAGATCATCGGCCAGTGCCTGGACCGGCTCTCCGGATCCGAGCTCAAGGGCAAGCCGGTCATGATCGAGGACAAGAAGATCGGCTGGCCGTCGCAGCTCGCGCTCGGCCCGGACGGGCTCGGCAACTCGCCCGACCACATCGCCCACATCATGAGCACCTCGATGGAAGCGCTCATCCACCACTTCAAGCTGGTGACCGAGGGCTTCCGGGTGCCTGCCGGGCAGGCGTACGCCGCCGTCGAGTCGCCGCGCGGCGAACTCGGCGCGCACGTCGTGAGCGACGGAGGCACGCGCCCCTACCGCGTGCACTTCCGCGACCCGTCCTTCACGAACCTGCAGGCGGTGCCGGCCACCTGCGAAGGCGGCATGGTTGCCGACGTGATCGCCGCGGTCGCATCGATCGACCCGGTCATGGGAGGTGTGGACCGGTGACGAGCTACTCGCCGGAAGTCCGCGAGCGTCTCGAACGCGACGCGAAAGAGATCATCGGCCGTTACCCGAAGAGCCGCTCGGCGCTGCTGCCGCTGCTGCACCTCGTGCAGTCCGAGGAGGGCTACGTCTCCGACGCCGGGCACGAGTTCTGCGCGGAGATACTGGGCCTGAGCAAGGCCGAGGTCGTGGGCGTGTCGACGTTCTACACGATGTACAAGCGTCAGCCCGCGGGCGACTACCACGTCGGCGTCTGCATCAACAGCCTGTGCGCGATCATGGGCGGCGACCAGATCTGGGACGAGCTCAGCGAGCACGTCGGCGCCGGCAACGGCGAGACCACCGGCGACGGCAAGATCTCGCTGGAGCGGATCGAATGCAATGCCGCCTGCGACTTCGCGCCGGTCATGATGGTCAACTGGGAGTTCTTCGACAACCAGACCCCCGATTCGGCCAAGCGCCTCGTCGACGACCTGCGCGCCGGCAAGGACGTCAAGCCCACCCGCGGCCCCGGCCGGCTGTGCACGTTCAAGGATGCCTCGCGCGTGCTCGCGGGCCTGCCGGACGGGCAGGCGGGCGACGGCCCGACGGCGGCCGGCGCCTCGCTGGAAGGTCTCAAGCTCGCCAAGTCCAACGGCTGGACCGCCCCGGCGCCTTCGAAGGGGGCCTCGGAATGACCACCACGCTGACGCCGGTCCTCACCGCGAACTGGGACCGCGCGGACGCCTTCACCCTCGACGGCTACGGCGAGTACGACTCCGCCAAGAAGGCCCTCGGCATGGACCCTGACGCCATCATCAAGGCCGTCAAGGACTCCGGCCTGCGGGGCCGCGGCGGCGCGGGCTTCCCGACCGGCATGAAGTGGGGCTTCATCCCTCAGGGCGACGGCAAGGCGCACTACCTGGTCGTCAACGCCGACGAGTCCGAGCCGGGGACCTGCAAGGACATCCCGCTCATGATGGCCAACCCCCACGCGCTGGTCGAGGGCGTCATCATCACGTCGTACGCGATCCGCGCCAACCACGCCTTCATCTACGTGCGCGGCGAGGTGCTGCACGTCATCCGCCGGGTTCAGGCGGCCGTGCGCGAGGCCTACGAGAAGGGCTACCTCGGCACCGACATCTTCGGCTCCGGCTTCGACCTCGAGGTCGTCGTGCACAGCGGCGCCGGCGCGTACATCTGCGGCGAGGAGACCGCGCTGCTGGACTCGCTGGAAGGTTTCAGAGGTCAACCCCGCCTCAAGCCTCCCTTCCCGGCCGTGGCCGGCCTGTACGCCTGCCCCACTGTGGTGAACAACGTCGAGTCGATCGCCAGCGTTCCCAGCATCATCGCCAACGGCGCCGACTGGTTCGCCTCGATGGGCACCGAGAAGTCCAAGGGCTTCGGCATCTTCTCGCTGAGCGGCCACGTCACCCGTCCCGGCCAGTACGAGGCGCCGCTCGGCATCACGCTGCGCGAACTGCTCGACATGGCGGGCGGTATCCGCGCCGGCCACCGGTTGAAGTTCTGGACGCCCGGCGGCTCGTCCACGCCGATCTTCACCGAGGAGCACCTGGACGTCCCGCTCGACTTCGAGTCGGTCGGCGCCAAGGGCTCGATGCTCGGCACCCGCGCGCTGCAGATCTTCGACGAGACGACATGCGTCGTCCGGGCGGTGCTGCGCTGGACCGAGTTCTACGCCCACGAGTCCTGCGGCAAGTGCACCCCCTGCCGGGAGGGCACCTACTGGCTCAAGCAGGTGCTCCGGCGGCTGGAGAAGGGCCAGGGCACCGAGGACGATCTCGCCACGATCACCGACATCGCGGACAACATCCTCGGCCGGTCGTTCTGCGCACTCGGCGACGGCGCCACCAGCCCGATCCACTCGTCGGTGAAGCACTTCCGGGACGAATACCTCAAGCACTTCGAGATCGGCGGCTGCCCGTTCGATCACGCCGCGTCAACTGTGTGGGGTAAGGCATGACAGTACAGACACCCTCGGCGGGATCGGTCGACCGGCCGGTCGATCTGGTGACCCTCACCATCGACGGCTTCCAGATCAGCGTGCCCAAGGGGACCCTGATCATCCGGGCGGCCGAGATGCTGGGCGTCCAGATCCCGAGGTTCTGCGACCACCCGCTGCTCGCGCCGGCCGCCAACTGCCGCCAGTGCCTGGTGGACATCACCGACGCCGGCAACGGCCGGGGCTTCCCGAAGCCGCAGCCGTCCTGCGCCATCGAGGTCGCCGAGGGCATGGTCGTGCAGACGCAGCTCACCTCGCCGGTCGCCGAGAAGGCCCAGCGCGGCGTCATGGAGATGCTGCTGCTGAACCACCCGCTCGACTGCCCGGTCTGCGACAAGGGCGGCGAGTGCCCCCTGCAGAACCAGGCGATGTCCAACGGGCAGGGCGAGTCCCGGTTCGAGGAGACCAAGCGCACCTTCGAGAAGCCCATCGCGCTGTCCAGCGAGGTGCTGCTCGACCGCGAGCGCTGCGTCCAGTGCGCCCGCTGCATCCGCTTCTCCGATGAGATCGCCGGCGACCCGCTGATCGACTTCTTCGAGCGCGGCGCCTCCGAGCAGGTCGGCGTCGCCGACGGCGAGCCGCTCCAGTCGTACTACTCGGGCAACACCGTGCAGATCTGCCCGGTGGGCGCGCTCACCGGCGCCGCCTACCGCTTCCGCGCCCGCCCGTTCGACCTGGTGTCCACGCCGAGCGCCTGCGAGCACTGCGCGAGCGGCTGCGAGCTGCGCACCGACCACCGGCGCGGCAAGGTCACCCGCCGCCTCGCCGGGGACGACCCGCAGGTCAACGAGGAGTGGAACTGCGACAAGGGCCGCTGGGCCTTCACCTACGCCACCCAGCCGGACCGCCTGCAGACCCCGCTCGTCCGCGACGAGGACGGCTACCTGCGCCCCGCCTCCTGGCCGGAGGCCCTGACGGCCGCCGCCGAAGGGCTGGCCCGGGCCCGCGGCAAGGCCGGCGTGCTGGTCGGCGGCCGGGTCACGGTCGAGGACGCCTACGCCTACTCCAAGTTCGCCCGCATCGCCCTCGGCACCAACGACATCGACTTCCGCTCCCGCCCGCTGTCGGGCGAGGAGGCCGTCTTCCTGGCCCACGCCGTCGCCGGCAAGGGCATCGAGGTCTCCTACACCGACCTGGAGAAGGCGCCCGCCGTCCTCCTGGCCGGGTTCGAGCCCGAGGAGGAGTCGCCGATCGTCTTCCTGCGCCTGCGCAAGGCGTGGCGCAAGCGCGGCCTGAAGGTCTTCACGCTCGCGCCGTTCGCGACGCCGAGCCTCGCCAAGATGGGCGGCACGCTGATCCGCACGCTCCCCGGCGAGGAGGCCGAGGCGCTCGGTGACCTGGTCTCCGGCTCCACGGCCCCGGCCGAGGCGCTGCGGCAGCCCGGCGCGATCATCCTGGTCGGCGAGCGGCTCGCCACCTCGCGCGGCGCCCTGTCGGCGGTCATCCGGCTGGCAGCCAGCTCCGGCGCCCGGCTCGCCTGGGTGCCCCGCCGGGCCGGCGAGCGCGGCGCGGTCGAGGCCGGCGCGCTGCCGAACCTGCTGCCGATCGGCCGCCCGGTCACCGACGCGGCCGCCCGCGCCGAGGTCGCCCACGCCTGGGACGTCACGGCGCTGCCCGAGGCCGAGGGACGCGACACCTCCGCCATCCTGGTCGCCGCGCTCGATGGCGAGCTGGAGGCCCTGGTGGTCGGCGGCGTCGACCCGTACGACCTGCCCGACCCCGAGGCCGCCCTCGCGGCCCTGGAGAACACCCCGTTCATCGTCTCGCTGGAGATGCGCGCCAGCGCCGTCACCGACCGCGCCGATGTCGTCCTGCCGATCGCGGCGGTGTCCGAGAAGAGCGGCACCTTCGTGAACTGGGAGGGCCGCGGCCGCTCCTTCGAGCGGGCCATCGAGGTGCCGGGCGTGATGAGCGACCTGCGCGCCATCGCCGCCCTCGCCGACCACATGGACGTCCACATCGGGCTGCCCGACCCGGCCGCCGCGCGGCGCGAGCTCGCCGCGCTCGGCGCCTGGCGCGGCGCCCGTCCCAATGGCCCCGGCGTGACGGGCGGCGCCCACCGCGCCCCGCGCGCCGGCGAGGCCCTGCTCGCGACCTGGCACCTGCTGCTCGACTCCGGCCGCCTCCAGGACGGCGAACCGTTCCTGGCCGGCACGGGACGAGCGGTGGAAGCGCTGGTGTCGGAGGCCACGGCGGCCGAGATCGGCGCCCTCGACGGCGGTAAGGTCACCATCACCACGGAGGGCGGCTCGGTCACGCTGCCCGTCCGGGTGGCCGACCTTCCCGACCGCGTGGTGTGGGTGCCGGCGCACTCGGCGGGCTGCTCGGTCACCCGCGACCTGCGGGCCGTGGCCGGCGACGTCGTCAAGATCGGGAGCGAGTCATGAGAGCTCTTCTCGCCGACCCGGCAGGGGCGCCAACCCTCGCCGACTTCGGCAAGGATCCCTTGTGGATCTCCATCATCAAGGCGTTGTTCATCTTCGTCTTCCTGATGCTCGGCGTGCTCTTCGGCGTGTGGACCGAGCGCAAGCTCATCTCGCGCATGCAGCACCGCTACGGCCCTAACCGCGCGGGCAAGTTCGGCCTGCTGCAGTCGGTGGCCGACGGCCTGAAGATGGGCCTGAAGGAGGACATCCTCCCGAGGACCGTCGACAAGGTCATCTACATCCTCGCCCCGATCATCATCGCGGTGCCGGCCTTCCTGTCATACTCGATCATCCCGTTCGGGCCGATGGTCTCGATGTTCGGGGTGAGGACGCCGCTGCAGCTCACCGACCTGCCGGTCGCGGTGCTGGTGGTGCTGGCCATGGCCTCGATCGGCGTCTACGGCATCGTCCTCGCGGGCTGGGGCTCGCGCTCGCCGTACGCCGTGCTGGGCGGCCTGCGCTCCACCGCGCAGGTGATCTCCTACGAGATCGCGATGGGCCTGTCGTTCGTGGCGGTGTTCCTGTTCGCCGGCACGCTTTCCACCTCCGAGATCGTGGCCAAGCAGGCGTCCGGCGGCACGTGGGACATCGGCTCGATCAGCATCCCGCTCCCGTCCTGGTACGCGATCCTGCTGATCCCGTCGTTCCTGATCTACGTGGTCACGATGCTCGGCGAGACCAACCGCGTGCCGTTCGACCTCCCCGAGGGTGAGGGCGAGCTGGTCGGCGGGTTCCACACCGAGTACTCCTCGTCGCTGAAGTTCGCGATGTTCATGCTGGCCGAGTACGCCAACGTGTTCACGGTGTCGGGCCTGTGCATCACGCTGTTCCTCGGCGGCTGGCGCGCCCCGTGGCCCATCTCCCTGTGGGACGGCGCCAACGTCGGCTGGTGGCCGATGCTCTGGTTCTTCCTCAAGCTCGTGCTGGTCTTCGCGTTCTTCATCTGGGTGCGCGCCTCGCTGCCGCGCATCCGGTACGACCAGCTCATGGCCTTCGGCTGGAAGATCCTCATCCCGCTCAACCTGGCGTGGATCCTCGTGGTCGCCACCGTGCGCGCGACCCGCGTCGAGGGCGCCGACAAGACGCTCGTGATGGTGATCGCGGCGGTGGTCGTCGTCGGATGCCTCGCGATCTACTTCCGCTTCGACACGGTCAACCAGCGCCGCAGGGAGGCGCGGGCCGCCGAGGTCCAGGCGGAGTTCGAGCAGCTCCGTGCCGAGCCCACCGCGGGCGGGTTCCCGGTTCCGGCGCTGGACCTGCCGCACTACCACGGCGTCAACGGACGCAAGGAGGTCCCCAGTGGGACTAACTGATTTCCTGAACCCCGTGAAGGGGTTCGGCGTCACCTTCCATCACATGTTCAAGAAGCCGGTGACGACGAACTACCCCGAGGAGAAGCGGCCGACCGCGCCGCGCTTCCACGGGCGTCACCAGTTGAACCGCTGGCCGGACGGGCTGGAGAAGTGCGTCGGGTGCGAGCTGTGCGCCTGGGCCTGCCCCGCGGACGCGATCTACGTGGAAGGCGCCGACAACACCGACGAGGAGCGCTACTCCCCGGGTGAGCGGTACGGCAGGACGTACCAGATCAACTACCTGCGGTGCATCCTGTGCGGCCTGTGCATCGAGGCGTGCCCGACACGCGCGCTCACGATGACCAACGAGTACGAGCTCGCCGACGCGAGCCGTGAGAGCCTCATCTACACCAAGGAGATGCTGCTCGCGCCGCTGGGTCCCGGCATGGAGACGCCCCCGCACCCGATGCGCCTCGGCGACACCGAAGAGGACTACTACCGGTTGGGTCGTAGCAATGGGTGAAACGATCACGTTCTGGGTGCTCGCGGTCGTCTCCGTGGCCGCGGCGTTCGGGCTCGTCTTCAGCCGCAAGGCGGTGTACTCCGCGCTCATGCTGGGCGTGGTGATGCTCTCGCTGGCGGTGCTCTACGCCGTGCAGGACGCCCCGTTCCTCGCCGTGGTGCAGATCATCGTCTACACCGGCGCGGTCATGATGCTCTTCCTGTTCGTCCTGATGCTGGTCGGCGTCGACTCGTCCGACTCCCTGGTCGAGACGATCAAGGGCCAGCGCTTCTGGGCGATCATCGCGGGCCTCGGCTTCGCCGTCCTGATCGCGGTGGGCATCGGCAACGCGGTCGTCGGCGAGCCCGCCGGTCTCGCGGAGGCCGTGAAGGCGGACGGCGGCAACGTCCCCGCGCTGGCGAGGCTGATCTTCACGCGGTACGTCTTCGCGTTCGAGGTCACCTCGGCGCTGCTCATCACCGCCGCGCTCGGCGCGATGGTGCTGGCGCACCGCGAGCGCACCGCGCCCAAGCCCACGCAGAAGGACCTGGCGCGCGCCCGCTTCCTCGGCGACCACCCGACCCCGCTGCCCGGCCCCGGCACCTACGCGCGGCACAACGCGATCGACATGCCCGCGCTGCTGCCGGACGGTTCGGTCTCGGAGCTGTCGGTCAACCGGTACATCGCCCGCTACGACGTCGAGCGCGGGCGGCTCCCGGAGAACCCGCGGCTCGCCCAGGCCCTCAAGAACGTCGCCAAGGGCCCGGCCGCCGAGCAGCCGAAGGTCGTCCAGGCCGTGGCCGAGGAGCCCGAGGCGGGCGTCCCGGCCGACGACCGGCCGCCGGTCTCGCAGGCCGCCGGTCTGCCCGCCGAGGGCCGCACCGAGGGCCCCGTCGAGGAGGAAGGCAAGTGACCACCCACTACCTCGTGCTCTCCGCGCTGCTGTTCGCCATCGGAGCGGTCGGCGTGCTGGTGCGCCGCAACGCCATCGTGGTGTTCATGTGCGTGGAGCTCATGCTCAACGCCTGCAACCTGGCTTTCGTCACCTTCGCCCGGCAGCACGGCAACCTCCAGGGCCAGATCATCGCCTTCTTCGTGATGATCGTGGCCGCCGCCGAGGTCGTCGTGGGTCTCGCGATCATCGTGACGATCTTCCGAACCCGCAGGTCCGCGTCGGTGGACGACGCCAACCTGCTGAAGTACTAAGAGGGCGCCGTGGAAACCGCTGCTGACTTCGTCCAGCACTCCGGTGGAGTGATCGGTGTCTCCTGGCTGACGATCGCCTTGCCCCTGCTCGGCGCGGCGATCCTCCTGCTGGGCGGCCGGCGCACCGACCGCTGGGGCCACTTCCTCGGCGTCGCCATGTCCCTGGCGTCGTTCGTGGTGGCCGTGCTCGTCTTCTTCGAGCTGCTCGGGTTCGGGGCCGACCAGCGCCGCCGCGTGGTGGAGCTGTACGACTTCCTGCCGTCCGGCTCGCTGCACGTCAAGATGGGCCTGCTGCTGGACCCGCTGTCGATCTCGTTCGTCCTGCTGATCACCGGTGTCGGGTCGCTGATCCACATCTACTCGATCGGCTACATGGCGCACGACCCGGGCCGGCGGCGGTTCTTCGCCTACCTGAACCTCTTCGTCGCCGCGATGCTCCTGCTGGTGCTGGCCGACAACTACCTCGGCCTGTACATCGGCTGGGAGGGCGTCGGTCTGGCGTCCTACCTGCTCATCGGCTTCTGGCAGCACAAGCCCACGGCGGCCGCCGCGGCCAAGAAGGCGTTCATCGTCAACCGCGTCGGCGACATGGGCCTCGCGCTCGGCATCTTCGTCATCTTCACGACGTTCGGCACGATCGCCTTCAACCAGGTCCTGCCCGCCGCCCAAAGCGGCGCCTCCCAGGGCACGCTGACGCTCATCGGCCTCGCGCTGCTGCTCGGCGCGTGCGGCAAGTCGGCCCAGCTCCCGCTGCAGTCCTGGCTCCTGGACGCGATGGAGGGCCCGACCCCGGTCTCCGCCCTCATCCACGCGGCCACGATGGTCACCGCCGGCGTCTACCTGGTCGTCCGATCCGGCCCGATCTTCGAGGCCGCCTCGACCGCGCAGCTCGTCGTCACCATCGTCGGCGTCGCCACGCTGCTCGCCGGTGCGATCATCGGTACCGCCAAGGACGACATCAAGAAGGCCCTCGCCGGTTCGACGATGTCGCAGATCGGCTACATGATGCTCGCCGCGGGCCTCGGCCCGGTCGGGTACGCGTTCGCCATCGCCCACCTCATCGCGCACGGCTTCTTCAAGGCCTCGATGTTCCTCGGCGCCGGGTCGGTCATGCACGCCATGAACGACGAGGTCGACATGCGCAGGTTCGGCGGCCTCGCGTCGAAGATGCGGATCACCTGGGCGACGTTCGGGCTCGGCTACCTGGCGATCATCGGCTTCCCGCTGCTGTCCGGCTACTGGACCAAGGACGGCATCATCGAGACCGCGATGCACCACAACCCGATCCTCGGCTGGCTGGCCGTGATCGGCGCGGGCATCACCGGCTTCTACATGTCGCGCCTGTTCTTCATGACCTTCCACGGCACGCCCCGCTGGGAGAAGGACGCCCACCCGCACGAGTCCCCGGCCGTGATGACCTGGCCGCTGATCCTGCTGTCGATCGGCTCGGTCTTCGCCGGCGCGTTCCTCATCGCGGGCAACCGGTTCATGGAGTTCCTCGCCCCGGCCGTCGGCAGCCCTCGGGCCAATGAGATGCCGCACTTCGACCCGTTCGCCCCCACCGGCCTGGCCACGCTGGCACTGGTCGCCGTCGGCGTCGCCTACGCGTGGATGCGCTACGGCAGGTCCGAGGTCCCGGCCGTCGCCCCGCGCGGCTCGTTCCTCACCACCTTCGCCCGCCGTGACCTGTACGGCGACGCGCTGAACGAGGCGCTGTTCATGCGTCCCGGCCAGTGGCTGACCCGCCTCGCCGTGTTCTTCGACAACCGCGGCGTGGACGGCCTGGTCAACGGGCTGGCGGCGCTGATCGGCGGCACGTCCGGCCGGCTGCGCCGCGTCCAGACCGGCTTCGTCCGGTCGTACGCCTTGTCGATATTCTTCGGTGCCGCCCTCCTGGTCGGCGCATGGTTCGTCGTAGGGAACCTGTGATGCCCTGGCTCTCGATATTGATGGGCGTGCCCGTGGTGGGCGCGCTGGCGGTCGCGGCGGTGCCCAAGGGCAACGACAAGCTCGCCAAGCAGCTCACGCTCGGTGTCTCGCTCGTCGTGCTGGTGCTCACACTGGCCATGGCCGCCCAGTTCGACCGGTCCGGGGCGCGCTACCAGTTCAGCGAGGTCCACGACTGGATCCCGTCGTTCGGCGTCCACTACGCGGTGGCCGTCGACGGCATCGCGCTGGTGCTGATCGCGCTCGCGGTGGTGCTGGTACCGATCGTGGTCCTGGCCTCCTGGCACGACGCCGACCGGCCCGAGGCCAAGCGGTCGGTGAAGACGTACTTCGCGCTGATCCTGGTGCTGGAAGCGATGATGATCGGCGTCTTCGCGGCGACCGACGTCTTCCTCTTCTACGTCTTCTTCGAAGCGATGCTGATCCCGATGTACTTCATGATCGGGTCCTACGGCGGAGCCCAGCGGTCGTACGCGGCCGTCAAGTTCCTGCTGTACTCGCTGTTCGGCGGCCTGCTCATGCTCGTGGCCGTGATCGCGCTCTACGCCATCGCCGCCAAGGGCACGTTCCTGCAGCCCGAGCTGCTCGGTGCGATCAAGGACCCGACCACGCAGAAGTGGCTGTTCCTCGGCTTCTTCATCGCCTTCGCGGTCAAGGCGCCGGTGTGGCCGTTCCACACCTGGCTGCCCGACGCCGCCGCCCAGGCGCCCGCCGGGGCCGCAGTCCTGCTCGTCGGCGTCCTGGACAAGGTCGGCACGTACGGAATGCTCCGCTTCTGCCTGGAGCTGTTCCCGGACGCCGCCAAGTTCTTCACGCCGCTGATCCTCACGCTCAGCGTCATCGGCATCGTGTACGGCGCGATCGTCGCCATCGGCCAGACCGACATGAAGCGGCTCATCGCGTACACCTCCATCTCGCACTTCGGCTTCATCACGATGGGCGTGTTCGCCATGAGCGCCGACGCCGGCGCGGGCGCGACGCTGTACATGGTCAACCACGGCTTCTCGACCGGCGCGCTGTTCCTGCTCGCCGGGTTCCTGATCCACCGCAGAGGCTCGCAGTACATCGCGGACTACGGAGGCGTGCAGAAGGTCGCCCCCGTGCTGGCGGGCACCTTCCTGATCGCCGGACTGTCCTCACTGTCCCTGCCGGGCCTGTCGACCTTCGTCAGCGAGTTCCTCGTCCTGATCGGCACCTTCGAGAACTATGTCGTACCGGGGATCATCGCCCTGTCCGGCATGGTGCTCGCCGCCGTGTACATCCTGTGGATGTACCAGCGCATGATGGGCGGCCCGACCCAGGAGAGCGTCAAGGCGCTGCCCGACCTGAACCTCCGCGAGAAGGTCGTCGTGGCCCCGCTGATCGCCCTGCTCGTCCTGTTCGGGTTCTTCCCCAAGCCGTTGCTGGACGTCGTCAACCCGGCCGTGCACCAGACCCTGACCACCGTGCACGCGCCGCAGTTCACCCCCGCAATACCAGTCACCGCTGAAAAGAAGGGGGCAGGCCAGTGAGCACGCTCGCCGCCGCCACCATCGAGGCGCCGAAGATCGAGTACGGGGAGCTCGCGCCGATGCTCCTCGTCTTCGGGGCGGCGATCATCGGCGTGCTCGTCGAGGCGTTCACGCCGCGCTACCTGCGCAAGTCCATCCAGATGCCGATCACGATCCTGTCGATGGTCGGCGCGCTGGCACTGACCATCTGGCAGGGCACCCAGGGCGTGCGCAGTGCCGCCGCCATGGGCGCCGTCGCCGTGGACGGGCCCTCCCTGTTCATCTGGGGCGCCATCCTGCTGCTGGCGATCGTCTGCGTCCTGCTCATCAACGACGACGACCAGTTCGTCGCGCAGGCCTCCGCCGTCCCCGGCAGTGCCGAGGAGGGCCAGGCGATCTCCGAGGGCGGCGCGCACACCGAGATCTACCCGCTGGTGCTGTTCGCCGTCGGCGGCATGATGCTCTTCCCCGCCTCGAACGACCTGCTGATCATGTTCGTGGCCCTCGAGGTCATGTCGCTGCCGCTGTACCTGCTGTGCGGCCTGGCCCGCCGTCGCCGCCTGCTCTCGCAGGAGGCGGCGATGAAGTACTTCCTGCTCGGCGCCTTCTCGTCGGCGTTCTTCCTGTACGGCACGGCCCTGCTGTACGGCTTCGCCGGGTCGGTGGACCTGTCGGCCATCGACAAGGCCCTGGCCACGGTCGGCGGCCAGGACGCGCTGCTGTACATGGGCGCCGCGACGCTCGGCGTCGGCCTGCTCTTCAAGATCGGCGCGGCTCCGTTCCAGGCGTGGAAGCCCGACGTGTACCAGGGCTCGCCGACGCCCATCACCGCGCTCATGGCGTCCGGCACGCTGATCGCCGCCTTCGGCGCGCTGTTGCGCGTCTTCTGGGTGGCCCTCGGCAACCTGGACACGCAGTGGACGCCGGTGCTGTGGGCGGTGGCGATCCTCACCATGATCATCGGCGCGGTGCTGGCGATCACGCAGACCGACATCAAGCGCATGCTCGCCTACTCGTCGATCGCGCACACCGGCTTCCTGCTCACCGCCGTCGTCGCCACCGGCAAGGAGGCGCAGAACGTCAACGCCCTGTCCGGCATCCTGTTCTACCTGGTCACCTACGGGTTCGCCACGGTGGGCGCGTTCGCGGTCGTCACGATGATCCGCGACGCCGGAGGCGAGGCGGGCCACCTGTCCCGCTGGGCCGGGCTCGGCAAGCGGTCGCCCGCCCTCGCGGGCATCTTCGCGCTGTTCCTGCTCGCCTTCGCCGGCATCCCGCTGACCTCCGGCTTCTTCGGCAAGTACGCCGTGTTCGCCCCGGCGGTCGCCGCCGGCGGCGTCGGCCTGGTCATCGTCGGTGTCGTGACCTCCGCCATGGCGGCGTTCTTCTACGTCCGCGTCATCGTCCTGATGTTCTTCAGCGACCCGGCGCCCGAGGGCCCGACCATCGCCCTGCCCAGCATGGGTACCGCGGCTGTGGTCACGCTGGCGGCTGCGGCTACCGTAGTCCTCGGGGTGTTCCCGCAGCCGGTGCTCGACCTCGCGCACTCGGCCGCGCAGTCGCTGTTCGTTCGTTAGGAGTACATGCTTCATGGCCGCGCCGCCCGTAGTCGACCTGCCTTTCATCGACGAAGGGCTGGCCGCGGATATCGCGAGCGGTCTCGATGCCGTCGAGAAACTGCTCCGCTCGGCCGCCGACAGCGAGGACGCCTTCGTCGCGGAGGCGTCCCGGCATCTCATCTTGGCCGGGGGCAAGCGTTTCCGCGCGATGATCGTGCTCCTGGCGTCCCATTTCGGTGACGCGAGCGCCCCCGGCGTCGTGCCGGGGGCCGTCGTCATCGAGCTCACCCACCTGGCCACCCTCTACCACGACGACGTCATGGACGAGGCGCGGGTGCGGCGCGGCTCGCCGTCCGCCAACGCCCGGTGGGACAACACGGTGGCCATCCTCACCGGCGACCACCTCTTCGCCCAGGCGTCGGAGATCCTCGCCGACCTCGGGCCCGAGCTGGTCCGCATCCAGGCCCAGACGTTCTCACGGCTCGTGCGCGGGCAGATCCGCGAGACCATCGGGCCGCGTCCCGGCGTCGACGCCGTCACCCACTACATCGAGGTCCTCGCCGACAAGACGGGCTCCCTGATCGCCACCTCCGGGCGGTTCGGCGCGATGCTGTCGGGCGCGCCCGAGAACGTCGTGGCGCGTCTCACCAGTGCGTGCGAGGCCATCGGCGTGGCCTGGCAGCTCGGCGACGACCTGCTGGACGTCGCCTCCTCCGCCGGCGAGAGCGGCAAGACGCCCGGCACCGACCTCAAGGAGGGCATCCGCACGCTGCCCGTTCTCTACGCGCTGGAGTCCACGGCGCCCGAGGACGCGCGGCTGCGTGAGCTGCTCGCCGGTCCGGTGGCCGAGGAGGACATCGACGAGGCGGTGACTCTGCTGCGCGCCAACCCGGCGATGGTCCGGGCGCGGGCCGAGCTCATGTCGTGGGTCGAACGCGCCCGCGCCGACCTCTCCGCCCTGCCGGACATCCCGGCGCGCGAGGCCTTGCTGGCCCTGTGCACGTACGTGGCGGACCGCTCGGGCTGATCGGTTACGGGGTTCTACGGCTTTCGCGTCCGTTCTGCGGCCTTCCTGGAGCCGGCTCGCATTGTTGCGGGCCCAGGTGCAGGGCGCTCAGATGGTACTCAGACGGACTCCAGGGCTGGAGTCCCGCTCGCGGCCTGCCGCCGGGCCGCGTGGGCGTTGCGCAGGCCTTCCCAGCTGAACACGGCCAGCGCCAGCCAGATGATGACGAATCCGACCCACCGGCTGGGCGGCATCGTCTCGTGGGCGACCAGCACACCGCAGAGGAACTGCAGGATGGGGGCGATGTACTGCAGAAGCCCGATCACGGTGAGCGGCACCCTGATCGCGGCGGCGGTGAACGCCATGAGCGGCACCGCCGTCACCAGGCCCGCGCCCGCGAGCAGCGCGGCGTGCCCGAGTCCCTCGTGCCCGAACGTCGACGTCCCCTGCGCCTGCAGGAAGATCAGGTACGCGAGCGCCGGGAGCAGCAGGACCAGCGTCTCGATCGTCAGACTCTCGGCCGCGCCCACGTTCGCCGACTTCTTGACCAGGCCGTACGTGCCGAAGCTCACCGCGAGCACGAGTGCGATCCACGGCGGGCGGCCGTAGTCGACGGTCAGCACGATCACGGCCAGCGCGCCGAGCCCCACGGCCACCCACTGCCAGGGGCGCAGCCGCTCCCGGAAGACCATCACCCCGAACAGGACGCTGACCAGGGGATTGATGAAGTAGCCGAGCGCGCTCTCGACCACGTGTCCGGCGTTCACCGCGTAGATGTAGACGCCCCAGTTGACGGACACGACCGCGGCGGCGAGCGTCAGCAGCGCGAGCTTCCTGGGCTGCCTGATGAGTCCGCGGAACCAGGACCAGTGGCGTCGTACGGCCAGGACGGCGAGTACCGCGACCAGCGACCAGACCATCCGGTGGGCGAGGATCTCGACCGCCCCGGAGGGCTTGAGCAGTGGCCAGTAGAGGGGAAACAGCCCCCACATGGTGTAGGCGGCGATGCCGTACAGGACCCCACGGCGCGAATCAGGCATGTAGCCCATTTTCACTACTGACAGCCTTTATCACAAATAAGTAGGTCTTTACTGTCTCTTAAGAGATGCTAACCAGAGGGAACAAGGCGGCGGCCCCCATGGTTGCCGTGTCTGCACGAACACTCGACGGAGGTGCACGATGGGCTGGCTCTTCGGTAACAACAAGACCTCGATGGTCTCCCCCGAGGAAGCGCTCCCTGGACGCAGCGTGACGATGCCCGTCCCCGCACGCCACGCCGTCCTGGACGCCCCCCTCGCCCCGCCCTACCCCGAGGGCACCGAGATCGCCGACTTCGGCCTGGGCTGCTTCTGGGGGGCCGAGCGCAAGTTCTGGCAGACCCCTGGCGTCGTCTCCACCTCGGTGGGCTACCAGGGCGGTTACACCCCGAACCCGACGTACGAGGAGGTCTGCACCGGCCGCACCGGTCACACCGAGGTCGTCCGCGTCGTGTTCGACCCGAACCGGGTTTCGTACGAGGAACTGCTGAAGGTCTTCTGGGAGGCGCACGACCCGACCCAGGGCATGCGCCAGGGCAACGACGTCGGCACCCAGTACCGCTCGGCCATCTACACCCACGGCCCCCAGCAGCAGAAGTCCGCGGAAACCTCCCGCGACGCCTACCAGACCGTCCTCACCCAGGCCGGCTACGGCGAGATCACCACAGAGATCAAGCCCGCCCCCGACTACCACTTCGCCGAGGAGTACCACCAGCAGTATTTGTTCAAGGTACCGAACGGCTACTGCGGGGTGGGAGGTACCGGGGTCTCCTGCCCGGTGGGCATCGCGCCTGCGGGTGAGTGAACCGGGAGGTCTTCAACGAGGTCTCCGTGCTGTTCGCCGAGCAGTGCGGACTGAGCTACCCCGATGATCTGATCAGCGTGGAGATCTACGGGTACCCCATGCTGTTGATCGACAACGACTTGGCGGGGTGTGTGACCAGCTACGTAGGTCACAGGCGAGGCGTGTTGGACGCTGATCAACTTCGCATCGTCCGGGAGTGCGCGCGTGACCTACGTGCGTTGGTCCCACGACTTCGCCGACGTGAAGGCCGCATCTATGCCGCACGCTGGCTACACATCGCCGAACTGATCATGAGCGATACCCCCGAAGAGTGCCAGTTACGGTGAGTAACGACGGCGAGAACCTTCTCTACATGGTCTAGGGCAGCCCGCTTCGCGGCCTGCCGCGCGCTCCAGACGGTCGGCGGGCCGGGCTGCGGCTCTCCGAAATCGGGTCTTAGGTGCGCTGGTGATGAACTCCAGGACTGCTGCCACCGCGTGACGCAAGTCATCTGTGCCTGCTCTGTGACGGGCCTGCTCCAACAGGCGTTCGAGTGCCCAGTCGGAGCGGATCTTCATGGTGCCAAGGATAGGAAGGTGGGTTGACATTTGCGGCTCTCGGTCCTGGGGGGCCAGATGAGGTGCTTCGTCCTCAGGCCGTGTCGGTGACGCGCCCATCTCGCTCTCTGGGGCATGGCGAGCTCATTTGCTACTTGAAGTAGTAAGATGAAGGGGTGAGTGAGTCCGAATTGGAATTCCCTCTTGGGGAGGGACCTGCTACGAAGGTCAGCGTCTCCTTGCGTGCCGGTAACGTGCGAGCTGTACGAGAGCGCGTCGGTGCGCGTGGTTTCTCTGCCTACGTGGATGCGGCTGTCGAGCGTCAGATCGAGCGAGACCTGCTGGAGGAGGCGCTGCAAGTCAACGAGAGTGAGGCGGGTCCTATCCCGCAGGCCTTCCGGGACGAGGCAGCCGAGCTGTTCCGTAGCGTGAAGTCCGCTACTGAACTCCAGGAGGGGGAGGAATGGCGCGGGCGCGAAGCAATCTGAGTGCGGGCACGGTACTCCTGGACTCCGAGGGGCTGTCAAAGTGGTGTGCCGCGGACCAGCGGGTCACGGCGATCGTGCGAGAGGCGCAGAGCAACGACTTTCGCGTCGTTGTCAGTGCGATGACACCAATCGAGGCTTTCGACATCCGGGTGAAGAACGATCGGCTCCGGTGGCACCTGTCCAGGCTTCGGGTCGAGGCCGTCACGGAGGAGATCTCTCTGCACGCCCTTGAACTGCTCCGCGCCAGCGGTCTCCATGGGCACAAGTACGCGATCGACGCGGTCGTGGCGGCCACCGCGCTGCGATCGGTCAAACCGGTCATAGTCCTGACCTCAGATGAAGACGATTTGCTGAAGCTGTGCGGCAAGACAGTGAGGATCGTGAGCGTCTGACCAGCCTTCGTGCGTAGGGGATTAAGCACCTGCTGCCTCAGAGCGACCGCTACCACCAGCAGTACCTGCACAAGGTCCCCAACGGCTACTGCGGCCTCGGCGGTACCAACGTCAAGCTAGGTGACCCGTCCGAGTGGGGCGCCTGCCAGACGGGCCTGGTCCCGACCGAGGAGTAGCTTCACAGATCTCGCCGGAGGGCTCGCGCTCAACTCCTGGGCGTGAGCCGTCCGGCTATCCGGCCCCGGTTCGGCGAGCGGGAGGCGTGTGCGGAGCGGTCAGGCCGAGGGGGTGTGTCGTTGGGGGCGTACGGATACTTCAAGGACGACGGCGTGGGCGCCGTCGGCGTCGACGAGGTGTTCTTCCACGGTGGGGCCGGTGATGGCCAAGTGGTGGCGGTGCAACCAGCCGAACAGGTCCTGCCCGGCGCGGACCACGGCTGTGGAAGGCGGAACGACGGCTCGCACGACGGCGCGAGCGGGCAGGGTGAGTCGCTCGCCGTCGTGATCGGTGGTCACCGCCGCCGTGAACCCGTCGGTGGGCTGCCCGCGCAGCCAGGTCAGCAGGGTCGCCGGCGGTGCCGGGCATAGGGCGGCGAGCTCGGATGGATGATCGAGGCGCAAACGGCGTACGCGTAGGCGGCGAGAGCCCAATGTAGTTTCCTGGGGCAGGATCGACATCGGTGTGGCAAGGCGGTCCTCGGCGTGAGCCGCGGCGGCGGCAAGGGCGGCGATGTCATGCTTGATGCCTGTCACGATCTCGGCCAGGGCCTGCCGCAGCTGTGCCTCAGGAGCGTCCAGCAGATCGGCGATCTGGCGTAACGGCAGGCCGAGGCGTTGCAAGCCGCGGATGCGTTCCAATCGTGACAGCTCGGCCACAGCGTACCGGCGATAGCCGGTGGATCGGTCTACCGTGGCAGGAGGCAGCAGTCCGATCTTGTCGTAATGGCGCAGGGTCCGTTCGGATACGCCGACCATGCGCGCCAGTTGCCCGATCCGCCACACCCTGGCTCCTCTCCCCGGCATGTTGACTTTGTCCCTGCGGCAAGGTCCTACCGTCACCGTCCATGACCGATTCGAACCCTCGGACCCGGCTTACCGGTGTCCTGCTGTTGACCTCGTTGGTGGCCATGATCGCCGGTGCGGCCATCGTGGTGCCATCGGGGTTGACCCTGAATTCAGCCGGCCCCGATGCTGTGCTGGCCGCGGTGGGTGAGCAGTTCGGGCTGCATCTGACCGAGTTGACCTTCGACGTGCTGGGCTGGCTGGCACTGACCGCGGCCGGGCTCGTGATGTCCGCTCGCTCCGCCCAGGCCCCCGGACCGCACCTGGTGACGCTGGCCGGCGGACTGCTGGCCGCCGCCGGGCTGGCAGGCCTGCTTCATGACGCCGGGAACCTGGCGCTGACCCAGTTGGCCGCCGACCCCACCGCCCCGGCGGTCGTCACCGTGGCCTGGGTGGTACTGCTCACCGCCAAGTGGGCGGTCAACCTGGCCGGGCTGCTGTGGGTCGCCGCCACCGCCGCCGCAGCGGTCGGCGTCCCGATGCCGACAGGGCTCCGCATCGCCGGTGCGGTCGCCGCGATCTCAGGTTTGGCCGCGGTCGCGCTTCCGTGGACGACCGGGACCGATGGGCCGACGGTGGCGCTGGAACAGCTCGGGTACGCCCTCCACCTGCCGATCATGATTTGGTACGGGGCGCTGGGCTTGCGGTACCTGCGTAATCGGTGACTGGCGCCCGTGAACCTGTACGCCCTTCTGCCTGGGCGGCTCCGAGCGAGGCACCGACCGCGAGCCAGGTGACCTCTCCAGCCGGTTGGGCGAAGAAGATCCCCCTGCTGTTGGAGAACCCCGAGGCCGGCTACCCGTTGGGTGGGGAGGTGACCGGCTTTCGCAACGCGCTCGCCGCGGCGGCCCTGAGGGGGTAGCAGGCATGGTGGCGCGGGGAGCTGGTCAGGTGATCAAAGCCGGTGATTGACTCTTCCCATGCGCTTGCTCGCTGTTGGGGAGTAGGATCAACGGTTGCGTCCTCGTCGAATATTGCGGATACTGCGATAGGAGGTGGATGACTGTGACTCCCATCACGCAGGTCGGCTCGGTATCACCTGGAGCCGTGGACCCGGAGAAAGCAGCGAGAGCACTGCGCCGTATCAATGACTATCTGGTCCATAGCGCAAGTGACACCGATGAGTTCGAGATCCTTGTGGAAGGCGGCGGTGACCAGGCTTTGGTGTTGCCTCGCCAGGCGGTGGAGATGTTCGCCTACATCCTCGGTGCGATGGCTCGGGGGCAAGGCGTCCAGATCCTCCCACTCAACGCTGAACTCACGACGCAGCAAGCCGCAGATCTCCTCAACGTCTCCCGTCCTTATCTCATTGGTTTGCTCGAACGTGGTGAGATCGACTATCGACGCGTCGGTCGCCACAGGCGGATCCGGTTCGATGCTGTGATGGAGTACATGCGTCACGACGATCTCAAGCGCAAAAGTGTCGTGGACGAGCTGTCGCGGCTCGGTCAGGAACTTGGTGACGACTGATCATGGTTCCGGTGGTTGTCTACGATGCATGTGCGCTGTACGGCAACACCGTGCGGGACTTGCTCATTCGAGTTGGCCGGGCACGTCTCGTGCAGCCCAGATGGACGTATCAGATCCTTGATGAGCTCGACCGTGCATTGGCGAAGCGGCCGGCCGCGACGGACGCTAAGCGTCAACGACTGCGGACGCTGATGCTCCAGGCGGTGGCCGACTGTCTCGTCACCGACTTCGAACCCTTGATCGACGGTCTTAAGCTGCCGGATCCGGATGACAGGCACGTGCTGGCCGCGGCGATCAAGACTGGAGCGGAGATCATCGTCACGTCTAACCTCCAGGACTTTCCCGCTGAGGTGCTCAGTTCATGGGGTATCGTCGCCAAGTCTCCAGACGAGTTTCTTCTCGACCTTATCGACATCGCCGACAGGGTTGTCTTCTCCTGTGTGCAGCAAATAGTTGACCAGCGGATCAACCCACCCGAGACTCTGGATGAAGTGTTGAGGCAACTTGAGCGTGGCGGGTTGGTAGAGAGCGCTGCCGCGTTGCGATTCGGTTGAGTGCGTCCGACCTGAACCAGGCCTTCAAGTGTTCGGGACTGTAGTCAACCAGAGCCGCCGTCGGGCCACGCTGAACTGCGTACCAACGTCAAGCTAGGTGACCCATCCGAGTGGGGCGCCTGCCAGACGGGCCTGGTCTCGACCGAGGAGTAGTTCCACAGGTCTCGCTGTACGGCTCGCGCTCAACCCCTGGGCGTGAGCCGACCTGCTGCCTGGCCCTGATCCGCAAATCGCCTGCCGGGTCGGCTCGTTCCGGACTTTGGCCGACTCCTATATCTCGGTGAGGGCGTAGAGCAGCGCGGCCATGCTGGTGCCACTCACGAGTTCGCCCTTGCCGACCAGCCGGGGCACGTCGCTCAGCGGTACCCATTCGACGCGCTCGGCCTCCCAGCCCTCGGTGGGCGGGCCGATGTAGGTGGCGCTGCTGGCATGGAAGATGTGGTGGACGGAGTCGGAGATGCCGTTGGTCGGCTGGACTTTCACCAATGGGCGCAGCACCCCGGGCCGCCAGCCGGTCTCCTCCTCGACTTCGCGCGCCGCGGCGCTGGCCGGGTCCTCCCCGTCTTCGATCTTCCCGATGGGAATCTCCCATCCCCAAGAATCGGTGATGAAGCGGTGCCGCCAGATCAGTAGCACCCGGCGCCGTTCGTCGGTGACCACAGCTCCGGCTCCGGGCGCAGTGCGGATCAACCGGTGGTCCAGATGCCTGCCGTCGGGCAGCTCCACATCCGCAACCCGGATGTCGAGCCACGGGTCGGTGTAGAGAGGCTCTTCGGAGTTGACCTGCCAGCGCATGCGGCGTACTCCCAGCGTGGTTGCCCGATCTGGGGTCCCACGCTACAAGGGCACGCGTGCCTGCTGGCGTACCCGTGTCAGAAAGCCTTGGACCACACGGGCGTCGAAGGGGCGTAGCGCGTCGGCCACGGTGGCGACTCGTTCGGCGATGCGCTGGGACTCCATGCCTTGCGCGCGCTCCAGCATGGTCTCGGCGGTGGCGACGGCCCGGTCCAGTTCGCGACGCTCGGCCAAGACGAGGGCGAGGGTGGCGAGCCGGTGTGTCTGGCCGCGTAGGTGGCAGGTGCCAGCGTGCCTGAGCGCTTCCTCGGCGTAGGTCTGAGCCGCCATGAGATCACCGAGTCGCCGCAGCGCTTCGGCGTGCTGGCATTCCAGCAGACCCGGTTGAACGTAGCCCGTCTCGGGTGGTTCCTCCGCTTGTCGGATCTGAGCCGCTGTGGTCTCCGATCGCCGCATGTGCGCATGACAGCTCGCCCGGTCTCCGACCCGTGCGTATGCCTTGGCCTGGAGTATGTGAAGGTCGGTCACCAGAGCGGGACTTAGATGATCGCGAGCTGTCCGCAACGCGGTCTCGGCGTACTGGATCACATACCGGTGCCTCGCCTGCGACATGGCCTGGTTGGCCAGCAGAGCGACCACGTAGCCGCCGAACGCCAGGCTGCCGGATGCCTTGGCCATGCGCAGAGCATGGAACAGGTAACGCTGGGAGAGCGCCTGACGGTCGGAGTCGTAGGCGCAGACGCCCGCGAGCGCGACCAAGCCACCGGCTGCCCGGAACAGCTCTCGTCCTGCTTGATCGTCATGGCTGCCCTTGAGCAGCGGTGTCACGTTGGCGTTGAGAAATGCCACGATGCGCGGGCGTACGGGCACACCGCCGACTCGGCGGTACATCTGCTCGTAGCGAGCGCGCGCGTCCTTGAGCACCTGCACGTCGTCCCTGCCTACTGGGTACGGTCCTCGGCGCGAGATGTCCAGCTCATGAGGCGGGTTCTCCCATTCGAAGACGGGCGCGATGGCCGCCGGTCCTTCGATCATCGTGGCACTCGCCAGGAAGGCCTTGTCGACGAGGTCTCCGCGCCACAACGCGACCGCCTGGTCAATGGCCTGAGGCAACCCTGGCTCGTCCGGCTCGATCCGATTACGAGTCATGCCAATGTCCGAGAGCGTCAGAGTCCTCCCGACCTTACTCCCGATGATCTGGCAAATGATCTCCGGCACGTTGCCGCGGGGGATGGCCCTGTCCCTGATCCATCGGGCGATGGCGGTGTGGTCGTAGCGTGTCGGGCGCCGGGCGGTGGCCGTAGCCGCGTTGATGCGAGTGGCGAGCCCAGCGTGCGATATCGCCGCTTCGGCGAGCAGCGCGTCAAGCAGGATGTTCGGCTCGCCCATCGGCCTGCCTCCACGTCGGCGTCCACCTCTCCACGGAGTGTAATCAGAATGTCACGCACGAGGCAGGTCGTCGCGTCCGCGTGGTCCATCACGACTGGATCGCTTTCACACGGGGTGTGAACCGAGTCCCACAGCCTGGGCTGCTCACGCCCTTATGCCGCCACGCCGTCGGGCATTCCACTGGCCGCACCCGCACAATAGGCGGACCCGCCGAAGCGACGCGACTCGTTCGACGGGTCCTCAACCGCACGCTGGAGGTGCGATCCGTGGACAACCTTAAAGCCGGCCACGACGAGCGACACGAACCCGACAAGCCTCAGATGAGCACTCCCACCGCCCGACCCGCGACCGACGACAGGGCGGTCACCGAGGCCGCGGTGGAAAAGCAGGACAGGGCCCTGGCCGTGGTGCAGCGGCTTCTCAAGGAGCGGGGTATCGGTTCCCGCCGCGATCACAGGATCAGTCTCGGGTTGTTCGCCCATCGGATCGACGACGCCGCTTGGCCAGACCGTACGATCCCTTGGTCGTGGACGAGGCAATACCCGCCCGAATTGGTCGTGACCGATGCCAAGGGCCAGCACACGGCCACGGTCACCATCGAGCGACGTTCGGGCCGGTACCTGCTGGTCCTGCACGGTAGCCACGACTCCGAGCCGGTGAGGGTACACGAAGCGGAAAGGGTCGCGGCTTTGATCACGCGAGCTACGACGCCGGCGTCGCCATGATCGGACAGCAGCACCGGCCACCCGTGATCACTGCCATGCTGCGGCTCCCGGACACTCCGGCGGTACGCGCTGCCGAACAACTGCGGCTGACTCTCGCTCATCACGGGATCGGCGCCAGGGTCTACGGGGGATACGGGCTGGCACTCCTGATGGTCGGTCCCGCGATCGTGTGGTGCGACGGGCAGCGCTTCTGGTGGTGCGCGGGCTGGGATGCCCAGCGACGTCGGCCGATCTACGGCACACAGCAGGTCGGCCAGACGGAGCGCACCGCGCGGCGCGTCGTCTTCCACTGCACCCGTCTTCACGAGCGGCAGCCAACGCAGCCTCCAAGGCGCGCGTTATGAGCGATCCCGCGGAGTGTGTAGGTCCACACGTGGCCATAGATCAGCACGGTCACGCAGTGCTCGACGGGTCGGCTTCCCATCACGTGAACGAGCGAGGGCGTCCGATCTTGTGGACCAGCTTTTGCCGGGCAACGGTGTATGAGCTGCGCCGGGGCGGCGGGCGGGCGTTCATTCGCCGGACCGTGCAACTCGACGGCGGGCCAGTGGTGCACGAGACGCCGTGCTGGTCGACCGGTTGGGCTCGGTGGGCCTAGAGAGTTTCAAAGGCTGGTGTTATGTCAGGGCGGTTTGAAGTCCAGGCGGGGGACTGTACGGTCTTCGGTGTAACTCCTGATCAAGGAGAACACCTCTGATGAGTACTGTGATCCAGGCATCGGCAGCGATGGACCTGGAGGACGCCGCGGTGGCAGGTAAGGACACCAAGCCCAAGCCCACGGATCGGGAGCTGGTGGCCAAGCTGGTCGATCAGGCCCGCGCCGAAGGGCTGGAGCTGGTCGGTGAGAATGGGCTGCTGGGCCGGTTGACCAAGCTGGTGCTGGAGTCGGCGCTGGAAGGCGAGATCACCGACCATCTCGGCTACGACAAGCACGACCCGGCCGGCCATGGCAGCGGCAACTCCCGTAACGGCAAGCGCTCCAAGACCGTGCTGACCGACGTCGGCCCGGTGGAGCTCAGCGTGCCACGGGACCGCGACGGCAGCTTCGAGCCGAAGATCGTGGCCAAACGGCAGCGGCGCCTGTCGGGCGTGGATGAGATGGTCATCTCGCTGGCCGCCAAGGGGCTGACCACCGGAGAGATCTCCGCTCACCTGGCCGAGGTGTACGGGGCCGAGGTCTCCAAGCAGACCATCTCCACCATCACCGACAAGGTGCTGGAGGGCATGGCCGAGTGGCAGAACCGGCCCCTGGACCCGGTCTACCCGGTGATCTTCATCGATGCCATCCACGTCAAGCTGCGCGACGGCCAGGTCGCCAACCGGCCCATCTACGTGGCCCTGGCGGTCACCGTCGACGGCGAGCGCGACATCCTCGGTCTGTGGGCGGGCGACGGCGGTGAGGGCGCCAAGTTCTGGCTGCACGTGCTGACCGAGATCAAGAACCGTGGTGTCGGGGACGTGCTGATGATGGTCTGTGACGGCCTCAAGGGGCTGCCGCAGGCGATCGAGCAGGTCTGGCCCCGGACGGTCGTGCAGACCTGCATCGTTCACCTGCTGCGCGCCTCGTTCCGGTACGCCGGCCGCCAGCACTGGGATGCCATCGCCAAGGCGCTGCGGCCGGTGTACACCGCCCCCACCGAGGCCGCCGCGCTGGAGCGCTTCATGGAGTTCGCCGAGGCGTGGGGCGGCAGGTACCCGGCGATCGTGAAGCTGTGGGAGGACGCCTGGGCGGAGTTCGTGCCGTTTCTGTCCTTCGATGTCGAGATCCGCCGGGTGATCTGCTCCACCAA
This sequence comes from Sphaerisporangium sp. NPDC051017, assembly GCF_040683095.1. Lineage (NCBI taxonomy): Bacteria > Bacillati > Actinomycetota > Actinomycetes > Streptosporangiales > Streptosporangiaceae > Sphaerisporangium > Sphaerisporangium sp. NPDC051017. Next base: position 106,218 of record NZ_JBFBCI010000026.1, read on the forward strand.
CGCCATCGAGTCGGTGAACGCCCGGATCCGCCGGGCGGTCAAGGCCCGCGGCCACTTCCCCAACGAGCAGGCCGCGCTCAAGTGCGTCTACATGGCGATCATGAGCCTGGACCCGACCGGCAAGGGCCGCAAACGCTGGATCACCCGGTGGAAGGCCGCCCTCAACGCCTTCGCCATCACCTTCGACGGCCGCATGACCCCGACCACCCGATAGAAACAATCAACATCGAGTTACACCGTTGGCTGGACAGACCCCCGCGCTCCAAGCGGATATGATCACCCCTATCTCGGCGCCTCAGTCTTCGATACAGCCACCGGCCGGAGCCGCGGCTTCCCCTCTGAACAACATTAAGGCGATCGAAAAGCGATCCGCTGCCTTGGCCTCGACCGGGAATCCCTATGGGCTCGCCGAGTGCCATCGCGTACCGAGAAGTGAGTTCGGCACACAAGGGATCGGCGCCGCCAAGGATCGCTACAACTCCCAGGGCCCCGGCGTGGAATTGTTCTGTCTCGATCCGTCCCGTGATCAGATGTTGTAGACAGCGAAGGCGGCATCGTGGTCGAGAAGGTCGCGGC
>NZ_JBFBCI010000027.1:0-104788 GCF_040683095.1 Sphaerisporangium sp. NPDC051017
GGCTTTCGGCATGCCCGAACCCGGAACTCTGCACCCAACACCATGATCAACACGACCTCAGGAAAGCTTGATCATGATCGTGAAAGATCTGGGTCAGCGAGCCCGTCTGGGAGCCAATGGTGTCGCTGAAGGACGCATCAGGAATGCCCATACAGGGATCCGTAGCTGGTGACGCCTCGAAGAAGGTTTTTACCTTCACACCGGCGCAGCGGCTGACACCCGGTACCAGGTACACCGCAGAGATCGCTGAGGCCACCGACGCTTCAGCCAACCCCATGACGCCATTCATCTGGTCCTTCGAGATTCAGGTGGAGGAAAGCGCGCATTGGACTTTCAACGAGGGCTCAGGCGGCACCGCAGCCGACTCCTCAGGAAAGGGCCATACCGCCACTCTGAGCGACACGGCCCGCTGGATCACCGGAAAGAGCGGAAACGCAGTTTCGAACTCGCCTTCGGAGGCGCAGGCTGCCGGTACAGGTGCGCTGGCGGGCGGTTCGCCGGTGTCGGGCATGACGTTCGAGGATCACTCTGACAACGGGTACGTGCTGTTAACCGGTGCGGACGGCTCTCAGCTCACCTACACCCGGCAGGCGGATGGCACCTACAAGCGTGAGTCCGACCCTGCCGACGCTTCCAAAGTGATCAGGGATTCACCGACCCAGTTCACCCACACCGCCGCGGATGGGGTCAGGACCGTCTTTACGGCGGTCAGCGTGCCCGGGACCACCCCCGCGCGCCTTTTCGTCGATACGGACACTCCGGCGGTCGCGGCGGTTGATGAATCCGACCCGGTGGAGCTGGGGGTGAAGTTCACCGCCGACAAGCCCGGCCTCATTACGGGGGTTCGGTTCTACAAGGGGCCGGGGAACACCGGAACGCACATCGGGAACCTGTGGACCACCTCCGGGCTGAATCTGGCGACCGGGACGTTCACCGACGAGAGCGAATCCGGCTGGCAGACGCTCACCTTCGCCGCGCCGGTCCAGGTGGTTCCCGGCGCCACATATGTGGCGTCCTACTTCGCCCCCGTCGGACACTACGCGTTCAACGACGACTACTTCAGCACGGCCACCGACAGCCCTCCACTGCACGCCCCGGCCACTACGGAGGTGTACGGCGGCAACGGTGTCTACGCCTACGGCCCCTCCTCAACGATGCCATCCGGCAGCTATCACGGAGGCAATTACTGGGTGGATGTCGAGTTCGTCCCCAACCAGGGCCAGCCCGATCCTGCTCTATCGATGGTGCGCACCTCGCATCTGTTCGGTGCGGCGGCGACCCCGGGGACCGCTGCCTCTACAGACCCTGGCCCATTGGAGTTGGGGGTGAAGTTCACCGCCGACAAGCCCGGATTCATTACGGGGGTTCGGTTCTACAAGGGGCCGGGGAACACCGGAACGCACATCGGGAACCTGTGGACCGCCTCCGGGCTGAATCTGGCGACGGGGACGTTCACGGGGGAGACCGAATCCGGGTGGCAGACGCTCACCTTCGCCGCGCCGGTTCAGGTGACTTCAGGGACGACATATGTGGCGTCGTACTTCGCCCCCGCCGGACACTACGCGTTCGACGCCGGCTACTTCGCCGCAGCGACGGACAGTCCGCCGCTGCATGCTCCGGCCACCACGGGTGTGTACGGCGGCAACGGCGTCTACGGTCACGGCCAGGCTTCCCAGTTCCCCGTTAGTACCTACGGTGGTGGCAACTACTGGGTCGACGTGAAATTCGCATCAGAGTTGACGCGCTGGGTCGTCAGCAGCATCCAGCCCCCAGAGGAACCGCTGGCGCAGACCGCCGAGCCGGTGCTCCGCACGGACCAGAGCTTTACCGTCAGCGCCTGGTTACGGTGGAGTGACAAGGACGGCGACTACAGGATCCTTGAGCAGAAGGGCGCTCACCAGGCTCCCTTCCGCCTTGGCAACACCCCCGATCGCGGTCTGGTGTTTACCTTCACCAGCGCCGACACCGCCGACGCGACGACCGAGGGTGTGCTGTCCAACGTCGAACCGCCGGTTAATGAGTGGTTCCACCTCGCCGGTGTGTACGACGTTGTGGCTAAGACCGCGACGCTGTACCTCAACGGCAACCTGGTCAAGTCCGCACCGGTCAGCTTTTCTGTGTGGAACCCTGAAGCCGTCATGACGTTGGGCACAAGCATGCGCGGCGACCTCGATGACGTGCGCGGCTACCAGCGGCCGCTCACCGCAGGTGAAGTCAACTTGCTCGCCGCCGGTCCAGCGGCGGTGACCTCTCCATCAGCGGCGACCTCTCAGCCGGCCACCGCTAAGGTGACGGAATCGCCCTTGGTGGGCCAGTCGCCACGCGACGTGGAGTACAAGCACTTCACCCTGAACACCTGCCGGTCAAAGGCTCCCAAGGAGGCCATATGGGGCATCTGGACTGACGCCACCGTCTTCAGTGGATGCTCCGTCAGATGGTTCGGGATCAGCATGTGGGTCGATGACCTCGACGATCCCGACCGCAAGAAAAAAAAGAGGATGAAGCTGCCCGACGGCTCGGAGGGCATGGACCTGATAATTCGTGCCACCACTGTGATCAACACCTACCTCGGCACGAGAAATGGGACAGGGATCCGGAACCAGGGCAGCGACGGTGTAACTGACCTCCTGACGCCGAAAGACATCTCAATGTGGGTCGCGCTCGACCAGATCGATTTCGACGAGGTGACCGGCATAGGAAACTCGCGCTTGAAACTGTCGGTGACGGCGAAGCCGGGCACCACCGACTCGACATGCACCAAAACGATCAACGGTGATCGCGAGGCCCGTGTCAATGAATGGAACGACACGATGCGGTACTACCGTTTCAAGTCCGAGAGCACCAGCGGGGCGGTACGCAGGTGCAGCATGTTCCCCTGGGTGAATATCCGAGACCTCATCACCAGCGTAGGGCCGACGAGTTTCCCGCTCTGGGGCAAGCTCGACGATGATCGGCAGAATGGGATATGGACTCCGCCGACCGTCCGCTGCGACGACGAGGCCATGGGTCCAGGCAGCCCCCCAAACTGGCGGGAAGAACTGCACGTCCGCTACACGGGCGCCTGCATTTTCCCGGACGTTAGCCGTATCTACCAGATGGATGTTCAGCATGCCAAGCGGGGGCCGGTCGCCGCGCACGTGTGGGCAGCGTTCAACACTCCCGATATCACAGACCCCAAGAAGGTGCCAGGCACAAAGGTGGTCCCCGGTAACTGGGACGGGAAGACGGCTGGAGCCCGGGCCCCATTGAATCGGATCAACAAAAAAGAACTCCGCCCCGGGGACCCGGATGGGCGGACCTGGGAACAGGTTCAGAACTCAGAGAGAGACAAGGCATGCCGTGCGGCGAAGGTGGTCGGGGACTGCGATGAGTTCCCGTTCAACACTGTCAAGGAGGGCCCCGGATGGGGGGACGGTAACTACTCTGTCCGCGGCGTACCTTTTTCAAATAATAGGAGCGACGGCTGGTATCTCACGGTATTCTACGCCCGTTACCGCGTGCTTGTGCCGGAAGGCGCCACGCGGCCTAACGGCGACCGAATCTGGGTGAGTGTCAAGGGCACGCCGACGCCCTGATTCCACGAACTCGCAAGGGACCGCCGCCCGGCTAGACTGGCCGGGCGGCACCCAGTGCGATCTTCTATCCAGGAGGTTAAAGGCCATGAAGCCAACCGAAAGGCTGTACGAGCTGCTCGGCTCCTATGACGACAGCGATGTTTCGATGTGGCAGTTCTACGCCGTGTGGTGCGAAGGCATCGCCGTCGAGGAAGCCGTTCTTCTCCTGAACGCCGACCCGGACACCGCCATACCGGCCACCTTCGTCGGGTGGGGGCCCGGCTCCGACGGAAGCGGTGATGAGGACAGCGGCTTGCTCGTGGGGACGATCGGCGCCTGGGTTGTGCTCATCGGCGACTACCGCTGTACCGAGGACGAAGCGCTGTCCGCGTTATCGGAGAACAACAGGCGGACACTGGGAATCAGCTGGGATTTCCAGGGCGACAACACGCTGAAATACGCCATGGGCGGGGAGCTGATCACCGTCCTCAATATGTTCGACACGAGTTACCGGTCCGGTCGCGACCCGGACGCGCTCGACCCTTACCTGCACGGCTTGCGCTTCAACATAGACGGGGGGAAGCCTGGCGAGCCCGGGGTCGATCCGCGCGAGAGTTTTACCTCCGCGCTGACCGCCATCGGCAGGATGGTCGGCCGGGAGATCGATAAGGAATGGCTGGACTCGATGCACACCTGCTACATCGTGCCAGCGGGCAACTGCGAGTGATGAGAGCCTGTCCTCGGCGGGGTCGCCGCAGAGGACAGGCATTTCAGTGGACAGCGCGGCCAAACTGGAACCAGCACAACGCGGGCCGCCTTGAGCTGGGTCAAAGCGGGCATCAAGACCGAACTAGGGTGCAGGTCCCGTTGTCTTCTGTGGTCAGGTGCTTGCCTAGTTCAGGCGCTCAGCTCGCCGGACTTGAGGCTGTTGCGGAATGCGGCCCACTCGGTGGCGGGGATACGGAGCACTGGCCCGTGCGGACGCTTGCTGTCACGAAGCGCCATGCCCTCGACGGACAACTTGGCCACTTCGACGCAGTCACCACCGTTGTCACTGCTGTACGAGGACTTGACCCATCTGGCGGCGGTCGGATCGACCGTGTGGCATCGTCTCCGTGTCCGGAATCGAGGGGCTGGTGTCTCGCTGGGATACCGCCGTTTTGCGGTTGGTCAGCGGGACCCGCCCTGGGGGGCAGGTCCCGCTCACAACGAGGGTCAGGTTGTCAGGGTGTCGAAGTCGCCGGACTTGAGGCTCTGGCGGAATGCGGCCCACTCGGTGATTGGGACGCGGAGCACCGGCCCGTGGGGGCGCTTGCTGTCACGAACCGCCATGCCAAGGCTGGACAGCGCGGCAAGCTCGACGCAGTCTCCGCCGTTGTCGCCGCTGTACGAGGACTTGACCCACCTGGCACTAGTCAGGTCGTCCATTTAATCATCCACTCCTTGATCCGATCGAGTGAGAGGTCATGCGGAAGCGCGAACGTGCGTATTGTTTCGTAGCGTATCTGGATATCTCGCACTTCCTTGCCCTGGGCAGTTACCTGTCCCTTACCGGCGGAATCTAGGTATACGACCTCGCGACCGTCTCGTAGCCGCGCGAGGATGAAACCGCCCAACAATCCTGCGGTGCAGGACACCGCGAGTGGGACTATCTGGATCGCTATACATGGATGCTCGGCCATCGTCAAGAGGTGCTTCATCTGCCCCTCCATGACGGACGCACCGCCTATGGGCCGTTGGAAGACGCCCTCGTCCAGGACCGCCCACATTCTAGGCGGATGGTCACCCCTGAAGATGGCTTGTCGATCGATTCGGGCCTCCACCACCTTGTCGATCGCTTCGGACGTCATGCCGGCCTTTCCGAGGAAGATGGCCCGTACGTAGTCGGGTGTCTGGAGGAGGCCGGGGACGAGGAGGGGCTGCCAGGTGCGCAGAGTAAGAGCCTGCTGCTCGGCCTCGAGCCACGGGTAGAACCAGCGCTGGTTGCCGTCGGAGCGGCACTGTTCCCAGACTTGGAGTAGGGCGCCGTTGACGCCGAGGGCCTCGTCGCACTGTTCGACGAGTTCTCGTTGCTGCGGGAGGCGTAGTCCTCTTTCTATCGCGCCCATCGCGGCTCCCGTGTAGCCGAGCTTGCCGCCCAGCTGGGACTGGGTCATGTGTACTTCCATGCGGAGTCTGCGCAGCTCGTAGCCGAAACGGGCTGCCGGGGAGGACTCCGGGTTGGTCGTCTGCGGTTTTGGCACCTGACCCTCCACGCAACGGAATGCAACTGAATGCAACGGGGGACAACCGCGCCTTTACGGGGCCGTCGTCGGTATTCGCTTACGCACAGTAGAGCCCCGAAGCACTCTTGGAGAGGCGAATCAAGAACCGGCAAGGAAACGGTGTCCCGCATGCCACAGAAAACCGCATCCAAGGCCTTCCCGCAACCCCAAAAAGTCGGACATCCCGCCGATAGCATCGATATCGCTTTTAAGGTGGCGCAATCTCTTCGGCGTGAGTCGGGCGCCCTTTCATATCTGCACGGGCATCAATGTGGGGAACGGCGTCGCGCTGGCCGAAGCGGGGTCAGCCGCGTAGGTAAGTGACGACGGCGAGGACGCGGCGGTGGGCGTCCTGGTCGGGGGGAGGTCCAGTTTGGTGAGGATGTTGCCGATGTGTTTGCCCACCGCCGCCTCGGAGACGACCAGGGCGCGGGCGATGGCCGTGTTGGAGCGGCCCTCGGCCATGAGGGCGAGGACCTCGCGTTCGCGCGGGCTGAGCCGGGTCAGCGGGTCACGGCGGCGGCGGAGCAATTGCCTGACCACCTCCGGGTCCACCACCGTGCCGCCGCCCGCGACCGTGCGCAGGGCGTCAACGAACTCCTCGACGTCGCCGACGCGGTCCTTCAGCAGGTAGCCGACCCCAGTGCCGTCCCCGGAGTCCAGCAGTTCGGAGGCGTAGGTCTGCTCGACGTACTGGCTGAGGACGAGCACGGCCAGGCGCGGGTTCGCCGCCCGCAGTGCCACGGCGGCGCGCAGCCCCTCCTCGGCGTAGCCGGGCGGCATGCGCACGTCCGTGACCACGATGTCGGGGGCGTGCTCGGCCACGGCGGCCATCAGGGACTCGGCGTCGCCCACGGAGGCGGCCACGTGGTGGCCGAATCGGGCCAGCAGACCGGACAGCCCTTCGCGCAGCAGTACGCCGTCCTCGGCGATCACTACTGTCAGGCGGCCGTCGTCGCGCACGGGATCTCCACACGTAGCAGGGTCGGCCCGCCGGGCGGGCTGGACAGCATGAGTCTGCCGTCCACCACCGAGACGCGGTCGGCCAGGCCGGCCAGGCCCGTGCCGGCAGTCGCGTCCGCGCCGCCCACGCCGTCGTCGCGGATCTCCACGACGAGCAGCCCGTCGTCCACCTGGCCGTCGATCGTGGCGAGCCGGGCCTGGCTGTGCTTGGCGACGTTGGCCAGCGCCTCGCACACCACGAAGTAGGCGACCGACTCGATCGCCTCGGGCAGGCGCGGGCACTCGACGGAGCCCTCGACGGGCACGGGGGACCGGTCGGCGACGTCCGCCACGGCGGCGGGCAGCCCGCGGTCGGTGAGGATGCGCGGGTGGATGCCGCGGATCAGGTCGCGGATCTCGGCCAGGGCGAGTTTGGCCTGCTCGTGCGCCTGTCCGACGAGCTCCGCGGCCTCCTCGCCGCGCGTCACCCGGGCCAGGCCGAGCGTCATGGTGAGCGAGATCAGCCGTTGCTGCGCGCCGTCGTGCAGGTCGCGCTCGATGCGCCGCCGCTCGGACTCGAACGCCTCCAGCAGCCGGGTGCGCGAGCGCGTCAGCTCGGCCAGCCGCTCGCCTCGCTCGTCGTCGCGGGGGGCCAGCAGCAGCCGGGCCAGCATGGCGTGGCCCATCGCCAGCGCCGTCAGCGGGTAGGCGGCCAGGGCCAGCCCGAGCACGCCGAGCGCACTCATCGCGAAGGCCTCCGGATAGGTGTCCACCAGCCACACCTTGAGGACGTTGAGGCTGCCCACCTCCGCGACGCCGTACGGGGTGAAGATCATCGTCGTCGGTGTCACCAGGCCGTAGAGGACCACCGCCAGCTCGGCGGGCCAGAGCACCACGACCAGCAACCCCGTGTACGCCAGCTCGCGCCACGTGGCCTGCTCCTTGTAGCGCCACTCGACCCAGGCCCACAGTCCCGGCCGCTTCGGGTCCAGGTGCGGGGTGGGGACCGGTTCGTCCTCGATGAGGCGCAGCCGCCGACGCTCCAGCGCGGCGACCGGGACACCGCCGAGCCCCATGGCCAGCACAATCGGGATGCCGATCAGCACCAGCGTCAGGACGGCGCCCGCGACCAGCGAGGTCACGAACAGCACGAGCACGACGCCGCCGACGGCCACGCCGGTCAGCAGGTAGGCCATCGCGCGCCACGGCCAGGCCGAGATGATCAGGTCCCACCGGGCGAGGGTCCGCCAGGCATGTCGAGGTCGCACCCACACGACGGTAGGGCCTGCTCACGACGCCTTGACAGGTGGCCTGGCCCACCTTGGGGGTAGGGCCGGCCATACCCCCAAGACTAGGCTTCGTCCCCCTGCGCGCCGGAGGGCCGCGGCGGTCTGATTGCCGGTCATGAACGAGACAGCGCGGCTCCTGCCGGACACGGTCGCCGGTGGGGACGCCGAGGGCGCGGGCCAGGTCGGCACGCGGACGGAAGACCTGGAAGCCGCGGGTGGTCGTGCCGCGGACCTGCGGGCCTTCATGGGGGTGGCGCTGCGCAGGCAGCGCGTCGTCGGGGCCGTGGCGCCGAGTTCTCCCGCGCTGGCGCGGGCGCTCACCACGATCGTCCCCTCCTCGGGGACGCCGGTCGTGGTGGAGCTCGGCGCGGGCACCGGGCCGATCAGTGAGGCGATCCGGGGCAGGATCGCCCCCGGCGGCCGGCAGATCGCCATCGACGTGGACCCGGCGATGGTGGACCACCTGCGCCGGACCCGGCCCTGGCTGGAGGTCCTGCACGGGGACGCCGCCGACCTCGGGGCTTTGCTCGCCTCGGCCGGGGTGGGCCGGGTGGACGCGGTCGTCAGCACGCTGCCCTGGTCGCTGTTCCCGGTCCCGCGCCAGGTGCGGATGCTGGAGGAGATCGGCGGGGTGCTCACCCCGGCCGGGGCGTTCACGACGGTGACGTACCTGCCCGCGCTGCTCCTGCGCGGCGCCCACGAGTTCCGGCGGCGTCTCGGCCGGGCCTTCGAGGAGGTTCTGATCACCGGCCCGGTCTGGCGCAACATCCCGCCGGGCCTGGCCTACGTCTGCCGCAGGTCGTTGTCCGCCTCACCCGCGCCGGGTGGCGAGGATCACTCCTGACCCGTCGGACAGCTCGGCCGCGACCAGGTCGGCATGGGCGAACAGCGCGCGCCTGACCCCGTGCTGCCGCTCGGCGAAGTCGGCCGGCCAGTCGGGCATGGGCCGCATGTCGTCCACCACCAGCGTCCCGCGCGGGGCGAGGGCGGCGATCGTCGCCTCCAGCCCCTCATGCTTGCCCGCGGCGGCGTCGGCGAAGATCAGGTCGAACGGGCCGAGGCCCAGCGGCGGCACCTCCCCGATATGGAAGTGCACGAAGGTCGGCCAGTCGCCCTCGGCCGCGCGCGCCGACCTCGCAGCGTCCTGCTCGACGGTGATCACGGTAACGTCCGTGCGGGGCAGAAGACCCGTGGTGATCCAGGCGGTGCCGACGCCGAGCCCCGTCCCGATCTCCAGGACGTGACCCGACGGGGGGACGCGGGCCGCGAGCACCGCGAGCAGCCGACCGGTGACGGGGTCACACGAGTACGGGAACGCCTGGGCACGTGCGCGGGCCGTGGCCTCGGCCACCAGGGGCGGGTGATCGGTGTCCATGAACGACAGAGCCTATGCGCGTCCAAGATCGTTCACCGGGTGACCCACCGCACAGAGGCGCCGGATTCGCCGTACCACTCCTCGCCGACCCGCTGCCGGATGAGGAGCACCGCGACGAGGTGGAGGGCAGCACACCGGGCGATCACGAGTGGGCACCGCGCGCGCGAAAACCCGCAGCCCGCGACCGGCTGTCCGTCGCCCCGGCCGTCGCCGCGTGGGTCCCCCGATCACGACGGAGGTGGTGAAGACAGGTGGGCCGGTGACCATGCGGACGACAGGTCGGCTGGTGAACACGGGCCGTCCACTGATGATGGGTCGGCCGATGGCGACGGGGGCCTGGTGGCCAGGCGGGGCGGCGGGGCCCGGGGGCGGTCAGCGGGTGAGGATGAAGTCGGCGGCCTCGCGCGGTGGGCGGTCGCGGGGCGGGGTGGCGGCGTGGCCCACCGCCACGGCGCCCATCGGGTCCCATGTGCCCGGGATGTCGAGCACCTCGCGGACGACGTCGCGGCAGAACATCGTCGAGGACACCCACGCCGAGCCCAGCCCCTCGACAGCGAGCTGCACCAGCAGGTTCTGCACGCCCGCCCCCATGGCGACGACGAACATCTCGCGCTCGGCGGTGTTGCGGCGATCGTCGGGGTAGGTGTGCGAGCCGTCCATCACCAGGCAGGGCACCACGAGGTACGGCGCGCGGCGCAAGACGTCGCCGCGCCGTACCCGGCGCGCGATCGACTCCTCGGTGAAGCCCGTGGCCCGCAGGTCGCGCACCCAGGCCTCCAGCATGGTGTCCAGCAGCTTCTCACGCGTGGACGCCGACTCCAGCAGCACGAAGCGCCACGGCGTGGTGTGGTGGGGGGCGGGCGCGCTGATCGCGGCGTTCACCGCCCGCCTGACGGACGCCGGGTCCACCGGCTCGGCGGAGAACTCCCGGATCGTCCGGCGCGCGAACACCACGTCGGCGGAGCCGTACCGGAACATGTCCTCGTCGGCGGGCCGCACCAGCGGGCGCACCCCGGGACCGTCCTCGTCGGTCACCAGGTGGGACAGGCCGCGGACGACGGCCACCGGCACCCCGTCGAGCTTGCCCTTGACCAGCTCGGCCGCGGCGGCGATCTCGTCGACCAGCGCGGTGAGCGTGGCCATCAGCGGGTTGCCGTAGCCGTCGGACATGCCGCGGAAGTCGGCGAACGGGCGGACGCCGGCCGCGCCGATCGCGACGTCGGTGAGCCCGTTGCGCCACGGCCGGCCGAAGGTGTCGGAGAGGATCACCCCGGCCTTCACCGGCAGGCCCGCGCGGATCCGGCGCGCCGAGGCGTCGGGGTCCGTGGGCAGGAGAAGGACGGTGCCGGGCTCGGTGTTGGAGGCGTCCACCCCGGCGGCGGCCATGACGAAGCCGTGCCGGGTCTGGGAGATGACGGTGTCGCCGCGCCGGGCGACGACGCGCACGGTCTCCTCGGCGATGGCCTGGGTGCGGTCGGCGCCCTGCCGTACCCGGCCCTCGGCCTTGCTCACGATCTTGGAGGTGACGACGAGGATGTCGCCCTCGGCGAGGCCGGGGACCGCCGCGGCGATCAGCGCGGCGAGGTCGTCGCCGGGACGCACCTCGGGCAGGCCGGGTACCGGGCGGATCTCGATGTTCTGGTGGGTCATCGGGCGAGCTCCAGCGCGGCGCGGGCGATGTCGGCGGTGGTGTCCAGGTCGGTCATGAGCAGCGGCCTGGCCTGGACGCGAACCCCGTCCAGCGCGACGCCGGCGTCCTGCTCGGCGACCAGCCACCCGTCGAGCAGGCGCGAGCCGTACAGCTCCAGGACCGCCTGGGCGGTGGTCTCGACGCCGATCGCGGTGAGGCAGGCGTCGGCCATGCCGCGCACCGGGGCGCCGCCGATGATGGGGGAGACCCCGACGACGACCTTCTGCTCAAGGGCGTCGCGGATGCCGGGGATCTGGAGGATCGTGCCGATGCTCACCACCGGGTTGGAGGGCGGGAGCACGACGACGTCCGCGTCGCGGATGGCCTCGATCACGCCCGGCGCGGGCTTGGCGTCCTCCGCGCCGACCAGGACGATCTGCCGGGCGGGGACGGAGGCCCGCAGCCGCACCCACCACTCCTGGAAGTGGATCGCGCGCCTGCCCTGGTCGTCCTCGATGACGACGTGGGTCTCGGCGCGGTCGTCGGTCATGGGGATGAGCCGGACGCCGGGGTTCCAGCGCACGCTCAGGGCCTCGGTGACCGCCGAGAGGGGGTAGCCGGCGCCCAGCATCTGCGTGCGGACGATGTGGGTGGCGAAGTCCTTGTCGCCGAGGCCGAACCACTGTGGTTCCACGCCGTACGCGGCGAGCTCGGACTTGACGACGTGGCTCTCGCCGTCGCGGCCCCAGCCCTGCTCGGGGTTGATGCCGCCGCCGAGGGTGTACATGACGGTGTCGAGGTCGGGGCACACTCGGAGGCCGAAGAGGGTGATGTCGTCGCCGGTGTTTCCGATGACGGTGATCTCGGCGTCGGGGGCCGCGGCTCGCAGGCCCCGCAGAAAGCGGGCGCCGCCGATTCCACCGGCCAGGGACACGATGCGCATGCTGTCAAGTGTTCCACTGCCGTCTTCTCGCGTGATCCCGGCCCGGGCGCGTCGTCGGTCGTGGCGGTGAAAGCCCAGGTCATAGGTGGTGACATTGGCGTTAAAGGCATTGATCGGTGCCTTATGTGCTAATTGAGGTTCTTGAGACTGCCGCCCTGAATCTAGGCGCATGTGCAAAACTGCGAGGTGCCGTATGGACCCATTGGGGGGTAGTTGTGGTCAAAGTCGAGCCTGGACGGCTACGGGAGCCGGCGGCATGGATCATGCTCGTGGTGGTCTGTGCCAACGTGCTGACCGGCGCGTGGAACCTGGTCATCGGCACCGGCGGCGTCCCGTTCGCGACGCAGGCGGCCCTCACGCTGTACACGGTGATCTCCCCGGTCAACGTCGCGCTCGCCGTCGGGGCGGTCGTCCTCGCCACGCGCTTCGGTGAGCCGCTCGCCCACGCCCGCCTGGTCAACCTGATCGCCGCCGCCGCGCTGGCCCTCGCCACGCTGCTCGGCCTGTTGGCCCTCGTCGGCGCCCTCGTCGGCGGGTCCGGCCTGCTGGGCAACCTGGTGAGCGGCCTGCCCGCCCTGGCGCTCGCCGCCGTGGGCGCGGTGTACCTGCTCTCCGTCGTCCCGGCCGCCGCGCCCTCCGCCGCGCGTCCCCGCCAGGAGGCCTTCGGCGCGCGTCCCGGCGAGTACGCCCCCCAGCCCGGCTTCGCCGGTCAGCCCGGAACGGGCGGGTTTGTCCCGCCGCAGGGCCCTCAGGGAGAGAACTTCGTCCCGCCGCACGGCCCGCACGGCCCCCAGGGGGACAACGCCTACGGCCCCGCCGGGCAGCCGTCCTACGGCCCGCCGCCCCAGAACGGCTTCGCCGGCGCGCCCGGGAACGCCCCCGCCTCCGCGCCCCCCGGGAACGCCCCGGTCTCCGCGCCCGCCGTCGCCTCCGCGCTGCCCGCGCTGCCGCCCGGTCCCCACGCTCCGCAGCAAGGCCCCGGCCCCGAGCCCCAGCCCCGGCACGGCGCGCCCGACCCCTACCAGCCGCAGTACGCCGCCCAGGCCGAGCAGCCCCCGGCCCCGGCGGGCGAGCAGCAGCACCCGGCCGAGCAGCCGTACCCCGGCCACCCCGGCGACCAGCGGTTCGCCCCGAGGCCCGAGCAGCAGTTCGCCCCGCAGGCCGACCACTCCTATGCACCGCAGGCCGACCATTCCTACGCGCCGCAGGCGGAGCAGCCCTTCGCGCCGCACGCCGAGCCCCGCTTCGGCGAGCAGCCCCAGCCGTCGTACGCCGCCGCGGGCGAGCCGGCCGGCGACTCGTACGCGCCCCAAAGCGACTCGTACGCGCCTCAGCACTCCCAGCCGCTGGACACCTACACCCCGACGATCAGGCAGGAGAAGTCCTTCACCCCGCAGCCGGACGCGCAGCAGCCCCCGAGTACCGGGGCGTTCGGGCAGCCGGCCGCGTCGGTGTACGACCCGTCCTCGGCGCCGTCGCACGCGAGCGGGTCGTACGCCCCGCAGGCCGCCTCCCCGTACGCGCCCTCGGGCGGCGGAGAGTTCAACAACGCCGACGCCTTCACGACCGGCGCCCGCCAGGCCCTGCCTTCCCAGCCGCTCTCCGCCCCGGCCTCCGCCGACCAGGCCACCTCCCAGCAAGCCGGCGCGTTCGGACGCACGGGTCCGCAGGTGAGCCCGCTCGACCCGTCGTACGGTCAGACCGGGCCGCAGACCAACCCGATCGACAAGACCTACGGTCAGACCCCGCAGGACCAGGGATCGGCGTACGGTCAGACCGGCCCGCAGCAGGACCCGGGGCCGGGGTACGGGCAGCCGAGCCCGCTGGACCCGGGGTATGGTCAGACCGCTCCGCAGGTCAGCCCGCTCGACCAGGGGTACGGCCAGACCGCCCCGCAGGTCGGCCCGCTGGACGCCCCCGCGTCCTACACCCCGACGGGGCCGCAGACCAGTCCGCTGGACGCGGCGCGCGGCTACTCCTCCGACTACGGGCGCGCGCCCGACCCGTCCCCGCTGTACGCGGAGGGGGCGGACCCGCGCCAGCAGCAGCTCCGCCAGGCCTACCAGCAGGCCCAGAGCTACCAGCAGGCGCAGAGCGCGACGCCGGAGTCCGCAGACTACCCGGGCACCGGGACGCACCCGGTCAGGACGCCCGACTACGGCTCCTACGGCACCAGCCCGTTCGGCCACCCGCAGGCGTCCGCCGACACCACCGGGTACGCCCGTCCCGCCGGGGAGTCTCGGCCGTACGTGGCGCCCCAGGACCAGGCGTACCAGCCGGCCTGGGAGGGCCCGCCCGCGGAGAGGACCGTCCGGGTCGACGCGAAGGCGGCGTACCACAACGACCCGCTGAACGCGCCGATGCCGCGCGACATTGACCGGGCCGGCATGAACCAGGGTCGTACGGACGAGGCGATCGCCCCCACGGCGATCTACACTCCGGACCGTTCGGCAAGGCCCGAGGAAAGCGCCGGTAGAGATCAAGCCGGGTCGGGTGTGGACCAGGGGTCGCCTTGGTACGGTTCCGACCGCTGAGCGATTGAAGATCGGGGATCACTCGAGACCGCAGGGGATCCCCGCACGCCGGGCGGCATATGCGCGTGAGTCCGCATATCCGCCGAGGCCCGCGTACCGGGGCGGAGCCCGCCTTTCCCCGGATACTGTCCTGCTGCTTGACGCCACACGCGGCACACGCGTGTAATTACAACTGTGTTGTTACACCTTTCACTCGCTGGGTATTGAGGAAGGTGTTCAAAAAGGGGGGCTCCGTTGCGGGGCGGGCGGGCGATCAGCAGGAGGTGTGCAGTGACCGACCTGGTCATGGCACAGATGCTCGGCGCGGAAGAGCTGGGATGGCAAGAGCGCGCGCTGTGCGCGCAGACGGACCCGGAGGCGTTTTTTCCGGAGAAGGGTGGTTCGACCCGCGAAGCGAAGAAGGTCTGCCGGTCCTGCGAGGTCCGGGCCGAGTGCCTGGAATACGCGCTCCAGCACGACGAGAGGTTCGGCATCTGGGGAGGATTGTCCGAGCGCGAGCGTCGCCGCATCAAGCGCGAGGCCGGCTGAGGGTTACTACTACTGCAGAAGTGCTGCGCCGATGTGCACGACGATCATGGTCACGGCGGAGGGTCACGGCCAGGGGGGCCACGACCTGACGCCGGTGAGGGGGCCGATCGGCGGCACGTGACGCGGCCCCGCCGCTCCCCGCCATCCCTGGACCGTGCCACCCGCGCCGCCGCGGACGGGCCTCCTGCCGGTTTGGCGGAGTGGCGGACCGGTCATGCCCGGGGTGCCGTATCGTGATCGGCGCAAGCCACACGAGCCAGCAAGGACACCACCTCCGTGCACCCGCAGCGCGCCTCCGTCACCGCGATCGTCGTCGCCCACGATGGCGCCCGCTGGCTGAAGGAGACGCTGCAGGGCGTGCTGCGGCAGTCGCGGCCCCTCGACCGGCTCGTCGGTGTCGACAACGGCAGCCGTGACGGCAGCGGGCGGCTGCTCACCGAGGCGTTCGGCGCCAACGGCGTGATGTCCCTGCCCCGCTCGACGGGCTTCGGCGAGGCCGTCGCGGCGGTGCTGGAACGCCTGCCCCGGGCGGGCGCCGACGAGTGGATCTGGCTGCTCCACGACGACTGCGTGCCCGACCGCCACGCTTTGGAGGCCCTGCTGTGGGCCGCGGCGCAGGACGAGAAGGCCGCCATCCTCGGCCCGAAACTGCGCGACTGGCTCGACCGCCGCCTCCTGCTCGAAGCGGGCGTCACCGTCGACCGCTCGGGCCGCCGCGACACCGGACTGGAGCCCCGCGAGTACGACCAGGGCCAGCACGACGGCGTGAAACAGGTGCTGTCGGTCTCCACGGCCGGCATGCTGATCCGCCGCGACGTCTGGGAGGCCCTAGGCGGCCTGGACCCGGCGCTGCCGCTCTTCCGCGACGACCTCGACCTGTGCTGGCGCGCGACCTCCGCCGGGCACCACGTCCTCAGCGTCACCGCCGCCGTCGCCTGGCACGCCGAGGCCGCCGCGCGCCGCCGCCGCCGCGTCACCGCGAGCACCGACCACCCGCGCAGGCTCGACCGGCGCAACGCCATGTTCGTGATCATGGCGAACCTGCCGTTCCGCTCGCTGGTGTGGTCGCTGCTGCGCAACACCGTCGTCTCCCTGTTCCGCACGCTCCTGCTGCTGCTCGCCAAACAGCCGGCCAACGCCCTGGACGAGATCGTCGCGCTCGTCTCCGTGCTCGCCCATCCGCTCCGCCTCATGAAGGCGCGGAAAGTACGCAAGAAGGGGCGAAAACAGGGCTATCCAGACGTCAAACGGCTGTTCACGCCGTCGAGCATGGCCGTGCGGCGGCTCGCCGACATGGTCCAGGGCTACCTGTCCGGGTCCGGGCCCATCGACTCGGCGGGCCGCCACCACGCCGTCATCTCCGAGTCCAAGGAGGACGAGGGCGACGAGCTTCTGACCGACGCCGGGCTGATGCAGCGCGTCTTCGGCAACCCGGGCGTCCTGCTGTGTCTCGCGCTGATCGCGGTCACCGCGGTCGCCGAGCGCTCACTGCTGACCGGCGGCCTGCTCGGCGGCGGCGCGCTCGTCCCCGTCGTCGGCGGCGCCTCCGACCTCTGGCACTTCTACACCTCCGGCTACCACGCCGCCGGGCTCGGCTCCGACGGCTGGCCCCCGCCGTACGTCGCGATCGTGGCCGCCCTGTCGGCGCTCTTCTTCGGTAAGACATGGCTGGCCGTCTCGGTGCTGCTGCTCGGCTGCGTGCCCCTGGCCGGCGTCTCGGCCTACATCGCCACCCGGTCGATGATCTCGTTCCCGCTCGCCCGCGTCTGGCTCGCCGCCTCGTACGCGCTGCTGCCGGTCGCCACCGGGGCCGTCGCGGGCGGACGGCTGGGCACCGCCGTGGTCTTCGTCCTGCTCCCGGCGTACGCCGCGCTCGCCTCACGGGTCCTCACCGCCGAGCGTCGCGTGGCCCGCCGCGCCGCCTGGGCGCTCGGGCTGCTGCTGGCCGTCGGCACCGCGTTCGCGCCGCTGGTGTACGTGCTGGTCGCGCTGCTCGCCGGGCTCGCCGCCGTCTCCTTCGGCGGCGTACGGCGCGGCGTCGGGCTCTCGCTCGGCATCGCGATGGCCGTCCCGATCCTTCTGCTGTTCCCGTGGCTGGCGCAGATCGCCTCCCACCCCGGGCGCATCCTGCTGGAGGCCGGGCTGCACCGGCCGGGCCTCGCCGACCCCCGCCTGCCCGCCGACGCGTTGCTGCTGCTCAGCCCGGGCGGGCCCGGCGTGCCGCCCGTGTGGGCGACCGGCGGCCTGATCACCGCCGCGCTCGCCGCCCTCCTGTTCCGGCGGCACAAGATGGTCGTCATCGTCGGCTGGGGCGTCGCCCTGTTCGGCGTCCTGGTCGCGATCGTCGTCGCGCGCGTCCCGGTCGAGGGGGCCGCCGCCTGGCCGGGCGTGCCGCTCGCCTTCGCGGCCACCGGACTGATCGCCGCGGCCGCCCTCACCGGGCACCACGTCCTGGAGTTCGGCAGGACGGGCGGCCTGCGCCGCGTCGCCGCCGCCTTCGTCGTCGTCGTGGCGTCCGCGACGCCGCTGCTGGTCGCGGGGCTGTGGGTCAAGGACGGCGTGACCGGGCCGCTCAAGCGCGGGGTTCCCGCCGTCGTCAGCGACTTCGCCGCCGCGAGCACCACTCCCGGCGACGCCGCCGAGACGACCATCGTCATCCGCTCCGAGCCCGGCGGGCGCATCGGCTTCACCGCGCTGCGCGGCCGCTCGCCCCTGCTCGGCGAGACCGACCTGCCGGTGTCCGCCCAGATGCGTGCCCGGCTCACCGACATCGTGGCCGGGGTGGTGTCCGGCCGGGGCGGCGACGACGCGCTCACGCTCGCCTCCTACGGCGTCCGCTTCGTGGCCGTGCCCGCCCCGGTCGACGAGGCCGTGCGTCGGGCACTGGACTCCGACCCGGCGCTCACGCGGGTCAACCTGTCCGCCGACGGAGGGTTGTGGAACATGACGCGGCCCCTCGGGCGCGCCTACCTGCTCGGCCAGGACGGGCGGCGCACGCCCGTCGCGGCGGCCGAGGCACCGGGCGGCGGGGTGACGGCGACCGTCCCCGCGGGCCCCGCCGGGCGCACGCTCGTCCTGGCCGAGCCCGCCGGGGGGTGGACGGCCACGGCGGGCGGCACCACGCTCGCCGGGCGCACCGTCGACGGGTGGGCACAGGGCTACGACGTGCCGGCCGTGGGCGGTCGCGTGACGATCCACCACGAATCGTTCTGGCACGACGTGTGGCTGTGGGTCCAGCTCGGGCTCGTCGCCCTCGTGCTCGTGTTCGCCTCGCCCGGCTCGCGCGGCACCGAGGTCGCGGAGGACTACGCGGAGGCGCCCGCGGAACGCGAGCCCGAGGGGGTGCTGGTCCCGTGACCCAGTGGCAGCCACCGAGGGACCCGAACCAGCGACCGGACGGCACCGGCCCGGGTGGGGCGACGCCGCCGTGGGACGGTGCCGGTCATGGTGGGACGACGCCGCCGTGGGGAGGCGTGCCCGGCGGCGCGCCTGAGCCCTTCGCGGGGCTGAGGCCGACGCCCGCCCAGGAGGACGCGCCGGGCGCGGATCCTGGGTCGCCCTACGGACGCGCGGGCCGGGCGATCGACGGCGAGACCGTCGCGGTCCCGCCGGACGGCGCGACCGTTCCGGGCCGGGCCGGAGGCAGGCGCGCCGGGTCCAGGCGGGCCGACGCCAAGGCCGGGCGGCAGGCTCACGCGGACACCCGCCGGGCGGAGGGATCACGGCGAGGCCGGGGCGGCGGGCGTGCGTCCGCGGGCGCCGACGGCGGTACGGCACCGGGCGGCGGCCGTGGGCTGATCGAGAACCGGTTCACGTTCCTCGCGCTGGTCCTCGTGGCGCTGGCCGCGCTGTTCGGCGTCGCCTTCGTGACCCGTCCGGCCGCCGTCGCCGCGCCCGCCGCCGTCCCCGGCAGGGTCGCCGTCGAGTCCGTCACCGCCGTCTGCCCCGACCCCGGGGGTGCGCGCGTGAGCGCCGTCACCCCGCCCGGAGGCCAGGGCACGGGACGGGCCACCGTCGCGGAGGTCTCCAAGAACACGGTGGACCCGCAGGGCCTGGACGCCGCGGGCGACGGCCGGGCCAGGGCCGTGCTCGACCGGCCCGGCGCGCTCTGGCAACAGGAGGTGCCCGCCAAGGCGGCGCCGCTGCAGATCTCGGGCACCGGCGCGATGGCCGCCGGGCTGGAGGCCGCGCAGACCAGCCGGGTGACCGACGGCGCGGCGCGCGGGCTGGCCTCGGTACGGTGCGCCGAGCCGGGCGCGAGTGCCTGGTTCGTCGGCCCGGGGCCCTCCACGGCCGACGTCACGCTCTACCTGACGAACGCCGACGCCGCGCAGGCCGTCGTCACCGTGCTCGTCTACGCCGGAGAGGGGCCCGTCGTGGGCGACTCCGGCAACGGCGTGGTGCTCAAACCCGGCGAACACCGGGCGATCCGGATGCGCGACCTCGCGCCCTCGCCGCTGATCATGGCCGTCGAGGTGCGCACCATCAGCGGCCGGGTGGCGGCGTCAGCGCGGGCCGCGCTCGGCGCGGGCAAGGGCGTCGACTGGCTGCCCGCCGCGGCCGCGCCCGCCAAGAGCATCGTCGTCCCGGGCATCCCCGGCGGCGGCGGGCTGCGGGAGCTCTACGTCACGGCGCCGGGCGAGCGCGACACCGTCGTGCGGGTGAAGGCGCTCACCGCCGACGGCTTCTACGCCATGAAGAACCGCGAGACGCTGGACGTGCCCGCCGGGTCCACCGCGTCGCTCGACCTGTCCACCGGCATCGGCGGCCAGCCGGCGGCGATCGTGCTGAGCGCGGACGTGCCGATCGTGGCGGGCGTGATGGCGACCGGCACCGGCAGCAAGCAGGACGTCGCGTTCAGCGCGGGCGCGCCGCCCATCGACATCGGCAGCGTGGTCGCCGACAACCGCGCCGGAAAGAAGATCTCCTCGCGGCTGATCCTCTCGGCCCCGGGCGCCGCCGGGAAGGTGCGCGTGCAGACGCTGCCCGTGAAGGGGGCCGCGCCCGCGCCCGTGGAGGTCGACATCCCGGCGTCCCGCACCAAGGAGGTCAAGCTGGCGGCCCCCGGCGGGCGGGGCGACTACAGCGTGGTCGTGCTGCCGCTGCCCGGCTCGGGCCCGGTGTACGGCGGGCGCGTGCTGGACGAGCGGGCCCCCGACGGCCTGTACCTGACCACCCAGCCGCTGGCCCTCGCCCGGACCTCCGCCGTGGTGCCGCCGATCGCCGAGTCGACGGACGTCGTCCTCCCGTCAGCTTCTCGGTCGTGAACGACCGAGCTTGCAGCTCCTCGCCGTCGATGGCGTCGACGGTTCGGGCCGCGTACGGCAGCGTGACTCACTGCCCGGCATGGCAAGCCATGCCGCGTGTCGCAGTGCCGATAACGGATCGGAGAGCCGTTCCCCAGCGAACCGGGTGCGTTCAATCCCGCCACTGCATCACCGAGAGTAACAACGAAACCACAAGTAGGGAAACCATTCCTCTCGGGTGTGAACACCCGAGGTTCCTGGCTGGACAGCGCTGAACACGCTCGGCGCGGCGCCGCTGTGACGGCGGCGGCCTAGTGGCGGTCGTCGTAGCCGGGGTCGACGGTCTCGGGGGACAGGCCCAGAAGGTTGGCGACCTGCTCGACCACCACGTCGTGCACGAGCGCGCCCAGCGTGTCGCGGTCGCGCGCCCTGGCCTCCAGGGGACGGCGGTAGACCACGACGACGGCAGGGGAGCCTCCCGCGGCCGGTTGGGCGCGGCCGAAGGGGATCGGGTCGGACGAGAGCCTGCCGGGCCCGTCGAGCAGTTCGTCGGAGGGCGGGACCTCCTCGACGGCGAACTCGACCGCCGAGAGCTGCCCGCCCCACTTCGGCTTGAGCCGGTCGACCGCGTCCAGCACGAAGTCGTCGAAGCGCTCGCTGCGGGCGCGGGCGATCGGCACGTTCGACGGGGCCAGCGGACCGCGCATACCGCGGCCATGCCGGTCCCGCCGCCGCGGACCGTTAGGGCGGGGCTTCCCGCCAGGGGCCGAACTCACACAGCAAGCCTAGATCGTGCCCGGGTAAGTACGCCCCTCCCGCCACTGCCCCTCACGATCCCGTCCAGCCCTCCGGCCCACCCCGAACACGCCGTGCCGGAGGCTCGGCCATAGGTACGGCCGTAAACACAGGTCATAGGGGCCGTAAATGGAAGGCAAGTGTCCGAATTGTGGCGACACGCTCGTTAAGAGGTGCCGGGTGGTGGCAATGTCAACGCGGACCGGATACGGTCCCTCCGTGAGCCCCGTCCGCAGCTGTTCCCGTACCGCCTGCAGGCAGCCTGCCGTCTTCACACTCACGTACGTCTACGCCGACTCCACCGCGGTGCTCGGCCCGCTTGCGACGTACGTCGAACCACACTGCTACGACCTGTGCGCGGACCACGCGGAGCGGCTGACGGCCCCGCGTGGGTGGGAGGTCGTGCGGCTGCCGTCGGAGGCGGGTCAGCCGAGCACGGACGACCTGGAGGCCCTGGCCAACGCCGTGCGCGAGGCCGCGAGACCCGCGCCCTCGTCGGGGGAGCCGGTGGGGCAGGGGGTCGAGGTCGGGCGGCGCGGCCACCTGCGGGTCCTTCGCTCGGCCCAGCAGAACCGCGAGCGCTGACGGGACGCCGCGAACCGGTGGGGTTCTGTCCGAAATGCGGGGTCTTGCGGGGTGAACGCCGGATCGTCGGCCGGGCAGGGGTCGATGGTCCGAGATCGTGTACTACGTCCGATCCGGGGCTTTGCCCGGTTTTCCGAAAGGTTCACCGAGGTCGGCCGTGTCCTTGTCCCGAAAGGACGCTTCGCCGCCCGGGGCGCGCCGGGAAAGGCGGGCGGCTCCGTCCGCGGGTTCGTCAGGCACCCTGACAGAACGCAGTAGGCTCGATCGAAAAGACGTGACTAGGGGCGGAGCGGCTGTGGGCGACCTGGCCAAGATCTTCAAGGCGTACGACGTCCGCGGCGTCGTGCCCGGCGAGCTGGACGAGCGCACGGCCGAGGCCGTCGGCGCCGCCTTCGTCGAGGTCCTTGGCGCCGGCTCCGTGGTCGTCGCCCGCGACATGCGCGCCTCGTCCGGCCCGCTCGCCGCCGCCTTCACCCGGGGGGCCACCGGCCGGGGCGCCGACGTGGTCGACGCCGGGCTCGGCTCCACCGACCTGCTCTACTACGCCAGCGGAAGCCTGGGGTTACCGGGCGTGATGTTTACGGCCAGTCACAATCCCGCCCGCTACAACGGGATGAAGATGTGCCGCGCCGGCGCGGTCCCGGTGAGCGCCGAGACGGGCCTCACGAGCATCCGCGACCGCGCGGCCGAGCTGCTCGCCACGGGCGTGTCCGGTTCGGGCGCCGGCACGGTGGTCCGGCGTGACCTGCTCGACGGGTACGCCGCCCACCTGCGCGGTCTCGTCGACCTGTCGGGCATCAGGCCGCTCAGGGTCGTGGTGGACGCCGGCAACGGCATGGCCGGCCACACCGCCCCCTCGGTGTTCGCGGGCCTTCCCGTCGAGCTGATCCCGCTCTTCTTCGAGCTGGACGGCGAGTTCCCCAACCACGAGGCCAACCCGCTGGAGCCGGACAATCTGCGCGACCTGCAGAAGACCGTCCTCGACAAGGGCGCCGACCTCGGCCTGGCCTTCGACGGCGACGCAGACCGCTGCTGGGTGGTCGACGAGCGCGGCGAGTCGGTCTCGCCCTCGGCGATCACCGCGCTGGTCGCGGTGCGGGAGCTGGCCAAGCATCCCGGCGCGCGGGTGGTCCACAATCTGATCACCTCCCGGGCCGTCCCCGAGATCATCGCCGAGCACGGCGGCGTTCCGGTCCGCACCCGCGTGGGGCATTCGTACATCAAGGCCGAGATGGCCCGCACGGGCGCGGTCTTCGGAGGCGAGCACTCCGCCCACTACTACTTCCGCGACTTCTGGTTCGCCGACTCGGGCATGCTGGCGGCGCTGCACCTGCTCGCGGCCCTCGGCGAGCGGGACGTCCCGCTGTCGGACATGCTCGCCCGCTACTCCCGCTACGCCGCCTCCGGCGAGGTCAACAGCACCGTGGGCGACCAGTCCGCCGTCGTCGCCCGGGTCCGCGACGCCTACGCGGGCCGTGAGGGCGTCGAGATGGACGATCTCGACGGCCTCACCGTCTCGGGGCCGGGTTGGTGGTTCAATCTTCGTCCGTCCAACACAGAGCCGCTTCTCCGTCTGAACGCCGAGGCGTCGGACGAGAAGCAGATGGCGGCGGTCCGTGACGAGGTCCTCGCCGCCGTGAGGAGTTGACCGTGAAGATCGACGACTGGCTGCTCGACATCCTGGCCTGCCCGAACTGCAGGTCGGCGCTCAACGTCGTGCCCGACACCGACGAGCTGGCGTGCGGTTCGCAGACCTGCGGGCTGATCTACCCCGTCCGGGACGACATCCCGGTGCTGCTGGTCGACGAGGCGCGCAAGGCGTGAGCTCGTTCGAGCCCGAACGGCTGGATGACGCCGCCTTCCTGACCGAGGGCGACCCGGAGGGCATGCTGCCCTCGGTGGCGACGTCCGGCGCGCAGGTGCGCACCTCGCACCGGGCGGCGCTGGAGGCCGGTGTGGCCAGGCTGTCCGCCGAGGGGCGGCCGAGGGCGCTGGTCGTCGCGGGCATGGGCGGCTCGGCCCTCGCGGGCGACATGCTCGCGGCCGTGTGCGGCGGCGGGGTCCCGATCCCGATCGTCACCGTGCGGTCCTACCGGCTGCCGGGTTGGGTGGGGGCCGCCGACCTGGTGGTCGCGGTGTCGTCCTCGGGGGCGAGCGAGGAGACGACCGCGCTGGCCCTGGAGGCCGTGCGACGCGGCAGCCGCCTGGTCACCGTCGGCCGTCCGGGCTCGCCGCTGGCGGCGATCGCCGAGCAGTCGTCCGGGCTGCACCTGCCGATCGTGCCGGTCGCGGGGGCCGTGGGCGGTCCGCGGGCGAACCTGTGGGGCACGACGATGCCGCTGCTGGCGATGGCGTCGGCGCTCAGGCTGGCCGACATCGGCCAGGACGTGGTCGAGGCCGCGGCCACGCGCCTGGAGGACGTCTCGCACCGCTGCCGGCCGTCGAGCGAGTCGTTCATCAACCCCGGCAAGACGCTGGCCATGGAGCTGGCGGGCACGATTCCGATGATCTGGGGCACGTCGCCGATCACGACGGCGGCCGCGCACCGGCTGGCGTCCCAGCTCAACGTGAACGCGAAATATCCGGCCATCTGGGGTGAGATCCCGGAGGCCAACCACGACCAGATCGAGGCGCTCGACGGTCCTCTGGCCGAGCGCGACATCTTCGGCGACTCGTCGTCGCCCACGCTGCGGCTGTTCGTCCTGCGCGATCTCGACGAGCATCCCCAGGTCGGCAAGCGCCGGGTGAACTCCGTACGTATCGCGCGCGATCGGGGCGTTCCGGTCAGTGAGATCACCGCCGAGGGCGCGCATCCTCTGGAACGGCTGGCGTCGCTGGTCGGCCTGGCCGACTATGGAAGCGTGTATCTGGCCCTCGGGTTCGGCATCGATCCGGCACCGGTGAGCGCCGTCGTCGAACTCAAGTCGAGAATTTCCCAATAAGATCTGCCGTGACCGCTTTGGCGGTTATGGAAGGTCAGCCGGACGGATGGATGGACACAGCGGGTGAGCGCGAGCGGCGGTAATAAGGCGATCATCGCGGCGCTGGGGGCGAACCTGGCGATCGCGGTGGCGAAGTTCGTGGCGTTCCTGTTCACGGGTTCCTCCTCGATGCTCGCCGAGTCGGTGCACTCGGTCGCGGACTCGGGCAACCAGGCCCTGCTGCTGCTCGGCGGCCGGCAGTCGAGGAAGCGCGAGAACCGCAAGCACCCGTTCGGGTACGGCCGCGAGCGCTACTTCTACGCCTTCGTGGTCGCGGTCGTGCTGTTCACGATCGGCGCGGTGTTCTCGCTCTACGAGGGCGTCGAGAAGATCTCCCACCCGCACGACGTCGAGGCGCCCGGCTGGGCCTTCGGCGTCCTCATCTTCGCGATCATCGCCGAGGGGTTCTCGTTCCGTACCGCGATCAAGGAGTCCTCCGAGGTCAAGGGCCAGGAGTCCTGGTTCGCGTTCATCCGCCGCGCCAAGGCCCCCGAGCTGCCCGTCGTGCTGCTCGAAGACTTCGGAGCGCTGCTCGGCCTGGTCTTCGCGCTGTTCGGCGTGGCGATGGCCGTCGTCACCGGCGACGGCGTCTGGGACGGCGTCGGCACGCTCATGATCGGCATCCTGCTGGCGATCATCGCGGTGATCCTCGCGATCGAGACCAAGTCCCTGCTCATCGGCGAGAGCGCGGCGCCGGAGGCCGAGCGGAAGATCTGCGACGCGCTGGAGTCGAGCGACCGGGTAACCCGGGTCATCCACCTGCGCACGCTGCACCTCGGCCCCGAGGAACTGCTGGTCGCGGCGAAGATCGCGGTGGATCACGACGACACGGCGGCCGAGGTCGCCAAGGGCATCGACGAGGCCGAGCGGCGCATCCGCGAGGCCGTGCCGATCGCCAGGGTCATCTACCTGGAGCCCGATCTGTACCGCGCGGACAGGGCCGCCGAGAACGGCGCTCCCGGCGCGGCCAGGTCCTCCGAGCCTGCCCCCGCCGACCGCTCCTGACGCCTTTCAACGCGATCGGCTCCGCGGGGAAACGAGTTCGACCCGGCGCCGGGCCGGCATGGACGTCCGCCTGGTCGGTGCCCTCCGCGGACGGCCACGGCTCCGGCAGGCCGTCGCCGCCCGGACCAGGCCCGCGGGTCAGCGTCCCTGAGGGCGCAGGAGCCGCAGGGCCTTCTCCTTCTCGAAGTCCAGGGCGCGGCGCGGGGCGTGGATGCGGCCGATGCGTAACCCCAGCTCACGGACGGCCTGGGCGACGGCGGGCTCGCTGAGGACGCGCAGGCCGAAGGCCAGCTCGGCGGGGGAGACGTCGAAGCGCCGCTCCAGCTCCATCGCCTGCGTGACGGCGGCGAGCTCGTCGGGCCCGAACCGCCGGTGGGATCCCTTGTTCCGCGTGGCGGGCAGCAGCCCGAGGGCCTCCCGGTAGCGGAGCATCCGGGGAGACATACCCAGGCGTTTCGCCGCCTCCGTGATTCGCATAGAGAGAAGTCTTACATTCTTTTGTCAGTTTCGCAGTTCTGGGGATGCATTGGGGGCTGACCGACTCTTACACTCGCAGAGAAGCAATGATCCGGGTTGAGGGGAACACACGATGGACTTCAAGGTCGCCGACCTTGCGCTCGCCGACTTCGGCCGCAGGGAGATCCAGCTCGCCGAGCACGAGATGCCCGGCCTCATGGCGGTCCGCCGCGAGTACGCCGAGTCGCGTCCGCTGGCCGGTGCGAAGATCATGGGCTCGCTGCACATGACCATCCAGACCGCTGTGCTGATCGAGACGCTGGTGGCCCTCGGCGCGGACGTCCGGTGGGTGAGCTGCAACATCTTCTCCACCCAGGACCACGCCGCCGCCGCCGTGGTGGTCGGCCCCGATGGCACCGTGGACGACCCCAAGGGCGTGCCCGTCTTCGCCTGGAAGGGCGAGACGCTGGAAGAGTACTGGTGGTGCACCGAGCAGGCCCTGAGCTGGCCCGGCGGCGGTGGCCCCAACATGATCCTCGACGACGGCGGCGACGCCACCCTGCTCGTCCACAAGGGCGCCGAGTACGAGAAGGCGGGCGCCGTCCCGACGGCCGCCGAGGGCGACCCCGAAGAGTGGAAGATCATCCTCGGCCTGCTCCGCCGCACGGTGACCCCCGAGGGCCGCTGGACGGCCGTGGCGCAGGGCATCAAGGGCGTCACCGAGGAGACCACCACCGGCGTCCACCGCCTGTACGAGATGTTCAAGAGCGGCACGCTGCTGTTCCCGGCCATCAACGTCAACGACTCGGTCACCAAGTCGAAGTTCGACAACAAGTACGGCTGCCGCCACAGCGTGATCGACGGCCTGAACCGCGCCACCGACGTCCTGATCGGCGGCAAGGTGGCCGTGGTGTGCGGCTACGGCGACGTGGGCAAGGGCTGCGCCGACGCGCTGCGCGGTCAGGGCGCCCGCGTGATCATCACCGAGATCGACCCGATCTGCGCCCTGCAGGCGGCCATGGACGGCTTCCAGGTCACCATCCTGGAGGACGTCGTCGGCATCGCGGACATCTTCGTGACGACCACCGGCAACTTCGACATCATCACGGCCGACCACATGAGCCGGATGAAGCACAACGCGATCGTCTCCAACATCGGCCACTTCGACAACGAGATCGACATGGCCGGCCTCGCGCGCGTACCGGGCATCGTGAAGACCGAGGTCAAGCCGCAGGTCCACACCTGGACGTTCCCCGACGGGCACGCCATCATCGTGCTCGCCGAGGGCCGCCTGATGAACCTCGGCTGCGCCACCGGCCACCCGAGCTTCGTGATGTCGAACTCCTTCACCAACCAGGTGATCGCGCAGATCGAGCTGTTCACCAAGACCGAGCAGTACCCGATCGGCGTCTACGTCCTGCCCAAGCACCTGGACGAGAAGGTCGCGCGCCTGCACCTCGACGCGCTCGGCGTCAAGCTGACCGAGCTCACCAAGGCCCAGGCCGAGTACATCGGCGTGGACATCGAGGGCCCCTACAAGCCGGACCACTACCGCTACTGATCCGGCGGCTCCACCGCTTGTACGGCCTCGGGTCCCCGCGCGGGTTCGCGCGGGGACCCTTCGCCACGAAACGCACCACCTGAGGAAACGGAAATGGAAGCGCAGGACGCGTCGCTCGCCGGGGCCGGGGAACGCCGGATCGACTGGGCCATGCGCTCGATGCCGGTGCTGCGGGCCGTCGCGGCGCGGTTCGAGGCGACGCGCCCGCTGGAGGGCCTGCGCGTCGCCGCGTGCCTGCACGTCACGGCCGAGACCGCCGTGCTGGTCGGCACACTGAAGGCCGGGGGCGCCGCGATCGCCCTGGCCGCGTCCAACCCGCTGTCCACGCAGGACGATGTGGCGGCGGCGCTGCGGACGTACGACATCGCGGTGCACGCCCGCGCCGGGGTGGACCGTGACACCTACTACCGGCACATCAACGAGGCGCTCGACATCGCCCCCGACCTGGTCCTGGACGACGGCTGCGACCTGGTCAACACCCTGCACACCGAGCGCGTCGAACTGCTCGACGGGGTCAGCGGCGGCTGCGAGGAGACCACGACCGGCATCATCCGGCTGCGCCAGATGGCGGCCGAGCAGGCCCTGCGGTTCCCCATGGTCGCGGTGAACGACACCCGTACCAAGCGCATGTTCGACAACCGGTACGGCACCGGCCAGTCCACGCTGGACGGCATCATGCGCGCCACCAACACGCTGATCGCGGGCCGCACGGTCGTCGTCGCGGGGTTCGGCTTCTGCGGGCGCGGCGTGGCCGAACGCGCCCGGGGCCAGGGGGCGCGGGTCATCGTCACCGAGATCGACCCGGTGAAGGCGCTGGACGCGAGCCTGCACGGCTACGAGGTGCTGCCGATGTCCGAGGCGGCCCGCACGGGCGACCTGTTCATCACCGTCACCGGCAACCGCGACATCATCAGGGGCGAGCACCTCGCCGAGATGAAGGACGGCGCGATCCTCGCCAACGCCGGCCACTTCGACGTCGAGATCGACGTGCGCGCGCTGGAGGGTATGGCGCAGGACGTGCGCCTCGGCGTCCGGCCCCACACCGACGAGTACGTCCTGGCCGACGGGCGGCGGCTGCTGCTGCTCGCCGAGGGCCGCCTGGTCAACCTGACCGCCGCCGAGGGCCATCCCGCGGCCGTCATGGACATGTCCTTCTCCGCGCAGGCGCTCGCCGTCGCCTGGCTGGCCGCCGAGCGGGCGCGGCTCGCGCCGGGCGTGTACGACGTGCCGGCGGACATCGACGCGGAGGTCGCGCGGCTGAAGCTCGCCGCGGCCGGTATCGCCATCGACGCGCTGACCCCGGCCCAGACCGACTATCTGCGGTCCTGGCGATTCGGCTCCTGAGGCGCCCGCGCCCCTGCCGTGAGGCCCGCACGATAGGGAGTTGGGGTGGGTATGGCCGGCGCGACCTCTCCCGCGCGCGCCGGGCCATACCCGTTCCCACGTGGCGAACCAATGCCCCAGTGGCTCGCCGGACGTCTCAGTGCCCCTCGTTTGGCCTTGTATGCACAGGTTTGGCGAAAAACCTACGCGGGAGGCGTGAAGCCGCCCGGCGTGGGCGTCGTCGTCCCTGGTGAGCCCGTGAAAACGGGCTGTGGGAGCGGGGCGGGAAATCCCTGTGGCGGCGCGGCGGAGGGACGCATCTGGCGCGCCAGCCGTACCTCGGTGCGGCGGCGGCGCTCGGCCAGGACGGCGGAGAGGTACGCCCACGCCGGCGCTCCCGGCGGAGGCGGCGGGGAGACGTACGAGGCGAACTGCGCGGCGATCCGCACGCCCATCTCGTGCCTGACCTGCGGCGAGAGCTGGGGCAGCCGCGACAGGTACTGCCGCGCGGTCGCCGCGAGCCCCTCGGGCAGCCGGGACAGCTCCAGCGTCGTCGCCCACGCGGACAGCGCGGGCGGCATCTGCGGCGGCGGAGCCTGGCGCGGCCCGCGCTCGGAGATCACGATCGTGCCGGAGAAGATGTCGCCCAGCCGCTTGCCCCGCTCGGAGACCAGCGAGCTGATGAGCGCGGGAGCGCCGAAGAAGAACCAGAACTCCACGAGCCCCGCGAGCCCCCGGAACAGCGCCTGCCGGAACCGCTCGGGCCCGCCGTCGTCGCTCACGACCCGCAGCCCGAGCGCCAGCTTGCCCAGACTGCGGCCGCGGCTCAGCGTCTCGAAGATCACGGGGTAGCCGACGACGACCAGCGCGCTCATCAGGATCGCCATCGCCACCGCGACGGCCTCCTCGGCGACGAACGTCACCATGCCGAGCAGCAGGCTGATGCCGAAGAGGCCCGCGAGCTGCACCGCCATGTCGATCGCCAGCGCGAGCGCGCGGCTCGGCATCTGCGCGACCCGTACCTCGACGACGACCGCCTCACCGGTCACGACATCAGCCACGCCCCCACCCTATCCACCGGGACAATAGGCTCTCCGCGTGGACATCGACGCGTTTGTCTCCGCGAACCAGCCGACCTGGGATCGGCTGGAGACCCTGGTGCGGCACCGCGGGTCGCTGACCGGGCCTGAGGTGGACGAGCTGGTCGACCTGTACCAGCGGGTCGCGACCCATCTGTCCATCGTCCGGTCCGGTTCCGACCCGCTGCTGGTCGGCCGCCTGTCGGCGCTGGTGGCGCGGGCACGGTCGGCGGTCACCGGCGCGCACACGCCCGCCTGGCGGGAGTTCGCCCGGTTCTTCACCGTGTCCTTCCCCGTGGTGGCCTACCGCGCCCGCTGGTGGTGGGTGGCGACGTCCGCGGTGTTCCTGCTCGTCTCCACCGTGGTCGGCTACTGGGTCGCGCGGAACCCGGACGTCCAGGCGGCCATCGCCGGCCCTGAGCAGATCAGGCGACTGGTCGAGGAGGACTTCGCGAACTACTACTCCGATCACCCGGCCGGGGCGTTCGCCGGTCAGGTCTGGATCAACAACGCCTGGGTGTCCATGCAGGTCATCGCCATGTCCGTGGTGCTCGGCGTTCCGATTCCGTACGTGCTGTGGCAGAACGCCGAGAACGTCGGCGTCTCCGCCGGGCTGATGGCCTCCCGGGACAAGCTCGACGTGTTCTTCGGCCTGATCACCCCGCATGGCCTGCTCGAACTCACCGCCGTCTTCCTCGCCGCCGCCGTCGGGATGCGCCTCGGCTGGACGGCCGTCGACCCGGGGCCGCGAAGGCGCGGCGAGGCGCTGGCCGAGCAGGGCCGCGCCGTGGTGAGCGTCGCCCTCGGGCTGGTCGTGGTGCTGCTGGTGTCGGGCCTGATCGAGGCCCTCGTCACGCCGTCCCCGCTGCCCACGTGGGCGCGTATCGGCATCGGCGTGGTGGCCGAGGCGGCGTTCCTCGCGTACATCGTGTACTTCGGCCGCCGCGCCCTGCGGGCGGGGGAGAGCGGCGACGTCGAACGCGCCCCCGACGTCGCCCCGTCGACCTGACGGACGCGACGTCAGGGAATGTGGACAGGTGCCGTCCGCTCAGACCTGCCCGCCATGTGAGACGAGGAGCCGGTGCTCGGGCTGGATGTCGTCCGGCAGATCGTCCGGGCCGAACCACCCGGCCTCCAGGATCTCGAACGAGTTCACCCGCATCGTCCCGCCGACCGGCTCGGCCTCGTACGCGACCTCCATGCGCATCTGGAACCCGCTCTTCACGTGCGCGATCCGCCGGACCCGGACTTCCAGCCCGGTCTCCTCCCGCACCTCCCGGGCGAAGGTCTCCTCGAACGTCTCCCCCTTGTTCGCGTACCCGCTGGGCAACCCCCACTGCCGCCCTTCGGGCCAGAACCGGTGCTTCAGCAGCAGCACCCGCCCCGCGCCGTCCCGGACGACCCCGGTGACCCCCACCATGAACCGCGCCCGCCGCCGTCCGACCCACTTCCTCAGCATGGTCCCTTATAGCCGAACGACCACCCCGCCCCCAACCGTATGTACTCCGTGAACGCGAAGGGCGCCCGTCGCGGTACCCGGTGGATACCGTGACGGGCGCCCGTGCTCGCCGGCGCCGGAGAGGCGCCTGCGCCGATCCGGATGGGATCACACGTCCATGCACCACATCCAGCCGTGCCCGCCGATGTAGCAGCGGTACCACTCGGGCGCCATCGCGTTCGCGGGGGCGCTGGTGGCGGCGAGGGCGGTGCCGGCGATGGCGACGGCCGCGGCGGTCATGGCCGCGCGGCGGACGAGCTTGCGCATGTTCATCTCCAAAAGGGTCGCGGTGCTGCGGACCCCCTCAGACAATCGGACCGCGCTTGGACCGGTCTTGGAGGCCGCTGCAACCGCAGCCCGACGGACCGGTCACACGGCCGGGACGGTCCGCTGCTCCCAGGAGAAGACCTCGGGGGACTTCGGCTTGACGGTGACGCGCAGCCACTGGCTCGCGGTGTCGCCGAAGGTCTCCAGGCGGGTCAGGTTCGGCACGCCCGCGTAGTTCGGCTCCACCTCCTGGATGTGCTCGTCGCCGTGGACGAGCAGGACCGGCTTGCCGTACGCGCGGGACCGCTGGACGATGCGCTCGCGGATCTCCGTGAAGCCCTGGGTGGCCGTGGGCTCCGCCTGCATCAGGAGCAGGACGCCGGGGGCGTGGGTGCGGCGGGCGGTGTCGAAGGCGTGGTCGATCCAGGAGAGCGCGGCGGCCTTGCGCGCCTCGTACTCGGCCAGCCGGAGCTCGGGCCGGTCCCCGCCGGGCAGTTGGTCCCACGGGGCCAGGTCGTTGACGCTGCCGACGACGTGCACCGCGGCGAAGACGACGTCCTTCTCCGTGAACAGCGTGTTCTCCACGTAGTCGCGGTGACGGCGGTCGTAGGCCTGGGTCTCCACCCGCATCGGGTGGCGGCCGAGAGTGCGTCCGGGGACCGGGTAGAAGATCCGGCGCACCGCTTCGAGCCGCTCCGTGGGCAGGAAGCCGCCCGCCGCCTTGCGGTGGCAGTCGGTCCAGTCGTTGTCGCCGGGGGTCAGCACGAACGGGTCTTCGAAGGTCTGGTACTGCTTCTGCGTCGCGGTCAGGTGGGCGTCATCGCAGGAGGTGGACCCGCTCTTGACGTCACCCGCGTGCAGCACGAGCTTGACGTCCTTGTCGGAGTTGATGTCCTTGACGAGGTTCGGGAACGCCGCTTCCTGAGCCGGGCCGTAGGGGGTGTCACCGAGAAGGGCGAAGGTGAACGACGGCCCACGGCCGCGCTCGTCACCGTGACCGGACCCGGAGGCCAGGGCGGGCGAGGCGATCCCGGCGGTCAGCGACGCGGCGACCAGGGCTGAAGCGAGCAGTGATTTGCGCATAAGGCAATCTTTCGCCCGTGGCCGCCACGGTTCGATGACACCGAACCGACGCCCCAGGAAACCCTCGCCCAACGACTCTGATCATCTCCGCCGCTCACGGACCTGCGGCGCGGCCGGGTGCCCGCGACCTGGCGGTCTGGACGCGCGACGTGCCCGAGATCGCCGTCGGCGACCTGTGTCCCACGTGAACCACCCTGCCGGTCCGCGCGCGGTCCGACGCCTTGGCGGGTGGCCTTTCAGGGGTGCCGGGATCAGAGACGGCCGGCGGCCTTCAGGGCCAGGTAGGCGTCGGCCAGGGCCGGGGCCAGGTCGTCCGGGGTGGCGTCCACGACCTCGCAGCCGTGGCGGCGCAGGCGGGCCGTCAGCCGGGCGCGCTCCCCGCGCAGGTGCTCGGCCGCCGCCGCGTCGTACACCGTCTCGGCCGTGCCGCGGCCCGCCGCCATCTCGGCCACGCGCGGGTCGGCGACGGCGGCGACGAGCACGAGGTGGCGCGCGGTGAGCTGCGGCAGCACGGGCAGCAGGCCCTGGTCCATGGCGGCGGGGTTCAGGTCCGTCAGCAGGACGACCAGGCAGCGCCGCCTGGCGCGGGACATGACGGTGGCCACCATGCGCTCGGCGTCGGCCTCCACCAGCTCGGCCTCGATGGGGGCCATCACGTTGACCAGCGCGGACAGCGAGTCGGTGCGCGAGGCGCCGGACGTCCACGCGCGGGCGACACGGTCGTGCGCGAGGAAGTCCACCCGGTCGCCCGCGCGGGTGGCGAGGGCGGCGAGCAGCAGCGCCGCGTCCATCGACCAGTCCAGGCGCGGCCACCCGGCGGAGTTCGCGGGGACGGCGGGCGCCGGAGCGGGGCCGGCGAGGTGCGGCAGGGGCGAGGCGCCCACGCGGCCCGCCGAGGTGCGGCCGGAGTCCAGGACGATCAGGACCCGCCGGTCGCGCTCGGGCCGCCACGTCCGGACCACGACGTCCGCGCGCCGCGCCGTGGCACGCCAGTCGATCGACCGGACGTCGTCGCCGACGACGTACTCGCGCAGGGAGTCGAACTCGGTGCCCTGGCCGCGCACCAGCGCCGGGTGCACGCCCTCCAGCTCCCGCAGCTTGGACAGCTTGGCGGGCAGGTGCTTGCGGCTCAGGAACGGCGGCAGCACGCGCACCGTCCACGGCACGCGGTGAGATCCCTGCCGCGCGGCCACCCCGAGCGGCCCGACCGAGCGCACGGTCACCGTGACGGCCTCGCGGTCGCCGCGCCGCGTCGGCGTCAGCGTCGTGACCAGGCGGCGGCGCTCCCCGGCGGGGACGTCCAGGCGCAGGTGACGGGGGCTCGCGCCCGCCGACGGAGGCCACGTGTCGCGCAGCACGCCCCGCACGCGGCGGCGTCCCGGATTCTCCACGATCAGCTCGACGGCCACCGACTCGCCCAGGCGGACGAGCCGCTCGCCGCCGCGCCGGAAGCGCAGCGGGCGCACGCCGCCGGCGAACAGCAGGTCCACCACGACCAGCGTGCCGAGCACGAGCAGCAGGCCGAGCACCGCGTACACGGGCCGCGGCGCGACCACCACGACGATCGCGCCCAGCGCGGCGATCAGCCCGGCACGGCCCGTCAGCGCCATCAGCGGGGAACCGGGACCGAGGCCAGCACGCCGTCCAGCAGGCCGTCGGCCGTGGCGCCCTCCAGCTCGGCCTCCGGGCGCAACTGCACGCGGTGCCGCAGGGCGGGCTTGGCGAGCGCCTTGACGTCGTCGGGCGTGACGTAGGAGCGGCCCGACAGCCACGCCCAGGCGCGGGCCGCCGCCAGCAGCGCCGTCGCGCCGCGCGGAGAGACGCCGAGCTGCAGCGAGGGCGACATGCGCGTGGCCCTCGCCAGGTCGACGACGTAGCCGAGCACCTCGGGCGCGACGTGCAGCTTGGCGACCTCGGCCCGCCCCGCGGCGAGGTCGGCGGCCGACGCGACCTGCTTGACGTGCGAGAGGTCCTTGGGGTCGAAGCCCAGCGCGTGGCGTTCGAGCACCGCGATCTCCTGGTCGCGCGGCGGCAGCGGCACCGTCAGCTTGAGCAGGAACCGGTCGAGCTGCGCCTCGGGAAGCTGGTAGGTGCCCTCGTACTCGATCGGGTTCTGCGTGGCGATCACCACGAACGGGTCGGGCAGCTTGACGGGGGAGCCGTCCACGGTGACCTGGCGCTCCTCCATGGCCTCCAGCAGCGCGGCCTGGGTCTTCGGAGGGGTGCGGTTGATCTCGTCGGCGAGCAGCAGGTTCGCGAAGATCGGGCCCTCGCGGAAAGCGAACTCGGCCGTCCGCGCGTCGTAGACCAGCGAGCCGGTGACGTCGCCGGGCATCAGGTCGGGGGTGAACTGCACCCGCTTGAAATCCAGGGCCAGCGTGGCGGAAAGGGTGCGCACGAGCAGCGTCTTCGCCACGCCGGGCACGCCTTCCAGCAGCACGTGGCCGCGGCACAGCAGGGCGATGACCAGGCCGGTCACCACGGCGTCCTGCCCGACGACGGCCTTGCCGACCTCGGCGCGCAGCGCTCCGAGCGCGTCCCTGGCCAGGTCTCCCTCGCGCGTCCCCTGGACGGGCGCAGGGGCCGCCTCGGCCGGGGGCCGCAGCCCAGGGGGCACGGGCGTGGTGGGCCAGTCGGGCGATGGCCGGGACGGGCCTCCGGGCGGAGGAGTGGTCACGACTCTCGTACCTGCCTTTCCAAGGTGTCCAGGTGGCCCGCCAGGGCGACGAGCGCGGCGTCGTCCGCCGGTATCGGGCCGTACATGACCGAACGGACCCAGACCGCGTCCCGCCCCGACTTCAGGGCGGCCGCGGCGACGATCTCGTCCGGGGTGGCGTCGGCGGGCAGGCCGAGCCGGGGGGTGAGCCGGGACGCGCTCGCCGCCCGCAGCGCGGCGGAGGCGCGGTCGCGGGCGCGGCGGGCGCGGTACAGGCGGCCGCGCCCCTCGGCGGTCTCGGCCGCCCGGACGACCACGGGCAGCTTCTCGACCACCACGGGGCCGAGGCGGCGGCCCCGCCACAGCGCCACCACCAGCAGGGCGATGACGAGCTGGACCAGCCCCCAGATCACCCCGGCCGGGATCAGATCGGCGGGTGTGGCGTCGCCCGTGCCCACGGCGGCCGACGTGTCGCCCGGCACCAGCCAGATCAGCACCGGCTTGGCCCCGGCGAGGTTGAGCGCGAGCGCCGCGTTGCCGTCCTCGCCGAGCCGCTGGTTGGTCATGAAGGAGTCGTCCCCGGCGACGGTCACCGTGGACGGGCCGGTGAGCGGGCCGGACACGCGCACCAGGCTCGGCCCTTCGGGGCCCGCGTAGCAGCCGAGGGCGCCCCGGCCGGGCACGTCGAAGGTCACGCCGCCGATGTACGCGCTGCCCGCGCGGGCGGCGGCGGGCAGCGCGCAGCCCGGTTCCCGGGAGCGCAGGGACGCCGCGGATCTGGGCGTGATGCCGGGGGCCAGCAGGGGCAGGCCGGAGTTGACGCCGATGATCAGCCGGTCGGCCTGGGTTCCGGCGAGCCGCTCCAGGTCGTCCTGGCCGAGGGACCAGGTGTCGTACACCAGGAGCTGGCTGTCCGGCCCGTCCAGCCGCTCGATCTCGTCCACGGTGGTGACCCGCTCGACCCGGACGCCGCGGTCGGCCAGAAGCCGGGCGAGGGCCTTGGAGCCCTCCAGCGTCGTGTCGGCCGGGTCCAGGCGGCGGCCCTCGGTGGAGGTGCCGGTGACCAGCGCGGTCGCCACGGCGACGAGGACCACCAGCAGGCCGAGCGCCACGAAGCCGCGGCCGCCCCGCCACAGGCCGCGGGCTGTGACCGACACCGGGGCCGAGGTGTCCGACGCGCGCGGAGCGCTCATCGTGCTCGTCGTGCTCATCGGCCGGCCTCCGGGGGCCGCGCGCCCGCCGTCGCGAGCGTCGCGGGACGGGCGGCGCGCAGGTCGTCGTCGAGGGCCGTCATCGTCGCGTAGTCCTGCGCCGATCCGGGGTCCTGGCCGTAGGTCACGTCGTCGAACAGCCGCGCGGCCCGCGCGAGCCGGTCGGCGAACCCTGGCAGCTCGGCGCCCGCGGCCGCCGCCAGCTCGTCCGCCGTGCGTCCGGGCTGGGGTGCGACGAGCGCGCGGTGCTCCAGGTCGCGGGCGATGGCGCGCAGCCGTTCGCGGACGGCCTCGGCCCAGCGGGACTCGCCGGCCAGGCGCTCGGCCTCCCGCCGGTGCTCGTCCGCCGTGAGCTCCCGCGTGCCGAACAGGCCGTCCTGCGCCGCGCGCCGGCCGCGCGTCGCCTTCCTCGCCTGCCAGACGACCAGCCCCGCCAGGGCGGCGATGAGCACGATGATGACGAGGAGCGCCACGACGCCCCCCGGGACGCCTCCGGGCACGCTGTCCAGCAGGCCGTCGAAGAACTCGCCGATGATCCTGACCACGCGGTCCAGCAGCGATTCCTGCTGGTACTCGGGCCGGAGCAGCTCTTCGATGGCCTTGCGGCGCGCTTCGTCGCGGCCGATGTCGTCGAAGAGCTTCAGCAGGGTCGGCAGGCCTGGAGGCCGGGGCACGGCGCCGGTCACGGACATGATCATAGGAAGGGTCACGGCGCTCCGGGGCCCTGGGGTCCCGCCGGGCCGGGGCCGTAGGGCGCTCCGGGTCCGGGCCCGTACTGAGGGGGCCCGTACGGCGTGCTCGGGCCGGGGCCGTAAGGGACGTTCTGGCCGTCCTGCCCGTACTGGGCGTACTGGTGGGGGTTCTGCGCGTACTGGACGTACTGGGCGTACGGTCCGGCCTGGTCGTGGGGAACGCCGGCCGCGTGGAACGGGTGCCACAGGTCGTCGGCGGCGGCCGGGACCCACCCCAGCCGCTGCTGATCCGCGGCGGCGGTCTGCAGGACCAGGTCGAATGCCTCGGCGCGCATCCGCCGGTCGGCGTAGAGCAGCCCGTTGACGCCCGCCTGCAGGGGGTAGGTGATCATGGAGCTGAGGATGCCGCCCACGATGGACAGCACGGTCGTGACCAGCATCGCCCCGAAGCTGCCCGGAGCGCCGAACGACACGATGAACGACACGATGCTGACCGGCGTCGCCAGCAGGCTGCCGATCAGCACGCCGAGCAGCAGCGTGGCGATCAGGATGAGGAACGTCCGCCAGAAGGCGCCCCTGACCAGCGACCACGACCGGCCCATCGCCGCGGTCACGCCGCGCCCTTCCAGCACCACCGCGGCCGGAGCGAGCGCGAGGCGCGTCGTCGTGATCGCCCAGTAGACGAGATAGCAGACGCCGAGCAGGAACGCCGCCGGCACGATGAGCCCGGCGCTCGCCCCCGCGGCCGCCAGGGCCGCCACCAGCAGGATCAGGGCGACCATCGGCACGGCGAGGATCAGCCCCGTGAGCAGCGCGAGCCCGAATAGCGCCGGCACCCTCGACCGCGTGAGCCGCCAGGCCTCGCCGATGGTGATCCGCCCGCCGAACACCGCCCGGCCGAGAATGCGCGTCAGCACTCCCGTCAGCATCGTGACCAGGAGGAACTGCATGACGTACGACAGGAGCGCGCCGCCGAACTGGGCCGCCAGGCCGCCGGTGGGCACGTCGGCCTGGAACGAGGTGGGGTCCGCCAACAGGTCGCCGACCGAGCGGTAGTAGATCGCCTGGCCGATCGCCAGGGGCAGCGTGCCGATGGCGGCGGCGATCGCCGACAGGCCGAGCGTGGCCTTCGGGTTCGATCGGATCAGCTTGATGGTGCCGTCGAGCATCTCGCCGAAGCCCAGGGGCCGCAGCGGGATGATGCCGGGGCGCGGTGCCGCCGGGGGAGGCATGAAGCCCTGCCGCCCTCCGTAGCCGGGGGCCTGAACGTAGCCGCCCTGGCCGTATGCCTGCTGCTGCTCGTACCCCGGCCCGTACGCGCCCTGTCCGTACATGCCCTGCCCGTACGCCGGCCCGGGCGGCTGTTGCCCGTAGGACTGCTGCGCGTACGGCTGCTGCCCGTACGCGTCCTGGCCATGACCGGGCTGCCCGTAGCCGGGCGGCTGCCCGGACGGGGACGCGTACGGCTGCTGCCCGTCCTGAGGCTGAGCGCTCTGACCTGGGGGGACCTGCCCCGGCCACGCCTGGTCGGAGGCGCTGCCGCCCGCCGCGCTGGGGGACGTCCACGGCGTCCCTGCCTGGCCGGTGTACGGCGGAGGCTGGTCGCTCGCCCAGCCCTCGGGGGTGCCGGGCGCGGAGCCGTGACCGTCTGACATATCCCAATCCTGGCATGTCGCGCGGCTCTTCGGGGTTCTCACCGAAGTGATCACACCGCGGGATGGCCTAATACCGCCCACTTGACGCAGACTTGGGCAGGGGCCCTGCACTCCCGCGCCACGCCACATGGCAGGCTCGTCGAGCCAGATCATTGGCGGGTTGAGTAACGTGCGCCTAAAATTCAGATTTTGGTGACGTCAATGTTCGATCGTTTATCCTCCCGCGATGACACGCGGGTAACCTTCGGTCGGTCTACCTGGTTTCACCACAACCTTCTAGAACCTGTGCAGAACGAATGAGGGGCCATGAAAGGACGCGTGCTGGTCGTCGACGACGACGCCGCTCTCGCCGAGATGCTCGGCATTGTCCTTCGGGGGGAGGGCTTCGAGCCTTCGTTCGTGTCAGATGGCGACAAGGCGCTGGACGCGTTCCGTGATACCAGGCCGGACCTGGTCCTTCTCGACCTGATGCTGCCGGGGGCCGACGGCATCGACGTCTGCCGCCGCATCCGCGCCGAGTCGGGCGTGCCCATCGTCATGCTGACCGCCAAGAGCGACACGATCGACGTCGTTCTCGGCCTGGAGTCCGGCGCCGACGACTACATCGTCAAGCCGTTCAAGCCCAAGGAACTCGTGGCCCGCGTGCGCGCCCGGCTGCGCCGCACCGACGAGCCGACCCCCGAGGTCCTGCAGATCGGCGACATCACCATCGACGTCGCCGGTCACTCGGTCAAGCGGGAGGAGGAGACCGTCAACCTCACCCCGCTGGAGTTCGACCTGCTGGTCGCGCTCGCCCGCAAGCCGCGCCAGGTCTTCACCCGCGAGGTCCTGCTGGAGCAGGTGTGGGGCTACCGCCACGCGGCCGACACCCGCCTGGTCAACGTGCACGTCCAGCGGCTCCGCGCCAAGATCGAGAAGGATCCTGAGCACCCGGAGATCGTGGTCACCGTCCGCGGTGTCGGCTACAAGGCCGGCCCGGCGTAGGCAGGCCCAGCCGTGCCGTGACCCCTGGATCTTCCATGGCCACCGAGACCCTTCCCGGCTCCTCCGGCCCCGCACGCCCGGGGGGAAGGCCCAAGCCGAAGAAGAAGACACGGCGGACGCCGCGCCAGATCGTACGCGGCGTCCGCAGGCGCGCCCGCCGTGCGGCGGGCCGGGTCCGGCGGGTCTGGCGGCGCTCGCTCCAGCTCAGGGTCGTCACCAGCACCCTCATGATCTCCATGACGGTGGTCGCGGTGCTGGGCTTCTTCCTGTGGCAGATGATCGACACCGCCATCCTGCGGGGCCGGCTGGACTCCGCGACCGCCGAGGTGCGGGCCAACGTGACGACGGTCGAGAGCTACCTCAACCAGCCGCTCGCCGCCGCGGGCAAGCAGACGCCGTCCACGCAGGACGACGAGCTGAGCTTCTCCAACGAGGTCGACCAGGCCGCGAACGCGCTCGCGACGCGCGCCGACGGCCGCTACAGCGTGGTGATCCTCAACCCGAACCTGGTGGGGCATGACCGCGGCACCAACGACGTCGACTCCCGGAGCGTCCCCCAGAAGCTGCGCGACAGCGTCCACCGGGCCAAGGACGGTGAGACGCCGGCGCAGTACACCCCGCTGTACTACGTGGGCCGGAGCGAGGCGGTGCCCGCGCTGGCGCTCGGCGCGCTCGTCGACGACTACGAGATCTACCACTTCTTCCCGCTGGCGGACGACGTCAAGACGTTGTCCACCGTCCAGCAGTGGTTGTTCGTGGTCGGCGTGGCGCTGGTGCTGCTGCTGGCCGCGGTGGCGTCGCTGGTGACGCGGCAGGTCGTCACGCCGGTCCGGCTCACCCGCCAGGCGGCCGAGCGGCTGGCGGCGGGCAGGCTGGAGGAACGGCTGAAGGTGCGCGGCGAGGACGACCTGGCGCGCCTGGCCGCCTCGTTCAACGAGATGGCGTCCAACCTCGCCCTGAAGATCCACCAGCTCGAGGAGCTGTCGCAGGTGCAGCGGCAGTTCGTCTCGGACGTCTCCCACGAGCTGCGCACGCCGCTGACCACCGTCCGCATGGCCGCCGACCTGCTGTACGAGGGCCGCGAGGACTTCGACCCGGCCACCGCGCGCGCGGCCGAGCTCATGCAGAACCAGCTCGAACGGTTCGAGTCGATGCTCGCCGACCTGCTGGAGATCAGCCGGTACGACGCCGGGGCCGCGACGCTCGACATCGACTCGGTGGACATGCGCGACGTCGTGCTGCGCGCCGTGGGCGACTCCCAGCCGCTCGCCGAGCGCCGGGCGACCCGGCTCGACCTGCGGCTTCCCGGCGAGCCGTGCATGGCCGAGGTGGACAGCCGCCGCGTCGAGCGCATCCTGCGCAACCTGCTGTTCAACGCCATCGAGCACGGCGAGGGCCGCGACATCGTGGTGGCCCTCGGCGCCGACCGCGACGCGGTGGCCGTGGCCGTGCGCGACCACGGGGTCGGGCTGAAACCGGGCGAGGAGAACATGGTCTTCGACCGCTTCTGGCGGGCCGACCCCTCACGGGCGCGCACCATCGGCGGGACCGGCCTCGGCCTGGCGATATCGCGCGAGGACGCCATGCTGCACGGCGGGTGGCTGCAGGCCTGGGGCATGCCGGGCGAAGGCTCGCAGTTCCGGCTCTCGCTGCCCCGCCAGGCGGGGGCCGAGCTGCGCGGCTCGCCGCTGCCGCTGGTGCCGCCGGAGATCGAGATGCGGCGCACCTGGCGCGGCCACGCCACCCCGGTGCTGTCGCCCGCGGTCGAGGGGGCCTTCGATGCCGACTAGACGCTCCACGGCCGGGCTCTGCGTGCTGGCCATGGCCGCCCTGGCGGTCGCCTCCTCGGCGTGCTCGACCGTCCGGACCGGGGGCAACATCTTCACCGCGCACGACCCCGGCAAGAACGACCCGCTCAGCCAGCCGTACGTGCGCATACTGCCCGCGCCCCCGAAGCCGGACGCCACGTCCGCCGAGATCGTCAGCGGCTTCCTGGCCGCCGCGGCGAGCTTCGACGACCCTACGCGCACCGTCGCCAAGCAGTACCTCACCAGCGACGCGCAGCGCACCTGGAGCCCCTTCGACCCCGTGACGGTCTACGACCAGGCCAAGCTGACGACCGACGGGCGCGGGGACGACCTCACGCAGGCGCACGTCCAGCTCAAGGGCATCAGGCTCGGCGAACTGGACCGCGACAGCCACTACGTGCCCCGCGACGCCTCCGCGAACAACGATCTCACCCTCGGCTTCATCCTGGTGAGGGTCCGCGGCCAGTGGCGCATCTCCACGGCCCCGTCCGGGCTGCAACTGTCCAACGACGACTTCAAGCGCGCCTACCGCTCCTTCGACCTCTACTTCGCGGCGGGTGAAGAGGACGGCCTGGTCAGCGACCAGGTGTGGCTGCCGATCAACCCCAACCAGGGGCTGGCCAAGACGCTGGTCCAGCGGCTCCTCGTGGGGCCGACCACGCCGCTGAAGGGCGCCGTCGACTCGGCGTTCGGCGGCCAGGTGGACGACAGGGACGTCAACGACGTCACCGTCGAGGGGGACACCGTCGTCGTCGACTTCACCTCCGACGTGGTCGGCGCGGCCCGCGTCGCGCGGTACAAGAGGGCGCTGTCGGCCCAGCTGTCCTGGACGCTGAAGCCGCTCACCGAGGCCCGGCGCATCGAGGTCAGGGTCAACGGCGAGCAGTTCCCCGGCGGGCCGTTCATCATCGACCCCCGCGACTACAAGAGCTACGACCCCAATGTCGTCGACGCGAACGTCCAGGCGTTGTTCCTGCGGCAGGGCAGGCTGTTCGTCATCGACAAGGACAAGGACGAGCCGTTCACCGCGGGCACCGGCCCGGCGCGGCAGCTCACCTCCCTCGCGGTGGCCGACAGGAGCTTCTCGCGGGTGGCCGGCCTGGAGAAGGGCGGCGGCAGGATCTGGGTCACCGGCACCGCGCCCGGCAACTCGTGGCAGCGCTGGATGGAGGCGCCCGGCCTCACCTCGCCGT
Source organism: Sphaerisporangium sp. NPDC051017 (assembly GCF_040683095.1). Classification (NCBI taxonomy): domain Bacteria; kingdom Bacillati; phylum Actinomycetota; class Actinomycetes; order Streptosporangiales; family Streptosporangiaceae; genus Sphaerisporangium; species Sphaerisporangium sp. NPDC051017. Next base: position 43,138 of record NZ_JBFBCI010000027.1, read on the forward strand.
CCTGGGACCGGCACGGCGACCTCTGGTCGGTCTCCCGGACCGGGCCGCGCAGGTCGCAGGTCCTGCGGGCGCGCGAGCCGGGCAGCCCGATCCTGGTCAGCGCCCCCGACCTGGAGGGAACCGACGTCACGGCGTTCCGCGTGGCCCGCGACGGCGTCCGCGTGGCGGTCGTCTCCGACGACGGGCACGGCCAGCAGGTGCTGGTCGGCACGATCAGCAGGTCGCGCACGGAGGTGAGGAACGTCCACACGCTCTTCCCCGCCGAGGCGGGGCGGCAGGTCGCCGACATCGCGTGGCGCGACGCGAGCACGCTGCTGGTCCTCACCAAGAACAAGAACGACAGGCAGTTGACCGCCGTGTCGGTGACCCAGAGGGTGACCGACACGCCCAGGTCGGCGGCCGGCATCGAGACGATCACCGCCGCGCCCGACCCCGCGCCCGTCCTCGCGGGCACCTCGGACGGCCAGGTGCTGATGTGGGACACGCAGAAGCGCCAGTGGACGCCCGTGGAGAAGAACGGCGCGAGCGCCCCGATGTACCCGCTGGGGTGACGCGGGCCTGTGGACGAACGGGCCTCCGTGACCGGAACCGGCCATGGCCTGTGGAAAACCCGGCCCGGCGCCGCGTTTCCGTCGGTGCCGGGACGCATGGTGGGCGGGTGCTGACCACCGTCCTCGACCTGATCCTTCCGCCGCGCTGCGCCGGGTGCGGCGGGGCGGGCGCCGTCCTGTGCCCTTCGTGCCTGGGGCGCATGCGCGCCGACCCGTTCCCCCGGACGCCCGGCCCCGCGCCGCGGGGGCTGCCCGAGTGCTGGGCGGCCGCCCCGTACGAAGGCGTCCCGCGCCGGGTGATCCTCGCGTACAAGGAGCGCGGGCGCACCGCCCTGCGGCCCGCGCTGGCGGCGTGCCTGGTCGCCACGTTCGTCGCAGCCGCGGGGCTGCCCACGACGCCGCTGCTGCTGGTCCCGGTGCCGAGCGCGCCGCGGGCCGTGCGGCGGCGCGGTCACGACCCCGTGGGGCGGCTCGCCGCGCTCGCCGCCCGCCGGTTACGGGCGCGGGGCTGCCCGGTCGTCGCGGCCCCGGTGCTCAGGCACCGCCGGCACGTGCGCGACCAGGCGGGCCTGAGCGCGTCCGAGCGCGCCGGAAACCTCGCGGGGGCCTTCGAGGTCGCGGGGCCCGGTTCCTGGCGCGCCATGGCCGCCACCGCCGCGCGCCGGGGCCTTCCCGGGCGCCCGGTGGCGGTGCTCGTGGACGACATCGTGACAACGGGCGTGACGCTCGCGGAGGCGGCGGGCGCGCTGCGCGCCGCGGGCGTCGCGGTCCCCCTCGCGGTGGCGCTCGCCGCCACCCGGAGGCATTTGTGACACGCCCGACACGCCCGGCGACATCAGACTGAAAAGATTACGAACAGTAATGAAATCGTCAAATCGCCGGGCTGCCCTCACGGACACAAGTGCGTACCGGCGAGTGCGAAAGGTGCAGCTCACGCGACATGGGAACCCCCTGGCGCCGAGCACGAGCACGGCCAACGCCGGGTCTGCTCCAGGGCTCGGATTCTCAAGGAAATCACTGAATGTGATCCTTTGGCCGACCCCGCGGCTGACATTCGGCCCCACAGCGACTAGCGTCTGAGCATGGCACCCGTTCGGGTCCGTGGTTGCACCGGACCGACCCCCGCAGGGGGGCCGGCCCGGCTAGCCGATGCCAGCCGCAGGCGAAACGGCCCACGTAAGGCGACTCTTTGTCGACCGATCACGGTGCGGCTTAGAGGTAAGTCCTGCCTTCCCGGAGGTCCAGATGTCCTCCGTCAGAAGAGAAGGGCAGTAGTGGCACAGAGCCGCGAGACCCTCAGCAGGCGGATGTGGGGACGAAGACCAGGTCGGCCGGACGGGTGTCCTCCTCGCAGTCGATACGAAGGGGGGCCTTTGAGTGGACATCATCGTCAAGGGACGGCACACCAGTGTGAGTGACCGGTTCCGCGATCACGTGACGACCAAGCTGGCCAGGATCGAACGACTGGACAACAAGCTCATACGCGTCGATGTGGAGGTGTCCAAGGAAGCGAACGTGCGGGCGACGGAGGACCGGGAACGGGTCGAGCTGACCATCCACTCCAAGGGTCCGGCGATCCGCGCCGAGGCGTCGGCCGACGACCGCTTCGCGGCGCTCGACATCGCCCTCGGCAAGCTCGAGGGACGCCTTCGGCGCATCGCCGACCGGCGGAAGGTCCACCACGGCAACCATTGCCCCCCATCGGTCGCCGCCCTCACCTCCGCCCTGGCGGACACCTACGAGCCCCTGCCCGAACCGCTTCCCGCCGAGCCGCAGGCCCGGGAGAAGGCCGGCCGCGCCCCACGCGATTCCGGCTTCGAAGAAGCCATCGTTCCGATCGAGATGGACGGCGACGGCCCCCTCGTCGTCCGCGAGAAGTTCCACAACGCCGACCCGATGACCATCGACCAGGCACTGCTGGAGATGGAACTCGTCGGCCATGATTTCTACCTGTTCAGAGACAAGGAGTCCGGACATCCCAGCGTCGTGTACCGACGTGTCGGGTACGCATACGGAGTGTTGCGGCTCGTAGAACAGTAACCGCGGCGTTCGAAGATCCTCTCGACCACCCCCGCGACCCGGAAACCCATGTAATGATGGCGGTTCCGACAGGTCGCGGGAGCGTCGTGCGGTAGGGGACGACCTACCCGGCGCGATCTGGCTCCCCACGAGGAGGAGGCGTGACGCAGACCGACGAAACGGCCGGCCGCTCCGGGCGGGACGAGCCGATCCGCGTGCTGATCGTTGACGATCACGCGCTGATCCGGCGGAGCCTGGAGCTGGCGCTGGCCGCGGAGCCGGACATCGATGTGGTCGGCGAGGCGAGCGATGGTCAGGAGGCGGTCGAGCTCGCCGACCGCCTCCTGCCCGACGTGGTCCTCATGGACGTGCGCATGCCCCGGCAGGGGGGCATCGAGGCGACCCGGGTCATCAAGGCCTCGGTCCCGAGCGCGCGGATCATCATGCTGACCGTCAGCGACGAGGAAGAAGACCTCTTCGAGGCGATCAAGGCCGGGGCCACGGGCTACCTGCTGAAGGACGTTCAGATCGACGAGGTCCCCGACGCCGTGCGCGGCGTCCACGAAGGACAGTCACTGATCAACCCGGCCATGGCGGCGAAGCTCATCAGCGAGTTCGCCAGCATGAGCCGCAAAGAGGCCGAGCGGCCGCCGCAGCTCCCCGTCCCCAGGCTCACCGAGCGCGAGATGGAGGTGCTCCGCCTCGTCGCCAAGGGCATGAACAACCGGGAGATCGCCAAGGAGCTGTTCATCTCCGAGAACACGGTCAAGAACCACGTCCGCAACATCCTGGAGAAACTCCAGCTCCACTCCCGCATGGAAGCCGTGGTCTACGCGGTCAGGGAGCGACTTCTGGAGATCACATAAGGTTGTGCCCATGTGGTTCGCTCCGCTCGCCCAGGGCTTGGGCGCCGCGCCCAAGCCCGGTCGGGCCGAGGTGGTCGGTTAGCGGGGTTACCGGCTCTCCAGGGCTTTTGCCAGGGGGAGTGTCAGCTCGGGCTCTGTCACGCGGTCTACTCGGACGGTGTCGCAGCCGACCCAGGTGGCGGCCTCGTGCAGGGCCTGGCTCATGGACTCCACCGCGCTCGCGGGAACCCTGCCGGTCGGGCCGGGTTCGAAGGCGACGTGGCGTGCGACGAACGCCGAGCCCTCGCGGGCCGGGTCGACGCGGCCGATCAGGTGGCCGCCGGCGAGGACCGGCATCGTGAAGTAGCCGTGCACCCGCTTGTCCTTCGGGACGTACGCCTCGAGACGGTGGGTGAAACCGAACACGCGCTCGGTGCGCGCGCGGTCCCACACCAGGGAGTCGAAGGGCGACAGCGGGGTCGTGCGATGGCGGCCCTTGGGCGCGGACTCCAGCGCCACAGGGTCGGCCCACGCGTTCGCGACGGCCCGGCCCGTGACCGCCCCGTTCCCGGAGCGCCGGGCGGCGCCCCACCCGGAGACGCGCACGGGGACGAGCCCGGCGGAGCCGTCCAGCAGCGCGTCGTCGAGCATGGTCGCGTACACGCCCTTGAGCCGCAGGAAGTCCACGATGTCGGCGCGGGTGGCGACGCCGAGCGCCGCCCCGGCGATGCGCGCCAGCCGCACGACGCACTCGGCGTCGGTCAGCTCCTGTTCGAGGAGGGCGGCGGGAACGACGCGGTCGGCGACGTCGTACACCCGGCGCCAGCCGACGCGGCGCGTGCACACGACCTCGCCGATGTCGAGCAGGAACTCCACCGCGATCTTGACGTCGGACCAGTCCCACCACGGGCCGCCGTTCTTGGCTCCGCCGAGCTCGGTGGTGGTGAGGGGGCCCTCGTCCCTGACCTGCTGGAGCACCTTGTCGATGGTGGGCGGCACCTCGTGCCAGCGGAAGCGCCGGTCGCGGTAGGCGCGGCGGCGGAAGGCGTACAGCGGCCAGTGGTCGATCGGCAGGATGCAGGCGGCGTGACACCAGTATTCGAAGGCCGACGCCGGGTCGTGCCAGTAGGCCCGCTCGACCTTGGCCCGGCCGACGGCCCCCAGGCGCGCGTACGCGATCAGCTCGTGCGAGCGCGCGAGCACGGAGATGGTGTCGAGCTGGACGGCGGCCAGGCGGCGCAGCACCGCCGCCACCCCGCCCCGGCGGGAGTCGGCGCCGAGGAAGCCCTGGGCACGCAGGATGAGACGGCGCGCGTCGTCGGCGGACAGCTCGGCCACGGCACCCGGAAGACCACTAGGCATGAAACCTGATGCTAGACCCTGCCACCGACAAAACGCCTACGCCGGTGTGAGGGTTGTCACGCGAAGGGCGATGGAGTGGAAGCGGTCCCGGCCCCAGCGGGCTTGGGCGCGGCGGTGTTCTGGAGCCGTCAAACGCAAGGGTGAGGAACGAGCCCTTGCGTTCGACGGTGGAAGAACGCCGCCTAAAGTGCGCCCAAGCCCTGCGCGAACGGAGAGAGCGCCCTAGGCACTGTGCCGTTCGAAGGGCGAGTGGTGCTCCTGGACGGCGATCTCGCGGGGGGCGTCCTCGATGACGTCCGAGAAGATGTCGAAGATGAGGGCGAGGATGCCGCCGACCACGATGATGCCGCCGCCGAGCCAGAACAGGAACCAGTTCGGGCCGAGGCACAGGGCCACCCCGCCGATGGTGAACCCCAGAAGGATCACGGTGACGGCCAGCCATGAAGTCGGACGCCCCGCGTGGGACTGCCCGCCGTGTGCCGGCGCCGGTGCGCTCTCGGCCATCCTGACTCCTAGATCTCGTTCAGACTCGCGTGACGTCGGGAGGGGGCGCCGCGTGGCAAAGATTCCCTCCCCTTACCGTCGCACGATATACAACGTCACCACCGGTCGCCGCAGGCCGTACCGGTGTAACCCGTGTAAACGGTCCGGCGTGGGGGAAGCCGGGAACTCTGGCGAGCCCGACAGCGTCATTGACGGTGGCTGTGCGCGGTGGTGAAACCGCCTACCATGGTTACGGGGAACTCTGTTACGTCCTCATGTCCCGGCCGCCGGGCCGCGGTACAGACCTGCGAGGAGCTTTACAAAAAGTGCCAGCCATTTTCGACAAGATCCTTCGCGCCGGTGAGGGCAAGGTTCTGCGCAAGCTGAAGCGGATCTCCGAGCAGGTCAACTCCATCGAGGCCGACTTCAAGAGTTTGAGCGACGCAGAGCTGAGGGCGCTGACCGACGAGTACAAGCAGCGTCACGTGGACGGCGAGTCCCTCGACGATCTGCTTCCCGAGGCCTTCGCGACCGTCCGCGAGGCGGCCAGCCGCGTCCTCGGCCAGCGCCACTTCGACGTCCAGATCATGGGCGGCGCCTCCCTGCACCTCGGCAACATCTCCGAGATGCGCACCGGTGAGGGCAAGACCCTGACCTGTACGCTGCCGGCGTACCTCAACGCGATCTCCGGCAAGGGCGTCCACGTCATCACCGTCAACGACTACCTCGCCAAGCGCGACGCCGAGACGATGGGCCGCATCCACCGCTTTCTGGGCCTGGAGGTCGGCGTCATCCTGGCGAACATGCCGTCAGACGAGCGCCGCCGCCAGTACAACGCGGACATCACCTACGGCACGAACAACGAGTTCGGCTTCGACTACCTGCGCGACAACATGGCGTGGTCGCTCGAAGAGTGCGTGCAGCGCGGCCACAACTTCGGCATCGTCGACGAGGTCGACTCGATCCTGATCGACGAGGCGCGTACGCCGCTCATCATCTCTGGTCCCGGCGAGCAGTCCGGCAAGTGGTACCAGGAGTTCGCCAAGATCGTCCCCCGCCTGCGCCGCGGCGTCGAGGGCAAGGAAGGCGAAGAGAGCACCGGCGACTACATCGTCGACGAGAAGAAGCGCACGGTCGGCGTCCTCGAGGCCGGTGTCGAGAGGGTCGAGGACTGGCTCGGCATCGACAACCTGTACAAGCCCGAGCACACCCACCTCGTCGGCTTCCTCAACAACGCCATCAAGGCCAAAGAGCTCTACAAGAAGGACAAGGACTACATCGTCGTCGACGGCGAGGTCCTGATCGTCGACGAGTTCACGGGCCGCGTGCTCCACGGCCGCCGCTACAACGAGGGCATGCACCAGGCCATCGAGGCCAAGGAGTCCGTGAAGATCAAGGACGAGAACCAGACCCTCGCCACGATCACCCTGCAGAACTACTTCCGCCTCTACACCAAGCTCGCCGGCATGACCGGTACGGCGGCCACCGAGGCGAACGAGTTCCACCAGACCTACAAGCTCGGCGTCATCCCGATCCCGACGAACCGGCCGATGGTCCGCCGCGACCAGGCCGACGTCGTGTACAAGAGCGAGGACGCCAAGTTCACGGCCTGCGTGGCCGACATCAAGGAGCGCTACGAGAAGGGCCAGCCCGTCCTGGTCGGCACCACCTCGGTCGAGAAGTCCGAGAAGCTCTCCAAGATGCTGAAGCGCGCCGGCGTCCAGCACGAGGTCCTGAACGCGAAGAACCACGCCCGTGAGGCCGCGATCATCGCCGAGGCGGGCCGCAAGAACGCCGTCACGGTCGCGACGAACATGGCCGGTCGAGGCACCGACATCATGCTCGGCGGCAACTCCGAGTTCCGCGCCGACCTGGAGCTGCAGCAGCGCGGCCTGTCCCCGTCGGAGACGCCGGACGAGTACGAGAAGGCCTGGCCCGAGGCTCTCGAGAAGGCCAAGGAGGCCGTCAAGGCCGAGCACGACGAGGTCACCGAGCTCGGCGGCCTGTACGTCCTCGGCACCGAGCGCCACGAGTCCCGCCGCATCGACAACCAGCTCCGCGGTCGTTCCGGCCGTCAGGGCGACCCGGGCGAGTCCCGCTTCTACCTGTCCCTCGAGGACGACCTGATGCGGCTGTTCAACGCCGCGCGCGTCGAGATGATCATGACGCGGCTGAACATCCCCGAGGACGTGCCGATCGAGTCCGGCATCGTCTCCAAGGCCATCGCCTCGGCGCAGCACCAGGTCGAGCAGCAGAACTTCGAGATCCGCAAGAACGTCCTCAAGTACGACGAGGTCATGAACCGCCAGCGCAAGGTGATCTACGCCGAGCGCCACCGCGTGCTGGAGGGCGCCGACCTGCACGAGCAGGTCCGCACCTTCGTCACCGACGTCGTCGAGGGGTACGTCCAGGCGGCCACCTCCGAGGGCTTCGCCGAAGAGTGGGATCTGGACAAGCTGTGGAAGGCGTTCCAGCAGCTCTACCCGATCACGGGCACGGTGGAGGAGCTCGTCGAGAGCCAGGCCGACGGCGAGCGCGAGAGCCTCACGCCGCAGGTCATCACCGAGTGGGTCAAGGCCGACGCCCTCGCCGCGTACGCCAAGCGCGAGGAGACGCTCGGCTCCGACACCATGCGCGAGCTGGAGCGCCGGGTCATCCTCTCGGTGCTGGACCGCAAGTGGCGCGAGCACCTGTACGAGATGGACTACCTGCAGGAGGGCATCGCCCTGCGGGCCTACGCCCAGCGCGACCCGCTGATCGAGTACCAGCGCGAGGGCTTCGACATGTTCTCGGCGATGCTCGACGGCATCAAGGAGGAGTCGGTCGGTTACCTGTTCAACCTCGAGGTCGAGGTGCAGGACAACCCGATCGTCGAAGAGGTGCCGCAGGACGCCGGGGTCAGCGAGACCGAGGCGATCATCTCCAAGGCGTTGCGCCGCCCGCAGCGTCCCACCGAGATGATCTACAGCGCGCCGGGCGAGAGCGGCGAGGTCGAGCAGACCCGGGTGCACACCACCGCCGAGGAGCGCGCGGCGTACGGCAACGTCGAGCGCAACGCGCCGTGCCCCTGTGGCTCGGGCAAGAAGTACAAGCGCTGCCACGGCGACCCCAAGCACGCCGGCGCCTGATCCGTCCCACCCCTCGGCCGTCCGGCGGCCGAGGAGCCACGATCACCCGGCCCCGTGACCCGCACAGGTCACGGGGCCGTCGTGTGGTCGGTCACGCTCTCACAGAGCCGGGGTCCACAAGGTGGCGAACGCCATGTTCGGGGCGTTTCGGCTTCGGGTTCACGCCGTCTCGAAGTCCGTGCACAACCACTGGACGCCCCGGCGTTCCACCCGCAGCGCCAGCACCCGACTTCGCTCGCCGCAGCGGACGAGCATGCACGCCTCGACCACGCCCTCGCACGGCCGGTGGACGTGCGGGGCGGCGACCACAGGCGGCCGCCTGCCGTCGATCATGCGCCCGGCGCGCACCAGCTCGGCGTACGCCCGGTCGGTCAGGCGCTCGGCCACGCCGCCCGGCGGACGCCGTCCCGCCAGCACCTCGGCGATGGCCTGCCCGAGGCCGCGCAGCCCGCGCTCGTCGGGTGAGGCGCCGCCGCGGGTGGCCAGGCCGGCGCGGGCGGTGAGCGTGAGGGGGCGGGTCGTCTCGCGTGGCGGCGCGCTGCGGGCGGCGGACGGCGAGCCCTGCGCCGGACGGGGAGCCGCCGCCGGCGAGCCGGGGCGGCGCTCCTCGTCGTACGGCGGATCGGCCGGCGGGACGGTACGCAGCGCGGGCAGGGTGATCGGGCGGGAGAGACGGGACATCGCGGGCACTCCGGTGTCGTCGGCGAATCGGGACGACACTAAGGAGCACCCACCCGGGCGGGCTGATGCGCGTTGTCACGGACCGGCCACACCGCACCGCGCCGATCGGGTCCCGGCCACGCCATACCGCGCCGGCCGGGTCCGGCCACGTCAGGGGCTTCGGACGCCCGGTGGCGCGGCGGGCTCGCCGGAGTCCGGGTCCGGCTCGGGCTCGCGCCCGGGGGTGAGGATGTCCAGCCGTTTGATCAGGAAGCTGAACACCGCGTAGTACACGACCGCGTAGATCAGGCCGAGCACCATGATCTGCCAGAACTTGTCGGTGTTGGACTTGGTGGCGTTGAGCGCCGCGTCGATGGCCCCGGCCGAGAAGGTGAACCCGAGATGCCCGCCCATGGCCGCCACCAGGGCCATCGACAGGCCGGTGAGCAGGGCGTGGATGACGAAGAGCAGCGGCGCGACGAAGATGAACGCGAACTCGATCGGCTCGGTGATGCCGGTCACGAACGACACGAGCGCCGCCGAGATCATGATGCCGCCCACGGCGCGGCGGCGGACGGGCGGGGCGGCGCGCCAGATGGCGAGGGCGGCGGCGGGCAGGCCGAACATGATGACGGGGAAGAACCCGGCCATGAACTCGCCCGACCCCGGATCACCCTGCAGGTAGCAGGTGAGGTCGCCCGCGAAGTGCCGGCCCCCGACCATGCAGTCGGGCACCTGGAACCACACGATCGAGTTGAGGAAGTGGTGCAGGCCGAGCGGGATGAGCAGCCGGTTGGCGGCGCCGTAGATGCCCGCGCCGACGGTGGAGTGCTCCGCGAGCCAGCGTCCGAACCCGGTCAGCCACTCGCCGACCGGTTGCCAGAGCACGCCGAACACCACGCCGAGGATCAGCGCGGCGAACGCCGTGACGATCGGGACGAACCTGCGCCCGCCGAAGAACGCCAGCCAGGTGGGCAGCTTGATGCGGTAGTAGCGCTGGTAGAGGGCGGCGGCGACCAGGCCGATCACGATGCCGCCGAGCACGCCGGTCGGGTTGCCCGGCCCGAGGTCGAGCACCTGCGACGCCCTGCCGTCCGCGCCGATGACCGTGTGGGCGACGCGGGTGTGCACGGCGGAGCCGGAGGCGTCGAAGAACAGCAGCTTGGACACCCGGTCGAACACGAGATAGCCGACCAGCGCGGCCAGGGCGGTCGACCCGTCGGAGCGGCGCGCGTACCCGACGGCCACGCCGATCGCGAAGAGCAGGGGGAGGTTGTCGAAGAGCGCCTCGCCCGCGCCGCCCACCACCTCGGCGATCTTGTCCAGCGCGGCGTTCTGGGTGCGTCCGAGCAGGTCGTCCTGGCCGAGCCGGAAGAGCAGGCCCGCCGCGGGGAGGGCGGCGATCGGCAGCATCAGCGAGCGGCCGATCCGCGACAGGATCGCCATCACGCCGGATCTGGGGCGCGGGGGCGCGGGGAGGCCCGCATCGGCCGAGGCGGAGCTCATCGGCTTTCCTCCAGGGATGGGAAGGGAGGATTCAGCTACGCCGCGTCGGGATCTCCAGCACCGTGCGGAGCTGGTACCGGTCGGCGCGATAGGTCGACACCCCGAACTCGACGCAGACGCCGCCCGAGAACGACCGCCGCTGGAGCAGCAGCACGGCCCCGCCGCGGGGCAGTTTGAGCAGGTCGGCGTCGCCCGGATCGGCGATGCCCCCGTCGATGGTCAGTTCTCCGGCGTCCAGCACGACCCCGTGGCGCGTCTCCAGCAGCGCGTAGAGGGACCGGCCGGACAGGTCGAACGATGCCAGATCGGGCGCGAAAGATACAGGAATGTGCGCCCGTTCGATGCAGAGCGGCTCCCCGTCGGCCGTCCGCAGGCGCTCGATGAAGTGGACCGCCTCGCCCGGCGGGATGCCGAGCTCGCGCGCGAGGTGGGCGCTGGCCCGGACCACGCGGCGGTCGAGGTCGCGCGAGCCGGGCTCCATGCCCCGGGCCCGCATGTCGTCGCTGAAGGACGTGAGCCGCAGCGCCATCTCGATCTTGGGCCGGGCCACGAAGGTGCCCTTGCCCGCGACGCGGTGAAGCCGCCCCTCGGAGACGAGGTGGTCGACCGCCTGGCGTACAGTCATGCGCGACAGGCCGAAGCGCTGGCACAGCTCCCGCTCGGAGGGGATCGCCGCCCCGATGGAAAGCTCGTTGCTCTCGATGAGGTCGAGGAGGATCTCGCGAAGCTGGAAGTACTTCGGCACGGGGCTGTCAGGGTCGATCTGCGCCACTATCCTCTCCTCTCGATCTCAACGTCGGCATACGTTAAAGTTTGTACTGGTCTAGTCCGGACTAGACCACAAGCCAGAAATAAGTGTCAACGTACGGACCGGCGACGGATCGATAACGGCCCGATCTCGCCTCCGAAGCTGAAGGACGGGGCACGGATGACGACCAAGATGCGCAGCGAGATAGCCGAGCAGCCGGCCGCCCTGCGAGCCACCCTCGACGCCCTGCTTCCCAGGGTCGACGAGGTGAAGGGCCTCGCGGGCGGGACGCGGCAGCTCGTCTTCATCGCCCGGGGCACCTCCGACAACGCGGCCGTGTACGGCCGCTACCTGATCGAGGCCCACGCGGGCCGGATGTCCTCACTGGCCGCCCCCTCCATCGCGACCACCTACAAGCGCAAGCTCGACCTGAGCGGCGTGCTCGCGGTCGCCCTGTCCCAGTCGGGCAAGACCGAGGAGATCGTCGACACGCTCGCCTGGGCCAAGGACTGCGGAGCCGCCACGGTGGCGATCACCAACGGCGGAGAGGAGTCCCCGCTGGCCCAGGCCGCCGACCTCGCGCTGTGCACCCTGGCCGGCGAGGAGAAGGCCGTTCCCGCCACCAAGACCTACACCACCCAGCTCGCCGCCCTCGCCGTCCTGGCGCTCGGGCTCGACGCGGACGTGAACGCCGACGACCTCCAGCGCGTGCCGGACGCGGTCGAGCGGCTCATCGCCGAGCCCGGCGACCTGGACGCCGTCGTGGACGGGCTGGCCGAGGTGTCCGGCGTCGTCGTCTCCGGCCGGGGCATGGCCTTCTCGACCGCGCTGGAGACCGCCCTGAAGCTCAAGGAGGCCTGCTACCTGCACGCCATGGGCCTGTCGTACGCCGACCTGCTGCACGGGCCGATCGCCGTCGTGGACGAGCGCACGCCCGCCCTGCTGGTCGCCGCCGGCGAGGGGCCGACGCTGCAGGGCACGGTCGCGCTCGCGCGGCGGGTGACCGGCGCCGGGGCGTCCGCGTTCGGCGTCGGCGGCGGGGACGAGCTCGCCGCCGCCTCCACCGCGGCGCTCAACGGGCCCGAGCTGCCCGAGTGGGTGGCCCCGATGGGGTTGATCATCCCCGGTCAGCTCGTGACCGAGGCGCTCGCGCGCCGCCGCGGCATCGACCCGGACTCCCCGCGGGGCCTCAACAAGGTGACGCAGACCGATTAGCGTCACTAGCGTTGCCCCGGGCGTATCGAGGAGGTCCGAAATGGCGGCAGACGCGCGCGCGATCATCGCCGGGCTCGGGGGAGCCGACAACATCATCGACATCGAACCCTGCATCACGCGCCTGCGCACCGAGGTTCGCGACGCCTCCAAGGTCGACCACGCCGCCCTGCGGGCCGCGGGCGTCCACGGAGTGATGGCGGCGGGCAACGTCGTCCAGGTGGTGGTGGGCCCCGACGCGGACACCATCGCCTCCGACATCGACGACCTCATCGCCTGAGAGTCGCCCGGGGCGGCCTCTCGCCCGAGGCCGCCCGGACCGTCTGGAATCGCCTGAACCCCACCGCCGGGACGCCGGAAGGTGAGCCTGCCATGACCACTGTTCTCGCTCCTGTGGCGGGCCGTGTCGTGGGGCTGGCAGCCGTGCCCGATCCGGTGTTCTCCCAAGGCCTGGTCGGGCACGGCACCGCCATCGACCCGGCCAGGGAGCCGGGCACGGCGGTCGCCCCGATCGACGGCACGATCGTCAAGCTCCACCCGCACGCCTATGTGATCGTGGGCGACGACGGCCGGGCGGTGCTGGTGCACCTGGGCATCGACACGGTGGAGCTGCGGGGCGAGGGGTTCCGCGTCCTGGCGGCCGAGGGGGAGCGGGTGCGCGCCGGGTGGCCGGTCGTCGCCTGGAACCCCGCCCTGGTCGAGGCGGGCGGCAGGTCCCCGATGTGCCCGGTGGTCGCCCTCGACGCGCGGCCGGGCACGGTGAGCGTGCTCGCCGCCTCTTCTGGGGCCGTCCGGGCGGGCGACCGGCTCTTCCTGTGGAGCTGAGGCCCTGGAGCGGTGTTCCTCTGGGGCTGGGGAGATCTCGCGTAACCCGGGCATGTGGGATTGGCTCACAGTGAAGCGGTGAAACCTCGACCAAAGGGGAGTGACGGGCGCGTGGGAGCGAAGGCCGCGTTGTTCGACCTGGACGGCACCTTGATCGACAGTGAGCGCCGGAGCCTGGTGCTGTGGGGCCTTCTGCTGACCAACCATGGGGTCGACCACGACGAGACCCTGCTCAGGCAGTTCATGGGCCGCAGGGGGCCCGACGTGCTCGCCGAGAAGGCCGGGCTCTTCCCTGGCAGGCGCGCCGAGGACCTGCTCGCCGAACTGTTCACCTACCTGGACCGGCCGGGCCTTCCCGAGATCGCCCCCGTGCCCGGCGCCGCCGACCTGATCCGGCGCATCGACGGCCACGGCCTTCCCGTGGTGCTCGTCACCTCGGCGCGGCGGTGGTGGGCCGAGAGCTGCCTGGAACTGGTCGGGGTGAGCGACGTGGTCCGGACCATCGTCTCCGCCGAGGACGTCATGGTCGGGAAGCCTGATCCGTCCTGTTTTCTCATGGGCGCCCGCGCGGCGGGCGTCCGTCCCGGGGAGTGTGTGGCCTTCGAGGATTCGCTGGCGGGGATCGCCGCGGCCAAGGCGGCGGGTATGACCTGTGTCGGGGTCGCCACGACGCACCACGTGAGCGAGTTGTCTGCGGCCGATCTCGTGGTGTCCGACCTGGCGGGGGTGGACTGGCCGCTACCGCTGTACGGCGATTTCCCGGTATAACCCGCTTTCGTACCCTGAATCCCGAACGGGTGGTCTGGACCGCCCCGCCAAGGAGGAACCGTGCCCGAGCGCAAGGTCATCGTGGAGTCGCAGGTAGGGTTGCACGCCCGCCCCGCCGCGACGTTCGTGCAGACCGCCGCCAAGGCCACCATCGACGTCACCGTCGCCAAACCGGGCGGCTCGCCGGTGAGCGCCAAGAGCATCCTGTCCATCCTGGCCCTCGACGTCCGGCACGGGGAGGCGATCGTGATCCACGCCGAGGGCGAGGGCGCCGACCGGCTCCTGGACGAGCTGGTCGCGATCGTGTCGGTTCCCTGACACCCCGCAAGTCCGGTCCTGCGTTCATGTCCGAGACTGTGTGCTGCGACCGTCGCGGCGACGGCGTTCTGATTCTGTGAGAAGCGCGGAAAGTGCGGTCAGGGTGATGGAGAGGCTGACGGGGGCTGGGGTCAGCCCCGGCGCCGGGTACGGGCCCGCGTACGTCATGGGCGGCGCCGTGCCCGAGCCCGCCGCGGGGGCGCGGCACGACGACGACCCGGTGGGCGAGACGGCGCGGGCCGAGACCGCCGTCGAGCGGGTGGCGGCCGAGCTGGAGGCCAGAGGCGAGGCCGTGGGCGGCGAGGTGCGGGACGTGCTCGCGGCGCAGGCCATGATCGCCCGGGACCCCGCGCTCTCCGCCGACGTGGCCGCGCTGATCGACGCGGGGACGGCCGCCGAGCGGGCCGTGTACGAGGCTTTCATGCGGTATCGGGACGCCCTCTCCGAGATCGGCGGCTATTTGGGCGGGCGGGTCGCGGACCTGGACGACATCCGCGACCGCGTGATCGCCGAGCTGACCGGCCTGCCGATGCCCGGCCTGCCCTCTGGCGACCCGTCGGAGCCGTACGTGCTGGTCGCCCGCGACCTAGCGCCCGCCGACACCGCCCTGCTGTCCCCCGAGATCGTCGCCGCGTTCGTGACCGAGGCGGGCGGCCCCACCAGCCACACCGCGATCCTCGCCCGCGCCATGGGCGTGCCCGCCGTGGTCGCCTGCGCGGGCGCGACCTCGATCGTCCACGGCACGCCCGTCCTGGTCGACGGCACCACCGGGACGGTCGGCCTCGTCCCCTCCGAGGAGGAGGTCGCGGCGACGCTCCTGGTGGCCAAGGAGCGCGAGGCCGTCCTCGCCGCCTCCTCCGGCGGGCCCGGGGCGACCTCGGACGGGCACCCCGTGGCCCTGCTGGCCAACATCGGCGGACCCCGCGACCTGCGGGCCGCGCTGCGGTACGGCGCCGAGGGCGTCGGGCTCTACCGCACCGAGTTCCTGTTCCTGGACCGCGAGGACGCGCCGTCGGAAGAGGAGCAGATGGCCGCGTACCGGGAGGTTCTGACGGCGTTCCCGGGCGGGACGGTGACCGTGCGGGTCCTCGACGCGGGGTCCGACAAGCCGCTGGGCTTCCTGCCGGCCCCTGGGCACGAGCCCAACCCGGCCCTCGGTGAGCGCGGGCTGCGCATCCTGCGGGCCTATCCCGACGTCATGATGGGCCAGTTGCGCGCCCTGGCACGGGCCGCCGAGGGCACCTCGGCGCGGCTGCACGTCATGGCGCCCATGGTCGCGGACGCCGAGGAGGCCGCCTGGTTCGCCGGGGCCTGCGAGGAGGCCGGGCTCACGTCCGCGGGGGTCATGATCGAGATCCCGTCCGCGGCGCTGCGGGCCGCCGAGCTGGCCTCGGTCGTGGACTTCTTCTCGGTCGGCACCAACGACCTCGCCCAGTACACCCTGGCCGCCGACCGGCAGGTCGGGGCGCTCACGCGGTTCCAGGACCCCTGGCAGCCCGTCCTGCTCGACCTCGTCGCGATGGCGGCCTCGGCGGGGGTGCCGTGCGGCGTGTGCGGGGAGGCGGGGTCGGACCCGGCGCTGGCGTGCGTGCTCGCCGGGCTCGGGGTGTCGTCGCTCTCGATGGGGGCGCCCGCCCTGCCGTGGGCCCGTGCGGCGCTCGCCCGCCACACCCTCGCCCAGTGCCGGTCCGCCGCCGAGGCCGCCCGCGCCGCGCGCACCGTCGAGGCCGCCCGCGCCGCCGCCCGCGCCCACCTGCCCGGCCTGGCCCAGTTGTCCGTCTGACGCCGCGCGGGCTCGGTGCGGGACGGTTCGCGTGGCGTCCGGCTTTGCTCGACCGGCCGCCCCTGGGGGCGCGTCCGAGGTGTGGAGGAGGCTCGGACTGCCAGGCCGGGCCGGCGAGTGAGGCTGAGGCGCCGCGAGCTGAGGCGCCGCGACGCCGACGGCGATTCCAGGGCGCTGCATTCGCTCATGTGTTCGCAATGGGCGAACTCTCGATACGCGGAGGTATGTGCGGCGGTAGGTCAAATGCCGGGAGCGGTTCGGTCAAGGCCCGGATACGGTTGACCGCATGGCTGGACCTCTGCGCCTGGTTGCGCTCCTGGTGATCGCGATGGTGACGGCCGCGTGCGGCGTCGCCGGCCCGCAGGCGTCCTCGCCGCGCCCCACCACCGCCCCGTCCTCGTCGCCCGCCGGAGCTCCGCCCGCGAGCCCGTCCCCGAGCGCGCCTCCGGCGTCGAGCGCCGCCCCGAGCCCCGCCGTGTCCTCGGCGCTGGCCGCGATGAGCGTCGAGGACAAGGTCGGCCAGTTGTTCATGCCCGTTCTGTACGGCTCGCGGGTGAACGGCGCCCAGGCCGAGAACAAGGCCCGGTTCGGCGTCGGCAGCCCGGCCGAGGTCGTCGCGAAATACCGCCCCGGCGGCGTGATCCTCTTCCCGTGGGCGGGCAACATCGACGACGTCCCGCAACTCGTCCGGCTCACCAACGGCCTGCAGAAGGCGTCGAAGATCCCGCTGATCATCGGCGCCGACCAGGAGAACGGCGTCGTCTCGCGGCTGAGCCCCCTGGTCACCGAGGTGCCGGGCAGCATGGCCATCGGCGCGACCCGCGACCCGGACGCCGCGCGCGCCGCCGCCCGGGTGACCGGTGAAGAGCTGCGCGCGGTCGGCGTCAACCTGGACTTCGCGCCGGTCGCCGATGTCAACGTCAACCCCGCGAACCCAGTGATCGGCGCGCGGTCGTACGGCTCCGATCCCGGGCGGGTGGCCGAAATGGTCGGCGCCGCCGTCCAGGGCTTCCACGACGCCGGGGTCGGCGCGGCCGCCAAGCACTTCCCCGGGCACGGCGACACCAAGGCCGACAGCCACACCGGCCTGCCGGTGATCCACCACTCGCGGTCGCAGTGGAAGAAGCTGGACGCGCCCCCGTTCGAGGAGGCCGCGCGGCGCGGCGTCGACATCGTCATGACCGCCCATGTCGTGATGCCGGACCTCGACCCCTCGGGTGATCCGGCCACGCTGTCCAAGCCCATCCTCACCGGCCTGCTCCGCGACGAGATCGGCTACGACGGCGTGGTCTGCACCGACGCGCTCGACATGGCCGGCGTCCGCGAGAAGTACGGCGACGCCGAGGTCGCCGTGCGGGCGATCCTCGCGGGGGTGGACCTGCTGCTCATGCCCCCGGATTTTCCCGCGGCGTACGGAGCCGTGCTGGCGGCGGTGAAGTCCGGTCGCATCCCGGCCGACCGGCTCGACCGGTCGGTCACCCGCCTTCTGGCGCTGAAGGAGTCGCGCGGCATCCTGACCGCCCCGGCGGCGGACCCGGACGAGGCCGCCGGCGTCCTGCGCTCCAAGGAGCACCGTCAGACCGTCCAGGACATCGCCGACCGGTCGGTGACGCCGGTCAAGGGCGCCGACGCACTCCCGGTGACGGGCGACGTGCTGGTCACGGGCCCGGCGGGCAGGCGCCTGGCGGTCATGCTGGACGACGCGTCGGCCGCGCCCACGGGCGACACCCCCACGGCGTCCGAGATCGCGCGCGCCCGGTCGGCCGCCGCCAAGGCCGACACCGTGATCGTCACCACCGAGGACGCCGGCCCCGCCCAGATCAAACTGCTCGCCGCGATGGTGGACACCGGCACGAAGGTCGTCGTGGTGTCCATGGGCGCGCCGTACGAGCTGGGGCGGTTACGCGGCTACGACGCCGCGCTCGCGGTCTACTCGGACGGCGACGCCTCGCTGAGGGCCGCCGCCAAGGCCCTGAGCGGCGCGCTGACCCCCGAGGGAACGCTTCCAGTGGGGCTGGGCAAGCACTAGCGACACCGTTCGGCTTACTCTGAAAGGCCGAGCAGACATAGGGAGCAGATGTGCTGAAGGGTGTGCTGATCGACTGGTATGGGGTTCTCACCACGAGCCTGCACGAAGCGATCACCGAATGGCTCACCGCCGACGGCATCGATGCGGCGCATTACCGCGACCTGATGCGCGACCTCATCGCCTACGCGTACGAGGGCGGGGCCGACGGCGAGAATCCCATCCACGCGCTGGAGCGGGGCGAGATCGACGCGGCGGCGTTCGAGCGCGACCTCGCCGCGCGGCTGCTCACGCTCGACGGCGGGCCGCCGGTCGCCGAGGGGCTGCTCACGCGGATGTTCGCGGGCTTCCGGCCGGTCGAGCCGATGTACGCGATGCTGCGCGTGGCCCGGGCCTCGGGGATCGCCACCTGCCTGGTGTCCAACTCCTGGGGCGACCACTACCTCAGGGACGGGTGGGACGCCTGCTTCGACGCGGTCGTCATCTCGGGCGAGGTCGGCATGCGCAAACCCGAGGCGCGCATATTCCACCACGCCCTCGGCCTGGTGGGTCTCTCCCCGGAGCAATGCGTCTTCATCGACGACATCGAGGCCAACATCATCGCCGCCCAAGCCATCGGCATGACCGGCTTACACCACCGCGACCCCGACGCCACGATCACGTCCCTGGAAACCCTCTGCCGCCTGAAACTCAGACTCGACTGACGAACACCACCCCCACACCACTCCGCCACACCGCGTGTCCAGCAGACGCGTCCGGCTGGCGCCGCGCAGGCTTCGTGGGCCGGGTGGGCTTGCCGGGGCCGTGGGGCTTGGGGTCTTGTGGTCGGTTGGAGTGCCGTGGGTGTGGTGACGGGGCGGCCGATGGCGTTCGCCGGGTGCCGTGATCGGTCGGCGCAGTCGTGATCCGCTGGCACACTCGTAGGTGATCGGTCATTGGTGATCGGCGGCGTTCTCGCCGGGGCGGATGCCGGCATCGTGGAACGCCACGCACCCGAGTCCCGCACGACCCGGGATGCGGCACGACACCTCGTAAGATCGCAAAACTCGCAAACTCGCAAATATCGTGATTGAGGAACGCATGCGCGTTTACTTGCCGTGCACGTTGCCCGCGCTCGCGCGGGTGGCCGCGGACGGGGAGCTCGGCCCCCCTCCGCTGACCGGCTACGCCGTGACCCCCGCCCTGGTCGAGTGGTACGTCTCCGGCGACACCGAGGAACTCGAATACGTCGCCCTCACCGACGCCGCCCGGGCGTCCTTGCGCATGCTCGCCGCCGACCGCGCCGACGGCGTGGACGTCCCGGCCCGGCGCGTGGTGATCGCCGCCGAGGTGCCGGAGGGCTCGGTGACCGCCGGCGTCGATCTGGAAGAGCGCTCGCGCGTGCGCGTCCCCGCCTCCGTCCCGCTCGGCAAGGTCGCGGCCGTCCACGTCGACGATCCCCAGGCCGCCCCCGACATCGAAGCCGCCCTGTCGGCCGTCTTCGCCGCCGACAACGGCGACGAAGACGCCCAGTTCGACGTCGACGGCGCCGAGGCCCACGAACTGCTCTGGTACGCCACCCAGGAGATCCCCGACCTGCTCACCTGACCCCGTTCGAGGGGCGGCGGTGTTCTGGAGGAGGAAGGGGTGCGGAACGAGCCCCTTCCGAGTGACGACGGAAGAACGCCGCCTAAGGGGCGCCTCGAACCGCCGTGCCGGAGGCGCGGCCATAGGCACAGACGCGGCGGGTGACCGGGCCTTGAGATCGGCGGGATGCGCGGGCGGCGACGGCGTTGCGAGCAGGAAAACCTGAGGAACGGCTCTGAGCGGCTGGTTATCCTTGACCCTGATATGAAGCACATCATCTGGGACTGGAACGGCACGCTCTTCCACGACATCGACGCCGTCGTCGGAGCCACCAACGAAGTGTTCAGGCCGTACGGCCTGGCCGCGTTCGACGCCGACGGTTTCCGCGCCGCGTACACCCGCCCCATCTGGGTCGCCTACGAGCGCATCCTCGGCCGCCCGCTCGACGAGGGCGAGTGGGAGCGGCTCGACGCCGCCTTTCACGACCACTACCACCGCCTGATGCTCACCTGCGCCCTCGCCGAGGACGCCATGGGCTGTCTGCGCGCGTGGAACGACTCCGGCCGCACGCAGTCGCTGCTGTCCATGTGGGCGCACGACCGGCTGGTTGACAAGGCCGCCGAGCTCGGCATCGACGCGTTCTTCGCCCGCATCGACGGCCTGAGCGCGGCCACGTCCCCCGGCGGCGGCAAGGCCGAGCACATGGTGGCGCACATCGCGGCCCTGCGCGTGGACCCCGAGAACATCCTCGTGGTCGGCGACAGCCTGGACGACGCCCACGCCGCCCAGCACGTCGGCGCCACCGCGGTGCTCTACACCGGCGGCATGACCAGCCGCGCCGACCTGGCCGCTTCTGGCTTCCCCATCGTCGAGTCCCTCAGCCACGTCCTCGACTACGCGAGCTGACCGGTCCTCCCCAAGGCCAAGGCTGGATGAGCGTGCGGTGCGGGCATTGGTCGCCGCCTCGGCCCCGGCCGGCTTCGCTGTGGCGTTCTTCGGGTTCGCCGGCCGGGGACCGGCTCGCCGGAGGCGACGCCGCGCCACCGGTGAACGTCCCGCCACCTCCCTCCGACCTCGCCGGGCCGCCCCCGCGCGAGGGCCTCGTAGAGCTGCTTGGGCACCTCCAGCAGCGCCGGGGTGCGAAGAAGGCTAGGTACCGTCGGGGGTGCCAGGGGTCTGTACGGGCTGACTCGGGGGGATGACGAGTTCGGTATCGGGTGCGGCGGGGAGGGGCAGGGGCGTCGTAGTCTGGGCGGACACCATTTGCGCGTTCGGAGGCCCCCCATTAACCGTCTCGTGCTCTGGAATGTCGACCTCACGCTGGTCGACGTGGCCATCGTCACCCGTGAGGCCTACGCGGATGCGTTCCGGCAGGTCACCGGGCGCCCGTTGGTGAAGCTGGCGCCCGCGATGGGCCGCCCAGACTCCGAGATCATCTTCGAGACCCTCGCGATCAACGGCATCGTCACGAGCGACGAGCACTTGCCGAAGTTCATCGACGCGCTCGCGGGCGCGTTCTCGGGCCGGCGCAGGCGCCTGGACAAGGACGGCCGCGCCATGCCGGGCGCCAAGGAGGCACTCAAGGCCGTGTCCCGGCTGGAGGGCGTCGTCCAGTCCGTCCTCACCGGCACGATCAAGAGCAACGCCATCCACAAGCTGAGGGCCTTCGGCCTGGACGCGTTCGTCGACTTCGAGGTCGGCGGCTATGGCGAGGAGGTCTATCCCAAGGCCACCCTGCTGCAGGTCGCGCAGGGCCGGGTCAAGCAGATGTACGGCTTCGCCTGCGACGGCTCCAACACCGTCCTCATCGGCGACTCGACCAGAGACGTCCAGACCGCCCGCATCGCCGGCGCGTCCATGATCGCCGTAGCCTCCGGCCGCTCGACCGCGAGCGAGCTCCGCGACGCCGGTGCGGACATCGTCCTCCAAGACCTGACGAACCCGTCCGAGGTGGTCGCGGCCGTGGCCCGCCTGACCACCCCGATGGACCGCAAGGCCGGCTGAACCTCCCCGGAAGCCCGAACCCTCCGGCAAGGCCCCCCTAGCGCGAAGCCGCCGAGAGCGCCGAGTCCCTGCAGCAGCGTTGAGCGTGCGTCGTTCACCGCCCCGAACCGGTTCCCGGGCGGTGAGGGTCGACGCGGCGCGCTCTGTGAGAGCGAGCGAGGGCGGCGGGAACACCTCTGCGGGATCCCACTACCTCCGGCTAGACCCGGGATCGCGCTCGATCACGCAGAAGGTGGGTGCGGCGTCATCGTCGGTTCGATCTGTGTGGAGGCGGTACTCGTTTCGCCGGCCCCACACGTTCACCCGCATCCGAGCGCGATACCCCACCTCCGGATGCTCGTCGACGAACGAGAAGACGAGCGGCTCGCCCGGCGGGGGCTCGGACGCGGGCCCTCGGTAGCCGAGCGAGTAACCCTGCGCGAGGAGCAGTTCGATGACGTCGACAACGAGATCCGTACGCTCGGTGCACACGAACGTGCCTCGATGGCTCGACCAGGCGCGACCGTCCGGCAGTGCGATCCGCAGTTCTTTGACCCACACACCCTCGCCGATCCACCCGGATGTGTGCTCGCCCATGACCGCCGGATGCGGAAAAGCTTCCAGCAGACCGGGCTGTGGGCGATGTGGTCGCGCGGGCGTGCACGCATGCCCAACAGCAACGCCTCGGGCCTGCCGCCCGGAAATGGTCCTCGCCTCCGGCTCGGGCTGTTCTCCCAGGGGCTGTCGCCCCCCGATGTGCCCCCTCGCGCTGCGATCCGAGCTGAGCACGACTAGAAGTCACTCAGTCGCACCGGTTGCCAGGCCAGCCCTCGACCATGCCGATACCCCGTGCCAAATCCTCGGGAGACGATGCCTCGATCAGAATGGGGAGTGGCGTGGAGGGGACTGCCCACCAACGGCATGTCGCTTCGCCGAACCATATCCTCCAACCGCAGACACCGATGGGCTGCTCGGAGGGGTACGAGGAAGAGGCTTTATCAAGGGCATCCCAGCGGAGTTCTGCCCAAACGGTGCGTCCCAGGTCGTCACCTTCGACGCCCATGCGGCTGCTCAGAGCTGCGACCATCGCCAGGCCGCGTCCTCCCTCCAGCAGTTCGTCGTTCGTCCCTTGCTGGATGGATGGAACTGCGGAACCTCCGGCGTCGGACACCACTATCCGTACGATTTGGCCGGACAGCCCTAGCTCGACGCTGAACGTGCCTCTCTGCCCTGATCTGCTGTGGCGTATCGCATTGGCGGCCAGCTCTACGACGCAGGACACAGTGTCGTCCCGGGCCGGGTGATCCAGTAGCACGCCGTTGACGAAGCGACGCACCTCGCGGAGCTGAGCCGCATCGCCTGGGAACTCGCGCCGCCACGTGGTGCTGGTCATCTTGGGATGCCTACCCTGCGACGGTTCGTCCTCCTGCTCACCGGTTCCGCCCTCCGTCAGATGACTCCGAAGAGTGACTTGTCGATTACTCGCAGCATGGCATCGGCTGGGCAAGCTTGCATGGGAATTGCAGATACTCCCTGGAGCCCTGGCTCGCCCCTGTAGGGTCGCTGCTCGGTGCAATACGTGACGAGGGGGTGACGATGAGTGCTAGACGCGGAGTGACCCTGCGATCTCAGTGGCTGGGTAAGCAACTGCGCGAACTACGCGAAGCCGCAGGGCTCACACTCAAGGACGCTGGGGACCTCCTCCAGCGCGATGCCTCGACAATCAGTCGTGTCGAAGCTGGGATCTACCCTGCTCGCTCCACTGACGTGGTGGCGCTCCTAGGCTTCTACGGAGTGGCGGATGAACGGCAGCGTGACGGTCTTGTTCGGCTGAGCCAAGACGCATGGCAGAGCGGATGGTGGGACGCGTACGCCGACGACGTGCATCTCGGCATCGTGGACAATGCTTGGCTGGAGTCGCGTGCGGAAGGAATCCGCTCGTTCGACGCGATGGTGGTGCCAGGACTACTGCAGACGCGGGACTACATGGACGCGATCATGCGGGCCGCGGACGCGGAGTCGTCTGAGGAGCAGATCAGACGCTGGATCGAGTTCAGGCTGATCCGGCAGCAAGTCCTGGCGAGCAATCTGCCACATCTGGT
This sequence comes from Sphaerisporangium sp. NPDC051017, assembly GCF_040683095.1. NCBI lineage: Bacteria > Bacillati > Actinomycetota > Actinomycetes > Streptosporangiales > Streptosporangiaceae > Sphaerisporangium > Sphaerisporangium sp. NPDC051017. The sequence goes on from NZ_JBFBCI010000027.1 coordinate 67,023, forward strand.
GATGGTGCTGGACGAATCCGTGCTGCGGCGCCCGGTGGGCGGGTCAAGGATCATGCGGGCGCAACTGGAGCGGCTCGTAAATGTGGCACGGCAGCCCAACGTCGAGATCAGGGTTCTCCCGCAGTCGAGCGGAGCGCATGCCAGTCCGGATGGGTCGTTCAAGGTCTATGACCTGCGTGAGCCTTACCCGACGGTCGCGTATGTTTCGAGCCCGGCAGGCGCTATTTATGCCGAGGCTGAGCAGGCGCGAAGGCTTATGCTCAAGTTTGATGCAATCAGTCGAGATTCGCTGCCGAGTGAGAAGTCCGTCGAGTTCATCGGAGCCGTCGCTCAGGAACTCGGCTGACGTCCTGGGATGGAGTCTTCGTGTCTGCCCCCTTGAACCTTCCTGTCGCCTGGCACATCAGCAGCTTCAGCGCCGATGGAGGGGGTGGTGACTGCGTCGAGGCCGGCCCCGTACTCGATGGAAGCGGACGCATCGCTGTCCGGCACAGTCGCCATCCTGACGGCCCGATGATCGTTTACACCCCTGCCGAGTGGGAGGCTTTCACGGCCGGGGTACGCGCGGGGGAGTTCGATTTCGTTGGCGGCTGATGTCCTTCGGGGGATAGCGGACCGCCTGGGATCCCGCTTCACATGATCCGCTTCGGTTCTCGGGGAGATGACGACCAAATGAACGGTGAGATTTCCGCAAGGCGATCGCGCCCTCGGGTATCGGCCTCACATTTGGTCGCGCGGCTATCTGAAATCGACGAGGCGACCGTTACCAGCCTCACGGCGATCACCGGCGCTCACCGAAGGCTTGAAGCAGCCATTCCGTCACGTGAACTCGCACGCGGAGCCATCGATCACGTTTCCTGCGCACCGCAGGAGCATCCTAGAGTAGGCGGACAGATATGGAGAGTTGTTTCACGCCCCCGCTTCACGCCCTGGCTTACGCTCGTTTCCTCCACCGCCGAGTTCGAGCGCGTGATGGTGGATCTGGCTGAGGTCAGGTGGCTTTTAGGATGCGGGCGGCCAGGTCGAGCGCCGCGCGCGGAGGTCGCTTGGTCCCTTCGATGATTTCCATGATCGTGGTGTGGGCGGCGCGGTTGAAGGCGATGGTCTCGGTCGATTGCTGCTCGGATGCCAGCAGGGCGGTGATGGCGGCGTCGGGCTCGTTGCGGCGCAGATGCCCTTGGGCGAGGTCGATGAGGTGCTGGGCGCGGCGGTTGGTGGAAGGGATCGTGGCCAGGTCGATGCGGCCGGCGTTCTTGATGGCGGTGGCCGCCTGGCCGGTTTCGATGTGGAGGGCGACGGAGTAGATGGCGACGTTGGCCGCCCCGAACATTGTCAGCGGGTGGTGGTGGTTCTTTCCCAGAGCGGTGGCGGAGCGGTGGGCGAGCTTCCAGCTGTGCCAGGCATCTGCGGGGCGTCCCAGGCGGGCCAGGGCGATGGCATTGAAGAGGTTGAGCGCCCCGAAGGTGGACAGAGCCGCGGGGGAGGTCGGGAAGGCGCGGTGGAGTTGGCCGGTGGCGTCGCGGGCGATGGCATGGGCCTCTTCTGCTTGGGAGCGGCCGAGCGCGGCCATGGTCGAGGTCCAGGCGGAGAGAGCCGGACGTGCTGCCACCGGCCGATGCGATGGCGGTGGTCCCGGCGACGTTCAACACGATCAACAAGTGGGCGGGCGGAATCTCCGACACCCTGGCGCTGGGGCTGTTGAATGAGGCGATCGGCCTGGGTCTGCCGCTGGTAGTCGTCCCGTGGCCGAACGTGGCGCTGGCTCGCCATCCCGCCTTTGCCGTGAGCGTGGAGCGCCTCACCTCCTGCGGGGTCTCTGTCCTGCTGGACCCTGAGCGGCTGCCCCAGCCCGCCTCCGGAGCGCCGGGCGCCGCCTCTTTCCCGTGGGAGGAGCTGAAGTCCGAGCTCCGCCGGGTCTATGAGGTGTGCATGGGCCGGATAGCGCCCGTCTGATCGCGTCGCACCCTCTCAGCGGGGTCTGTTCGTGCGGGCAGCAGGAACTCTGGCAGGGGAGGCATTGAGTTCTCGGCCGCCGCAGCGCGGGACTCCTAGCACAGGGAAGCGGGCCTGACTATCCCCAACAGCTAGTTGGGTGTCGCAGAGCGATGCCCTCTTAGCGTCGCGTCCATGTCGGATGATCCGTATCAGGCGATGCACCCGCGTGTCTCAGTGGTAGTGCCCGCGCGCGGGAACGGCCGCTGTGTGCGGGAGCTGCTGGAGGCGCTGTCCCGGCAGAGCTACTCACTGAGCTTGGTCGATGTCATCGTCGTGGACAACGATCCGCCGTGGGCCCAGGGCCCAGTTGCCGGCGCGGTCCACAGCCGGGCGTGGCCGTTCCGGGTGCGCGTGGTGGTCGAGGTGCGGGCCGGGGCGAGCCGGGCCCGCAACCGCGGCATCTGCATCGCCGACGGCGACTACATCGCTCTCCTCGACCCGGACATCGTCCCAGATGAGGGCTGGCTGGCAGCGCTGGTGTCGGCCGTCATCGACGAGCAGGCCGCGATCGTGGGCGGCCGCACGATCACGCATTACCCCGAGGGTCTGGCGCGTCCCCTCACCGACGGCCTGCGCGAGTGCCACGGCCCGGTGAACTGGCCGTCCAAGCGCCGACCCTACGGCTGGCCGTACTGGATCACCACCGCCAGCCTGCTCGTCGAGCGTGAGGTGTTCGAGAAGATCGGCGGCTTCCGGCCGGATCTGGGCCGCCGCGGCCGGTGGCTGCTGGGCTGCGAGGACCTGGAATTCGTCGATCGAGCCGTCCAGAAAGGCCTGACAGTCGTGATCGAACCGGCCGCAGTGGCCGGGCATCCGGCCTACCGGCGTGAGACCCGGCTGGGCTGGTTCCTGGAGCAAGGGATCGGTCACGGGGTGAGTGTGGCCCGGATGCACACCAGCGTGGCCGTCACTGCGGCCGCGATCCGGGTCGGCCGCCGCGACGTCGCCGCGGCCGTGACCTACTTGCTGGCCGCCTACCTCTTCTTCGACAGCGCCAGCGCGGTGCAGGGGCTGCGGGAGCTGGCCCGGATCGCCGCCTACCGGCTCGAGCGCACCCGCCTGCTGCTGATCGGCCGCCGCCTGATCCCGGCGCAGGCCCCACCTCCACCCGAATCTCCGTCTCCCGTCCAGAAGGGGCTTTCGTGATCACCACTGTTGCTACCGGACTGCTGGCCGCCGAACTGATGCCGGTGGAGCTCGTCGAGCGTAAGGGCGCCGGGCACCCCGACACCCTGGCCGACGGCGTCGCCGAAGCCATCTCACGGGCCTACAGCCGCTACTGCCTGGACACCTTCGGCGCGATCTTGCACCACAACACCGACAAGACCGCGCTGCTCGGCGGGCTGGCGGAGGTGTCCTTCGGCTCCGGCAAGCTCGTCCAGCCGATCACGGTGCTCGTCAACGGCCGCCTGACCCGCGCGCTCGGCGAACAGCAGGTGCCGGTCGACGACATCGTCGAGGGAGCCGTCCGGGAGTACTTCAGCGCGCGGCTGCCGCTGCTGGACGTGGAGCACGACCTGGTCATCCGGCAGCGGCTGACGCAGGCCTCCAGCCCGGGTGCGGTGCACGGCCCGAGCAGCGAACAGGTCGCCGGCCGCACCCGCTGGTTCGCCCCGCGAACGCTGGACGACCTGGCCGAACGGCACCGCATGTTCGCCAACGACACCAGCGCCGGGGTCGGCTACGCCCCGCTCGGTGTAGCCGAGCACCTGGCGATCGCGGTGGAGTCCCACCTGTCGGGTGAGGACTTCCTGCTAGAGCACCCGCACGTGGGCACCGACATCAAGCTCATGGTCGCCCGCACCGGGCAGAAGATCCACCTGACGGCGTGCGTGCCGCAGATCGCCGTACACACCCCGGACTTGGCCACGTATCTGAGCCGCCGCGAGGAGCTGCGCGAGCTGATCGGCACGCTGGCCTCGGTGGCCGCGCCCGGCCACGACGTGCTGGTGGCGATCAACACCCGGGACGACGCCCAGCGGTGCGAGCTTTATCTGACGGCGATCGGGTCATCGCTGGAGTCCGGCGATGAAGGTGTCGTCGGCCGCGGCAACCGCGCCAACGGGCTGATCTCCATGCTACGGCCGTGGTCGGCCGAGGGTGTGTCCGGCAAGAACCCGGTCTACCACGTCGGCAAGCTCTACAACCTCGCCGCTCAGGAGGCCGCGAACCGGCTGCACGCGCTGACCGGCGCCAGCCTCGCCGTCGCTCTGGTCTCCCAGTCCGGTCGCGACCTGGACGATCCCTGGCAGGTTCTCGTGCACCACTCCGGCTCCCAGCCGCTCGATCGTGCGCTGGTCGAAGGTGTCGTCGGTGACGTCATGGCCGACTTCGACACCCTGCGCCAGGGCTTGCTCGACAACGCCCTGGCCACCGCCTGACCGACAGGAGAACCCACATGATCGCATCACGCAACCCATGCCTGGCCGACGGCACCGGCACTGGGCGAGACGTCGAACTGAGGTCGGCGACCGCGAGCGCGGACGAAGAATGCTTCCCTGCCTGCCTGAACCCGGCCACCCTCAGCGGCCTGCCGGTGGCCGAGTTCCTGGACGCGGCCAGGCAGGCAGGGTTCGGCCTGATCGAGATGTCGATTCAGCAGGCCCGCGCGTTCGGCCTGGACCGGCTGCGTGAGGCGCTGCAGGAGCGGCGGCTGTCGGTGGCGGCGGCCAGCGGCATCCTGCCCGCCGATCACATCCTGCCGGCGCCCCTGCTCATCCCGGAGGCCTTCTACCAGGCGGCGCTGGCGTCGGTGCGCGAGCGGCTGGAGGCGATGAGCGTCCTGTGCTGCCCGGTGGCGACCATCGTCGTCAACCCGCGCAGCAGCCTGCCCTGCCGAGACGCCGGCGACCTGGCGGTGCGCCGCCTGCGGGAGCTGGCGAACGCGTGCGAGGAGTTCGGGCTGCGCCTGGCGGTGGAGGCCGTCGGGGTGCGCCGGGGCCTGGACGCATCGCTGGGGGGCCAGTTCAGCGTGTGCACCACGCCTATGGAGCTGGATGAGCTGATTCAGCGGGCCGACCATCCCGCGCTCGGCGTGCTGGTGGACAGCTACCACTGGGCGGCCACCGGCGGCATGCCCGAACAGCTGACCGATCCGCAGGCGCCGATCGTGCATGTCCAGATCGCCGACACGCCGCGCACCCCCGGCAACCGCACGGGGTGGACCGATGAGATGCGGCACTACCCCGGGACCGGAAGCTTGGACTGGCCGCTGTTTCGTACGGCGCTGGCCGCGGCCGGCTACCTCGGCCCGGTTTCGGTCGAGCTGTTCAACCCGCAGCTGCGCGCCGCGCCCGTCGCCGACATCGCCGCGCGGTCGCTGGCCGGGGCCCGGGCCTGTTTCCCCGGTTGTGGATCATGACCGGCTCGCAGATCAGGGTCGGCGTGGTCGGGTGCGGCGGGGCCGCGTTCGGCATTCATCTCCCGGTTCTGGCTGACCATCCCGACTTTGCCGTGGCCGCCGTCCACGACCGCGACCCCGGCCGCGCCCAAGCCGCTGCAGCCCGATTCGGGGCGCGCGCCAGGGACCTGCGGACGCTGCTGCACACCTGTGACTTGGTCGCCGTGCTGACGGGCGTGCACGAGCCGCTGGTGGAGCAGGCGCTGGCCGCCGGGCGCCACGTCTTTGTCGAGAAGCCGGTCAGTCTCGATCTGGCCACCTCGCGGCGGCTGCTGGCCGCGGCGGCGGAGGCCGGGCTGCTGCTGGAGGTCGGGGTGATGCGCGCCTACGATCCGGCCGTGCACGCGCTGCTGGCCGCCGCCGGCTCCGCAACCGTGCACGCCCGGCTGATCAAACGCGATTCCAGCGACATCACCGCCCGCGCGCCGTACCTGCCTGCGGGGTTCGGCCCCTACACCTTCGAGCACGACCCGGTCCCGGCGCACCCGGCCGACCTGGATGGCGAGCAGTTGCAGGCGCTCAAACTGCTGCTGCGCCAGGGGTACCACCTGCTCAGCGTGGCCGTGCTCGCCGACCCGGAACTCACCCCGCTCGCCTGCACGCTCACTGCGGGCGGTCACGGCCTGCGCGCCGAGCTGGTCGGCTCGGCCGGGGCACGCTGGGAGTACGAGCTGGGGGACAACCCCGAGGGCGGCTACGAGGAGCACGTCCATCTGATCGCCGAGAACACCAGCGCCACGCTCAGCTTCGGGCCGCCGTACGGGCCGGGCTCGGCCGCCTGCTTGATCACCTCCAGCGACGGGCCGGGTGGCGGCGTGACCGGGTTCGGCAACCCGTTCGCCGCGATGTGGCAGGCCTTCGCCGACCAGGTGCATCACCCGGCGTCCAAGCTCGCCCTCGCGGCCAGCGGCGACATCGCCCTGACGGTGGAAGGGCTGGCCGCCGCGCTGGCCCGCCTGTGCCCCGCCACCACGCCTGGCCAGCTGGCCGGGCTCGAACCGATGAAGGTCTCCTCACGATGAGCATGTCCGCTGTTCCCGAGCCCGAAGCAGACCCCGACGCCGCAGCTGCCGGTGTGGCCGCCGACGGAGAAGGTCACCGGCGGCTGGCCGTCGGCCTGATCGGTACCGGCCGCATCGCCCGCACTGGGCACCTGCCCGCCTACGCGGCCGCCGATGTGCCCGTGGCCGCGATCTGCGGCCGCACCAGCGCGGACGCCGAGCGGCTGGCCGCGCAGTGGAGCGGGTCGGGGCGGCCGCGGCTGTACACCAGCGCGGTCGAGTTGGCCGCCGACCCGGCCGTCGAGCTGATCGACGTGGCCACCCGCCCGACCGGCAGGCTGGAGCTCATCCGGGCGCTGCTGCCGGCGGGCAAGCCGCTCCTGGTACAAAAGCCGCTGGCCTACACCCTGGCCGAAGCCGAGCTGATCGTGGCCGAGGCGGAGGGGGCCGGGGTGCCGCTGGCCGTCAACCATAATCTGCGTTGGTCACCGCCGCAACTCGATGGGCCGCTGGTGGCCAGCCTGACCCTGCACAACGCCACCCGCTCGCAGGGCGCGTGGGCGAGCAATCTGTGGGTCAACGGCACGCGGGGTGATGCGCACCTCACCTACGACAGCGCGGGCCTGATGCTGCCCGACCACGAACCGGTCGTGGTCCAGCCGCCCGGTGAATGGGTGCCCGACGGCATCGCCGGCGCCTACACCGCGTTCGTCGACGCGCTGGCCCGCGGCGCCCGGCCGCCGCACGAGGGCCGCGATCATCTGCGGAGCTTGGCCTTGGCCGAGGCCGCCTGGGAGTCCTCCCGCCACGACGGTGCCTGGATGCCGGTCCCCGCGGTTACGGGGTCTTCCGTCGCCGCGGTCACGCTGGCGTCTGCCGATGCCGCCCACGTCCCGGCCATTAGCAGCGCTGTCGGGACAACGCCGAAGGGCCGTCTGTGACGCCGCCGGATAGCCCCGCACCACCGGATCCCGGGCCCGTGTCGAGGGCGGGCCCTGTGCCAGACCCGGTGCCGGTTCTGGTGCTCGACGGGCCGCCCGGGGCCGGGAAGACCACCCTGCTGGCCGCGCTCACGCACGCCCTGGGCAACCGGGCGCTGGCCAGGACCGAGCCGAACGCACCGCTGGCCGCCGCCGCCGACGGCCGCGGCCCGGCCGGATCAACCGGCAGGGAGCTGACGCAGTGGTACCTGGAGCACGAAGGTGACCGGCTGGATGCCCTGGCCGCGTTACCCGCCCCACGCGCCGACGTTGACCTGGTGGTGTGCGACCGGGCCCACCTCGGCGTGTTGGCCTATGCCTACGCCAGCCGCCGCGGTGACACCATGCCCTACACTGATGCGCTCGCCTTTTACCACGCGCACCTGGCCGCACGGCAGCCCGCCCGCCACCACACGGTGATCTTGATGGCTGGGGTTCAGACCAGCCTGCGCCGCCGCCACCGTGCCGCCAGCGACATCCAGCCGTCCTGGCGGCACTGGTTCGACCCTGCGCTGCTCGGCAGGCTCGTCGACTTCTACCGCGAGCGCGCCCCGGCCCTGGCCGGGCCGCACCTGACCATCATCGACACCGATAACCTGTCCGCCCGCGACGTCCTGGACCGGGTCACCGACGTCATCGCCCGGCTCGGCGTCGCGCTGCCGACCGGTCCGCGCCCTCTCCCGATGGCCGACGGGCCGCACCCGGCCCTGGCCGCGGCCTACGCCACCGCCGGGGGAGTGAGCACGCTCGGCCGGCCGGTCAGCCCGCTGCTGCCTTACCGCGGCGGGTACCTGCAGCTGTTCGAGCTCGCTGGCCTGCTCCTGTTCGGCGGGCGTGTCACCCGCTGGGACCCGCACTCGATCCTGACCTCGGAGGTTTCCCGATGAGTTCGTCTTCTCCTTGCGTCGTCGGCCTCAACCTCGGCGCCCACGACGGCGGCGCCGCCCTGGTCACCGACACCCAGATGATCGCCATCAGCGAGGAACGTCTCAACCGTCACCGCTACAGCCCTGGCTGGCAGGCCAGTCTGCTGTACGTGCTGAAGGCGGCCGGCCTCAGGCTGGAGGACGTCGACCTGTTCGTCGCCAGCACCTACGGCATGCACCCGCTCACCCCGGCCCAAACTGGGCTGGCCCACCTGGGCGTGTCCGAGCAGCGCATCCGCACGGCCGACCACCACCTGGCCCACGCCTACAGCGCCTACTGCCTGTCGCCGTTCGAGCAGGCCACCGTGGTGGTGTGCGACGGCGCGGGCAACAACACCGACACCGAGTCCTACTACCTGGCCGGGCCCGGCGGCCTCGAGCGGGAGGGCGGCAACGATCCGGACCGCCCTCGCTACGGCGGCATCGGCGCCACCTACGAGGCCTTCACCGAGCACTGCGGCTGGCACGCCCAGGAAGCCGGCAAGACCATGGCCTTGGCTTCCTTCGGCAATCCGGCCCGGCACACCGTGCCGCTGTTCAGCCTCACCGACGACCTGCACGTGATCGGCCGCCTGCCCGCCGGGCACGCGCGCGGCGTGGCCGCCTTCGCCGCGCAGCACGGCCTGGACTTCGGGCGGCCCGGCGGTCTGGGCCTGCGCGTCGAGAATGTGGACGCCGCCGCCTACCTGCAGGAACAGACCGAGCAGATCCTGCTCGCGCTGACCGGCCAGGTCATCAAGCACACCGGCGTCGGCCGGCTGTGCCTGGCCGGCGGCGTCGCGCTCAACTGCGTCGCCAACGACAAGATCTCCAAGCTGGCCGGGGTGGAAGATCTGTTCGTGCCGCCTCCCGCCTCCGACCGCGGCCAAGCGCTCGGCTGCGCCCTGTACGGCTGGCATCAGTTCACCGGGCAGATGCCGCGGCGGACGCTCGGCGTCGACGCCTTTGGCCGACCCTACGACGACGCCGACATCGAACTCGCGCTGCGCCGAGACCCGCGCTCGGCGTGAGCGAGCGTCGCCACACCCCGTTCGCCTGGGGCAAGGAGAGCGATATCGCCGCCACCGCCGCCCAGCTGCTGGCCGACGGGGCGATCATCGGCTGGTTCACCGGCGGCAGCGAGCTCGGGCCGCGCGCGCTGGGGCAGCGTTCCATCCTGGCCGATCCGCGTAGCATCGAAACCAAGCAGGCGCTCAACGACCGCATCAAGAAGCGCGAGCCCTTTCGGCCGTTCGCCCCGGCGGTGCTCGCCGAGCACGCCACCGACTGGTTCGAGCTGGCAGGCCCCTCGCCGTACATGCTGCTGGCCCCGGCCGTGCGCCCAGGCGTCGCCGAGAAGGTCCCCGCCGTGGTGCACGTCGACCAGACCGCCCGCGTCCAGACCGTGCACGCCGCCGACCTGCTGCGCCATTTCCACGCCCTGACCGGGATCCCGATGGTGCTCAACACAAGCTTCAACGACAACGAGCCGATCGTGGAAAGCCCCGCCGACGCGCTGGCCACCTTCCAGGCCACCGAACTGGACGCCCTGTGCATCGGCGACTACCTCGTTACCAAAGCCTGATTGCCCACCCCGTCGAGCTGGAAGAATGCTCCTCATGCCCGCCGAGATCCGTCGCGCCGCGCGCGTCATCCTCCTCGACCACGACGACCGCCTGCTGCTCCTGCGCTACGACGAAGGCCAGGTGTTCTGGGCGGTGCCCGGCGGCTCGCTCGAACCCGGCGAAACCCACGAGCTCGCCGCGCGCCGCGAGCTCCGTGAGGAGCTTGGGCTGGCCTACGACGGCTCGTTCGGGGCGCCGGTGGCCGAACGAGTCAAGGAGCACACGGTCGGCGGGCGCCCCGTGCGCCAGGTGGAGCTCTACTACCTGGTGCGTATCAAGACCGACGAGTTCGACCTCGCCGCTGCCACTCAGCCGGATGAGATCACCGCGTACCGGTGGTGGACCCGAGATGAGATCACCTCAGCGAGCGACCCCGTCTACCCGCTGGGACTGCTCGACCTCGTCAACACCTACCTCGTCCACGGAGTACCCGAGCACCCGATCACCTTGCCGGGCTGAGTCCCTCCCCGTCCGGACGCCAGGTCGGCGGTCCCGATGTGTGGGTACCCGGGATGGCGCGGGTTCGGGGGCGGGGGCAGGATGGGGCCATGGTTGAGGAAGGTGTACTGCTGTGGGAGCCGTCCGCGGAGGCGATCCGGGACGCGAGGATCACCCGGTTCGCCGAGTGGCTGGGGCGCTCAGGGCAGGATTACGAGCGGTTGTGGCGCTGGTCCGTTGAGTCTCCCGAGGAGTTCTGGACGTCGGTCTGGGACTATTTCTCGGTCGAAGGCGAGCGTGGTGACGGGCCCGTCATCAGTGGGACGACTCAGCACGTGAAATGGTTCGCGGGATCGACCCTGAACTACGCGCGCAACGCGCTGCGCGGCGACCCCGCCCGGCGCGCGGTTATCGCCCGCGACGAGACCGGCGGACGCCGGGTGTTCACGTACGGCGAGTTGGCGGAGCGGGTCGCCCGGGCGCGGACGGGCCTCGCGCGGCTCGGCGTGGGCCGGGGCGACCGCGTGGCGGCCTACCTGCCCAACACCGCCGAGGCGCTGATCGCCTTTCTCGCGACGGCCAGCCTGGGCGCCGTCTGGTCGTCCTGCTCGCCCGACTTCGGCGCTTCCAGTGTGACGGACCGGTTCGCGCAGATCACGCCGAAGGTTCTGATCGCCGTCGACGGCTACACCTACAACGGCCGCGGCTTCGACCGTTCGTCCGTCGTCGCCGACATCGCCGCCAAGCTGCCGGGCCTGGCCGCCACCGTCATCGTGGGCACAGGGATCGGCGCAGGGATCGGCACAGGGATCGGCACAGAGGGCGGCACGGGGGAGGGCGCCGGGTCCTGGGACGGGCTCCGGGTCGAGTCGTGGGACGAGCTGTGCGCCGAGGCCGGGCCGCTGGAGTTCGAGCCGGTGCCGTTCGACCACCCGCTGTGGGTGGTGTACTCCTCGGGCACCACCGGCCTGCCCAAGCCCATCGTCCACGGGCACGGCGGCATCGTGCTGGAGCACCTGAAGGCGCTCAGCTTCCATCAGAACCTCGGCGAGGGCGACGTGTTCCTCTGGTACACGACGACCGGCTGGATGATGTGGAACTTCCTGATGGGCGGCCTGCTCGTGGGCGCGACGATCGTCCTCTACGACGGCGCCGCCACACACCCCGGCACCGACGCGCTGTGGCGGCTGGCCGCCGAGGAGGGCGTCACCTACTTCGGCACCGGCGCGCCGTACATCATCGCCTCCATGCGTGCGGAGCTGCGTCCCACCGGCTTGGAGAAGCTGCGCGGCGTCGGATCCACCGGCTCGCCGCTGCCGCCCGAGGGCTTCGCCTGGCTGTACGACGTCCTGCCGGATGTGCAGCTCGGGTCGTTCTCCGGCGGCACGGACGTGTGCACGGGGTTTGTGGGCGCGGTGCCGGTGCTGCCGGTGCGGGCGGGGGTGATCCCGTGCCGCTGCCTCGGCGCGTCGGTCGAGTCCTACGACGCGGAGGGCCGTCCGGTGATCGGCGAGGTGGGTGAGCTGGTGCTGACCAAGCCCATGCCGTCCATGCCGGTCATGTTCTGGAACGACCCCGACGGCGAGCGGTACCGCGAGAGCTACTACGCCGACTACCCGGGCGTGTGGCGGCACGGCGACTGGATCAAGATCCTGCCCGACGGCGGCTGCGTGATCTACGGCCGGTCCGACTCCACTCTCAATCGGGGCGGGGTCCGCATGGGGACGAGCGAGTTCTACCGCGTCGTCGAGCGGTTCGCGCAGATCGAGGACAGCCTGGTGATCGACACCGGGCAGCTCGGGCAGGAGGGCCGCCTGCTGCTGTACGTGCTGATGGCCCCCGGCGAGACGCTCACCGACGAGCTGACGGCCAAGTTGAAGGACGCGCTCAGGACCGAGCTGTCCCCGCGGCACGTCCCGAACGAGATCCGCGAGGTGCCGGGCATCCCGCGCACGCTGAGCGGCAAGAAGCTGGAGGTGCCCGTCCGCAGGATCCTGCTCGGCACGCCGGTCGAGCAGGCCGCCAACACGGGCGCCATGGCCAACCCCGAGGTGCTGAAGCACTTCCTGCCGTGACGGAACCTCGACGGCTCCTGAGAAGCCCTGACGGATCTCGGGCGCCCCCGCCGGTCGCACGCGGCGAGGGCGCCCGAGAGCTCGCGGGCCCGGCCAGACGGCCTGGGGGAGCGGTCAGACGGCCTAAGGGAACGGTCAGACGGCCTGGGGGAAGCGGAACAGCCGGTCCGGGTCGTAGGCCGCCTTGACCTTGGCGAGGCGGTCGGCGTTGCCGCCGTAGTACGCCTGACGCCAGCCCTTCAGCTCCGGGTCGATGTAGTTGACGTACGCGTGCGGGCCGAAGTGCGGCTCCATGGCGGCGTGCGCGGCCCGCAGCCAGCCCGCCGCCCCGGCCATGTGCGCGTAGTACTGCACGCTGAACAGCGCCTGCCGGTGGGGGAAGGCCGTCGCGTCCGGCCGCGGCCGTCCCACGGCGCCGCCGAGGGCGTCCAGCAGCACGGCGTGGCGGCCTCCGGCGGCGATCTGGTCGACCAGTGCCTTCACGCCCGCCGCCGACAGCGGCCGGTACGCCATGTGCGACTTCGCGCTGAACGAGTCGCGCGGGAAGAGGCCGTTCGGCGTGCGCCCCGGCAGGTCGCCCTGGCGGTGGCACTGCGACACCGTCCGCGAGGCGCAGCCGCCCATCTCCATCATCGCCCGCAGGTACGGCACCTGCCGGATCGCGCGCCCGGACGGGGCCCCGGCTGCGGCGGTGAACGGTTCGAGCAGCCGCTCGCACTCGGCGCGCGGGCCGACGTGGACCCCGGCGAGCTGCACGTCGAGGTCGGGGTCGTGGCTGAGGTGCAGGGTGGACCACATCGCGTCCGGCGCGGACGGCGCCCACGCCTGCCAGGCGGTCACGACCTTACGGGCGCGCGACCAGGGCCAGCTCAGGTAGAAGACGGTGACGTCGCGCGCGGCGTGGGCGCGGAAGGTGAAGGACACCGCGACGCCGAAATTGCCGCCTCCGCCGCCGCGCGACGCCCAGTACAGGTCGGGGTCGTGGTTCGCGTCGCACGTGCGCAGCCGGCCGTCGGCCGTGACGATCTGCAGCGACTCCAGCGCGTCGCAGGTGAGGCCGTACTTCCGGCACACCACGCCGAGGCCGCCGCCGAGGGTGAGGCCCGCGACGCCGACCGTCGGGCACGACCCCGCCGGGATGCTCACGCCCTGCGCCGCGAGCCGGTCGTAGACGTCCACGAGCTGCGCGCCCGCGCCCACGACCGCGCGTCCCTGCGTGGCCCGCACCGTGCTCATGCGCGAGACGTCGATGACCAGTCCGGTGCCGGTCGACCAGCCCGCGTAGCTGTGGCCGCCCGAGCGCGAGGTCAGCGGGACGCGCATCCGACGCGCGAAGGCCAGGCACTCGGCGACGTCGGAGGGGTTGGCGCAGTAGGCGACGGCGCTCGGCCGCACGCCGTCGAAGGCCGGATTGAAGAGGCGGCGGGCGGCGTCGTAGGACGCGTCGCCCGGCCGGATCAGCTTCCCGGCCATGCCCCGGCCGAGGGCCTTCCAGTCGGACGGCTTGGGGGCGGTCCGCGCCCCGGTGGCGGCGGCCGTGCCGGTGGTCGAGCCGGTCGCGGCGGTCGCCGAAGGGGTTCCAGTCGTCCCTCCCGAGTCTCCTGAGGCGGTGGCGGTGTGGCCGGGCGGGGTGGGACCTCCGCAGGCGCCCGCCGCGGCGGCCGCGGCCAGGGCGGAGACGCGCATGAAGGCGCGCCGGTCGAGCTGGTCCCTGATGGTCACCGAACCCTCCAATAACGGTCATCGGCCGCGAAAGCTCGCGCCTGTTCAGTGAGACGTCCCCAAATCCGCGCCGGTTTATCACAGATCGGTCAAGCTGTACGGGTGGATCGCGAGAAGCTCTGAGGGGCGAGGGAATACGCCTGTTTCGGGCTGGTTGACGTTTTATGTGTGATGGGTTGGTATCGGGTACGGCGGGGTGAGTGCCCCGGTCAACGAAGATCGGGGAACCGGCTCGCCAGGGGGAGGCATCTGGTGTCCGTGGGCAGGTCGGGGGCTGCCGTCATCGGCATGCCCGTGGACATCCGCGACGGCGCGGGAGCCGCACGGCGTGACCCGCCGAGGCGGATTTCGGACGCCGTTTTTGCCCTACCCTCCTCTCAGCCGCAGGCGCGGCCGCACATGATCGTCGCGATCCTCCCCCACCTGGAAGCGCGGTCCCGGCCATGACCAGACGGACCACCATGAATCCCTCACAAAGGAGTGAGAGCGACATGCCCCTCGACGAGGCGAAAGATCAACTTCTGAGATCCGCCGCGAGAGAATGCGCCCGCGCCCACCGTGGCGACGGTCTCGACCGCGACGGGATCCTGACCTTTCTCCGGCTCTACTATCGGCATGTCGCGCCAGAGGAGCTGGCCGGCCGCACTGCGGTAGAGTTGTACGCTCCCGCGATGGCGCACCGCCGGCTCGCCGCGCACCGCCCCCAGGGCCGCGCGCTGGTCCGCGCGTACACCCCGGCCGCGGAGGGGCACGGCTTCGACCTCGGGTGCTCCCTCGTCGAGATCGTCACCGACGACATGACGTTCCTCGTCGACTCGGCCACGATGGAGCTGGACCGCCACGACGTGGGCGTCCGCCTGATCGTCCACCCGCAGATGCGGGTCCGCCGCGACATGACCGGCCAGATGCTCGACCACGACGACACCGTCCACACCGGGCAGGTCCTGGACGAGTCCTGGATGCACATCGAGATCGACCGGCAGGCCGACCCGGCGGTGCTGGAGGAGATCGAGAAGGACCTGCAGCGCGTCCTGGCCGACGTCCGGTACGCCGTCGAGGACCACCCCAAGATGCACGCCCTCGCCGAGAAGATCGCCGGCGAGCTGGAGGCCGACCCGCCGCCGCTGCCCCCGTCCGGGCCGTCCGCCGGGGTCGACGAGAGCGTCGAACTGCTGCGTTGGCTGGCCGACGGGCACTTCACCTTCCTCGGCTACCGCGAGTACCGGCTGGAGGCCGCCCCCGACGGCGACCGGCTGCGCGCGGTGCCCGGCACCGGCCTCGGCATCCTGCGCGCCGACAAGGCGGGCTCGGCGAGCTTCGCCGCGATGCCCCCGGAGATCCGGGCCCGGGCCCGCGAGAAACACTTGTTCATCGTCACCAAGGCCAACAGCCGTGCCACCGTGCACCGCCCGGCCTACCTGGACTACATCGGCGTCAAGCTGTTCTCGCCCGAGGGCGAGGTCATCGGCGAGCGCCGCTTCCTCGGCCTGTTCACGCACGTCGCCTACAGCGAGTCGATCTCGCGCATCCCCGTGTTGCGCCGCAAGCTGGAGGAGGTGCTCGACCAGGCGGGCTTCAGCCCCGACAGCTACGACGGCAAGGACGTCATCGAGGTCCTGGAGACCTACCCCCGGTCCGAGCTCTTCCAGATCCCGGCCGACGAGCTGACGACGATCGCGCTCGGCGTGCTGCGCCTGCGCGAGCGCAAGCAGGTGAAGCTGTTCCTGCGCCGCGACGACTACGGCCGGTACATCTCCTGCCTGATCTACCTGCCCCGCGACCGGTATACCACCGCCGTGCGCGTCCGCATGCAGGACATCCTGATGCAGGCCCTCGGCGGCCGGTCGCTCGACTACAGCACCATGATCGACGAGTCGCCGCTGGCCCGGCTGCACATCGTGGTCCGCGGGGAGCGCGGCAAGCGGCTCGCCGGCGCCGAGGTGGACCTTCCCGAGCTGGAGGCGCGCATCGCCGCCACCACCCGCTCCTGGGAGGACGATCTCGTCACCGCGATCGGCGAGCCCGCGCCCGCGGACACGACCGCCCCGGGCCGGTCCGGCAAGCCCGGCGACCACGGCAGGCCCGAGTGGTCCGAGCGGAACGCCGCCGCGCTCACCCGCCGCTACCTGCGGGCCTTCCCCGAGGGCTACAAGGCCGACTTCTCGCCGCGCATCGCCGTCGCCGACCTGCGCCGCATCGAGGACCTCACCGTGGCCTCCGGCGGCACCTCCGACGACATCGGCATGGACCTGTACGAGCCGCACGACCGCAGCCAGTGCCAGCTCCGCTTCAAGGTGTACCGGATCGGCGCCGCCGTGTCCCTGTCGCAGGTGCTGCCCCTGCTGTCGCGCATGGGCGTCGAGGTCGTGGACGAGCGGCCGTACGAGATCTCACGCGCGGGCGAGCCCACGGCGTGGATCTACGACTTCGGCCTGCGCTGCCCGGTGTCCGAGGCGATCGGCCTGGAGGAGTTCAAGCGGCTGTTCCAGGACGCCTTCGCGGCGCTGTGGCGCGGCGAGGTCGAGAGCGACGGCTTCAACGGGCTCGTGCTCGCCGCCGGGCTCACCTGGGAGCAGGCGCTGATCCTGCGGACGTACGCCAAGTACCTGCGCCAGGCCGGCACGGCCTTCAGCCAGCGGTACATCGAGAAGGTGCTGCTCGGCAACGTCCGGCTGGCGCGGCTGCTCGTGAACCTGTTCGAGGCCCGGCTGGACCCGCGCCGCACCGAGGACACGCGCGTGGACCTCGGGGAGGCCCTGCACGAGGAGATCCTGGCCGCGCTGGACGAGGTCGCCTCGCTCGACGAGGACCGCATCCTGCGCGCCTACCTGGAGATGATCCTCGCCACGCTGCGCACCAACGCCTTCCAGCGCGTGGACGGCCACCGCAAGCCGTACGTGTCGGTCAAGTTCGACTCCTCGGCGATCAGCGTGCTGCCGCTGCCCCGGCCCAAGTACGAGATCTTCGCCTACTCGCCCCGGGTCGAGGGCGTGCACCTGCGCTTCGGCAAGGTCGCGCGGGGCGGGCTGCGCTGGTCGGACCGCATGGAGGACTTCCGCACCGAGGTGCTCGGCCTGGTCAAGGCGCAGATGGTCAAGAACACCGTCATCGTGCCCACCGGCTCCAAGGGCGGCTTCGTCGTCAAGCGCCCGCCCGCGGGCGGAGGACGCGACGAGGTGATGGCCGAGGGCGTGGCCTGCTACCGCCAGTTCATCTCCGGCCTCCTGGACATCACCGACAACCTTGTGAACAACGAGGTCGTCCCCCCGCCGGACGTCGTCCGCCACGACGGCGACGACACCTACCTGGTCGTGGCCGCCGACAAGGGCACCGCGACGTTCTCCGACATCGCCAACGGCGTCGCCAAGGAGTACGGCTTCTGGCTCGGCGACGCGTTCGCCTCCGGCGGCTCGGTCGGCTACGACCACAAGGCCATGGGCATCACCGCGCGCGGCGCCTGGGAGTCGGTCGCCTACCACTTCCGCTCGCTGGGCGTCGACGTCCAGACCACCGACTTCACCGTGGCCGGCATCGGCGACATGTCGGGCGACGTCTTCGGCAACGGCATGCTGCTGTCCCGCCACATCAGGCTGGTCGCCGCCTTCGACCACCGGCACATCTTCGTCGACCCCTCGCCGGACGCCGCGCGCGGCTTCGAGGAACGTTCCCGCCTGTTCGCGCTGCCGCGCAGTTCGTGGGCCGACTACGACCCCGCCTTCATCTCCTCCGGCGGCGGCGTCTGGCCGCGTACGGCCAAGTCCGTCCCGATCTCCCCCCAGATGCGCGCCGCGCTCGGCATCCAGGAGGGCATGGCCGCGCTGCCCCCCAACGACCTGATCAACGCGATCCTCAAGGCCCCCGTGGACCTGCTGTGGAACGGCGGCATCGGCACCTACGTCAAGGCGTCCTCCGAGAGCCACGCCGACGTCGGCGACAAGGCCAACGACCCACTGCGGGTCAACGCCTCCGAGTTGCGGTGCAAGGTCGTCGGCGAGGGCGGCAACCTCGGCCTCACCCAGCTCGCCCGTATCGAGTTCGCGCTGAACGGCGGGTACGTCAACACCGACTTCATCGACAACTCGGCGGGCGTCGACACCTCCGACCACGAGGTCAACATCAAGATCCTCCTGGACCGCGTGGTGCGGGACGGCGAGCTGGGCGAGCGCCGGCGCGACCAGCTCTTCCTCGACATGACCGACGAGGTCGCCGGGCTCGTCCTGCGCGACAACAAGGCCCAGAACGTCGTGCTCGCCGCCGCCCGCGCCCAAGCCCCCGAGATGCTGCACATCCACGCCCGCTACCTGCGCAAGCTGGAACGCGACGGTCTGATCGACCGCGAGCTGGAGGCCCTGCCCTCCGACAAGATGCTCGCCGAGCGGCGCCAGGCCGGGCTCGGGCTCACCGCCCCGGAGTTCTCGGTCCTGCTCGCCTACACCAAGCTGACGGTGGACCACCGGCTCCTGGCCTCCGACCTGCCCGACGACCCCTTCCTGGAGTCGTGGCTGGTGTCCTACTTCCCCACGGCGCTGCGCGAGCGGTTCCGCGCGGCCATGGACGCCCACCCGCTGCGCCGCGAGATCATCGCCACCGGCGTGGTCAACGACCTGGTCAACTCCAGCGGCACCACGTTCATCTTCCGCTTCGGGGAGGAGACCGGCGCGTCGGTCCCGGACATCGCCCGGGCCTACCTGGTGTCCCGGGAGGTCTTCGAGCTGCCGAGCTTCTGGCGCGCCGTCGAGGCCCTGGACAACAAGGTCGACACCGCCACCCAGCTCGCCATGCTGCTGGAGAGCCGCAAGCTCGCCGAACGCGGCGCGCGCTGGCTGCTCGGCAACCGCAGGCCGCCGCTCGACCTCGCCTCGACCGCCCGGTTCTTCGCCGAGGGCGCCGACGGGCTGCTGCCCCACCTGCCCAAGCTGCTGGCCGGCCCCGACCTCGCCGCGTTCGAGGACCGCCGCGACGGCTTCGTCAACCGGGGCGTCCCCGCCGACCTGGCCGAGCGGGCGGCGGTGATGGTCCCGGCGTACTCGACCTTCGACCTGGTGGAGATCGCCTCGCGCACCGCCCGGCCCGTCGGCGAGGTCGCGGAGGTCTACTTCGACCTGGCCGACCGGCTCCAGCTCGCCCGGCTCCGGGAGCGCGTCATCTCCCTGCCGCGCGACAACCGGTGGAACTCCATGGCCCGCGCCGCGCTGCGCGACGACCTGTACGCGGCGCACGCGACGCTGACCCGGGACGTGCTCACCCACAGCCTGCCCGGGCTGTCGCCGGAGGAGCGGCTGGCCGGGTGGTCGCAGGCCAACTCGGCGGCGGTGGCGCGGGCGCGCCAGACGCTGTCGGAGATCTGGGAGAGCGACCACTTCGACCTGGCGACGCTGTCGGTGGCCCTGCGGGCGATCCGCACGCTGGTCGCCACCAGCAACCTGCCGCACGCGGAGGGCTGACGCGCGCCCTGATGTGCCGGCAGGGCCCGGCCCGTCCACCGAACGGCGGGCCGGGCGCGGCCGCTCACTCGTCGATCGGCATGTCGCTGCTGACGCCGGTGGGGGTGCCGTCGAAGCCGATCACCTTCGCCGGGGTGGTCGCCCCCTTGCGCGAGACCTGGGCGACGTATTGCTGGGTCTCCTCGACGCGCAGCTTGCGCCGCACCACCGGCCTGTCGTTCGTGGCCCAGCGGACGTTCTTCGGCACCGGCACCAGGCCCAGGGCGTTGTCGGTCTTGACCTGCCGCAGCGTGGTGCGCTTCAGCGAGTACATGATCACGCCGCCGCCGTCCGCGGTCCGCAGGGCGAAGATCGGGTGGGTGGTGGCGGCGAAGATCGAGTCGTACAGCAGCCCGCGCCCCTTGGCCTCGGGCTGCGCCTTGCCGACCTCGGTGAAGTAGCCCGTCGTCTGCGGGCCCGCCGCGATCAAGCCGGCGGCGAACCCGCCGGGACCCTCCTCGGCGATGGTGGCGTGCAGCGGCGCCATCAGGTGGGGGCTGATCGCCAGCGACTCGTCACGGGTCGCGAGCGCGGTGGCGTACCCCTCGCGGTCCAGCAGGACGGCCGGCGGCTTGGTGCCCGGGTACAGCAGCGACGCGAAGCTGAGCTGCCACAGGGACGCCGGGTACTCCCGCATGAAGACCAGCACCGCCGTCCGTTCGCGGCCCTGCCCGTCGCGCCGGTCGGCGACGGCCGCGAACCAGTGGGGGTAGCGGTCGCGGTCGAGGCGGGGGACGAGCACCCGCGGCGCGCCCCAGGTGTAGCGGGCGGGCTTCATGCGCGTCGACTTGAAGTCCGTGACGGTGAACAGGCGCTGCGCGTCGCGGGTCAGGTCGACGGCGTAGGACTCGGCGCCCTCGAGCCTCGCCGCGTCGTCGGCCCCGAGCACCTTGCGGGCGATCGTGGCGGCCTCCTCCGGCGTCACCGCCGGGACGTCGCCGGTCGGGGAGGGAGAGGCGGTGGGGACGGCGGTGGTGGTCGCGGGCACGGAGGCCGAGACGGCGTCCGGGGCCAGGGACGGCTTGGCGCCGCCGGTGGAGCAGGCCGTGAGGGCGAAGAGCAGCACGACGAGGGCGACACGTATGGTCCTGGTCACGCTCGCCTCCTGATGAGTCCCCGCCCATGCTAGCGACGCGCGAGGTGCCTCCGGTGTCGCGTACCCTTGGCAGATGTGGCAGCCATCGATCCCGCAGAAGAGATCAACGAGCTTACCGGCACGCTGAAGGGCATTCAGGACGTGCTGGATCTCGACGCAAAGCGCAGGCAGATCGCCGAGCTCGAGGAGCAGGCCGCCGCGCCTGACCTGTGGAACGACCCCGAGGCCGCCCAGAAGGTCACCAGCAGGCTGTCCCATCTGCAGGGCGAGCTCAACCGCGTCGAGACGCTGGTCCGGCGCCTCGACGACGTCGCGGTGCTGTTCGAGCTCGCCGAGGCCGAGGACGACGCGGACACCCGCGAGGAGGCCCTGCGCGAGCTCGCCTCCCTGCGCGGCGACGTCAACGCGCTGGAGGTCCGCACGCTGCTGTCGGGCCCCTACGACGCCCGCGAGGCGCTCGTCACGATCAACTCCCAGGCCGGGGGCGTCGACGCCGCCGACTGGGCGCAGATGCTCCTGCGCATGTACCTCCGCTGGGCCGAGCGCAAGAACTACCCCACTGAGGTCTACGACACCAGCTACGCCGAAGAGGCGGGCATCAAGTCGGCCACGTTCACGGTCAAGGCGCCGTACGCCTACGGCACGCTGCGCGGCGAGCACGGCACCCACCGGCTCGTGCGCATCAGCCCGTTCGACAACCAGGGCCGCCGTCAGACCTCGTTCGCGGGCGTGGACATCGTGCCGGTCGTCGAGCAGACCGACCACATCGATATCAACGAGGACGATCTGCGCATCGACGTCTACCGCTCCTCGGGCCCGGGCGGCCAGGGCGTCAACACCACCGACTCGGCGGTGCGCATCACCCACCTGCCCACCGGCATCGTGGTCTCCTGCCAGAACGAGCGCTCCCAGCTGCAGAACCGCGCCTCGGCGATGACGGTCCTGCAGGCCAAGCTCCTGGAGCGCAAGCGGCAGGAAGAGGCCGAGAAGATGTCGGAGCTGCGCGGCGAGACCACCACCTCGTGGGGCACCCAGATCCGCAACTACGTCCTGCATCCGTACCAGATCGTGAAGGACCTGCGGACGTCGGTGGAGGCGGGCAACCCGAGCGCCGTCCTCGACGGCGACCTGGACGAGTTCATCGAGGGTGAGATCCGCTGGATGCGCCGTCAGGAGACCGGCGCGGGCCAGTGACGGCCCGGCGGTGGCGGCCGGCGTGACGGCGGGTGACGGCGGGCGTGGCTAGGTGACCACCGCGCGGTCCTTCACCGGCCGGGGCGGCTCACGGCCGCCCGCCGCCCTTGACGACGCCGGGCGGACCCTACGCCTGACTCCGGCTCTACGCCGCTCGCGCGCGCCGGGGCCCGGCGCGCCGCGACCCCGGGGACGCCGGCCGGAGCGCCGCTCAGGCGCCGTACAGGTGCTTGAGCGCCAGTGTGAACACCAGCAGCGCGACCAGCACGATCGCGACGAGCATGGGGGACAGGCCGCCCAGCCCATGGTGGTGCAGCCTGTCCCTGCTGGCCCGGCACGCGGGGCAGCGTCCCTCGACCACGGGGCCGGCGCACTGTGCGCAGACGAGATGTTCGCAGCTCACGGGATATCTCCCTCTCCACGATGATCGCTTTACCATGCCGTTAGCGAGTGTGGAATCGTTTTGTTTCCGTTATGGACGTTCCATGCCAGTGTTACCCCTAGACTGAGCCTCGGCCAACCGGAACGTCGATCAATGGTAAAGACCGGCGCCCCCCGGCCGGCGAGCAATGCGATGTGGCTCACGCGGCCACTCCCGCTACCGTCCTAACCCCTAGACTGGCATGCCGTGATGCGCCTGTGATCCATTTCGATAATGTCACCAAGGTCTACGTTAACCAGAACCGGCCCGCCCTCGACCACGTCAGCGTGGACGTCGACAAGGGCGAGTTCGTGTTCCTGGTCGGTCCTTCGGGGTCGGGGAAGTCGACCTTTCTCCGGCTGGTCCTGAAGGAGGAGCGCCCCAACTCGGGCGCCATCCATGTCGCCGGCAAGGATCTGGCGCGCCTGTCCAACTTCAAGGTGCCTCACCTGCGGCGCCGCATCGGCTGCGTGTTCCAGGACTTCCGGCTCCTGCCCAACAAGAACGTGTACGAGAACGTGGCCTTCGCGCTGGAGGTCATCGGCAAGCCCCGGCGGTTCATCCGCAAGGTGGTGCCCGAGGTCGTGGAGCTGGTCGGTCTCGAAGGCAAGGCCCACCGCATGCCCGACGAGCTGTCCGGAGGTGAGCAGCAACGGGTCGCCATGGCGCGCGCGTTCGTGAACCGCCCGATGATCCTGCTGGCGGACGAGCCCACGGGTAACATCGACCCCGCCACCAGCATCGGGATCATGAAGGTGCTCGACCGGATCAACCGGACCGGCACCACCGTCGTCATGGCCACCCATGACGCCGCCATCGTCGACTCCATGCGCAAGCGCGTGGTCGAACTCGAGGACGGCAAGATCGTCCGGGACCAGTCGCGCGGCGTCTACGGCCAGGCGTACTGATCACCCAGCGAGAACAACAGGGGACACCCACAGCATGCGGGCAAACTTCATCTTCTCTGAGGTCTGGATCGGCCTTCGCCGTAACCTCACGATGACGATCGCGGTCATCGTGACCGTGGCCATCGGCATGGCGCTGCTCGGCATTGGGCTGATGATCAACGCGCAGGTCGGGAACATGAGCAACTACTGGACCGACAAGGTCCAGCTCTCGGCGTTCCTGTGCAAGAAGAACGACCCCTTCGAGGCCTGCAAGGGCCGCGGCGCGGTCAGCGCCCAGGAGAAGCAGGCGCTGCAGGCGAAGATCCAGAGCTTGCCGCAGGTCGAGAGGGTGGACTTCGAGGGCCAGCAGCGGGCCTACGAGAACTTCAAGGCCGCCTACAGCAGCAACAGCGTGTTCCTCTCCGCGGTGAAGGTCGAGGACATGCCCGAGTCGTTCCGGGTCAAGCTCAAGGACCCGAATGACTACAAGGCGGTCTTCGACGTGCTCAGCGGCTCGCCCGGGGTGTCCAACGTCGTCAACGACCAGCAGCTCCTGGACAAGTTCTTCGGGCTCATGGGCAAGCTGCGCTGGGCCGCGCTGATCGTGGCGCTGATCCAGGTGTTCGCGGCCATCCTGCTGATCGGCAACACCGTGCGGCTGTCCGCCTACAACCGCAGACGCGAGACCGGCATCATGCGCCTGGTCGGCGCCTCCAACCTCTACATCCAGTTGCCGTTCGTCATGGAGGGCACCATCGCCGGCCTGGTGGGCGGCGTGATCTCGGCGGTCATGCTGATGTTCGCCAAGATCGTGCTGTTCGACGGCATGAAGCAGTACTTCGTGCTGTCCACTCAGCTCGGCTGGAGCGAGGTCGCTCAGGTCATCACCCTGACGACCGTGGTGGGCGTCCTGATCTGTATCTTGGCCTCCTTCGTCACGCTCCGGCGATACCTGAGGGTGTGACGAGCCCCGGTAGGCTCGCAGGTATGCCACGTGAGACCGGGCGTAAGCTCATCGCCCAGAACAAGCGTGCCCGGCACGACTACCACATCGAGGACACCTACGAGGCCGGGCTCGTCCTCATGGGCACGGAGGTGAAATCCCTCCGTGCCGGTCGCGCGAGCCTGACGGACGGGTTCGCCCAGGTGAAGGATGACGAGGTGTGGCTGATGAACATCCACATCCCCGAGTACCACATGGGCACGTGGACCAACCACGCCGCGCGCCGGCCGCGCAAGCTGCTGCTCCACCGCAAGGAGATCGGCAAGCTCGTCGCCAAGACGAAGGAGTCCGGCCTGACCCTGGTTCCCCTGTCGCTGTACTTCAAGGACGGCAGGGCCAAGGTCGAGATCGGGCTGGCCCGAGGCAAGAAGACGTGGGACAAGCGGCACGACCTCGCGGAGAAGCAGGCCGATCGCGAGATGGCACGCGCCCTGCGTCACCGCAACCGATGAGGACGACGTGCTGGCCGTGCGCATGAGAAGAGCGTTGTCGTCGGGGCTTGCCCTCGCCGTGGTCGCCCCGCTGGCGTCCGGCTGCTTCGCCGAGCCGTCGCCGCACGAGGCCGTCAGCGAGTTCCTCGTCGGCTGGCAGTCCGGTCACTTCGACGAGGCCGCCGAGCGCGCCGACGGCGACCCCAAGGTCGTGAAGAAGGCCCTGGAGGACACCGGGCTCCAGCTCGACGCCGCGTCGATCCGCTTCTCGCTGAAGGGGCTGACGACCAACGGCGACACCGCCGACGCCAAGTTGCGCGTCCAGGTCGACCTCGGGGACAACAACCCCCTGTGGCAGTACGACAACCACCTGCCGCTGCACCTGGTGGACGGGCGGTGGAAGGTCCGCTGGTCGCCGAGCGTCATCCACCCGGAGCTGCGCGAGGGGCAGCGCTTCGCCGTGGAGGTCTCCACCGAGGGCCGCCAGCCCATCGAGGACCGCAACGGCGACGCCCTCCAGGAGGAGGCCACGCTCTACGTCGCGGGCGTCTACCCGGCCAGGGTCAAGGACCCGGTCGGGGTGTGCGAGCGGCTGTTCCACCTCACCGGCTTCGCCCAGGACAGGCTGCTCAGCCGCATCCGCTCCGCCCCGCCGCAGGACTTCGTGCCGCTCGTCACCTTCGGCGGCCGCAAGTACGCCCAGCTTCGCAACCGGCTGGACGAGATCCCCGACCTGACGATCGACAAGAAGCTGCAGCCGGTCGCGCCCGCCGAGCCGGCCGACATCATCGGCAAGGTCGGCGCCATCACCCCCGAGACCGAGCAGCAGCTCGGCGGCCCGCAGCGGGCGGGCGACACCGTCGGGCAGGGCGGCCTGCAGAAGGCCTACCAGGACCAGCTCACCGGCTCCACCGGCACCAAGGTCATCACCTACGACCTGAAGACCAGCGAGCCGGTCGCCGAGCTCGCCAAGTGGCCCGGCCGGTCCAACACGACCTCGGTGAAGACCACCATCGACAAGGGCGTGCAGCGGGCCGCCGACCTCGCCGTCAGCGGTACGGCGCCCGCCACGCTCGTCGCGGTCAAGGCGTCCACCGGCGAGATCCTCGCCGTCGGCGCCCACGAGATGAACCAGGAGCGCGACGCGCTGGCCGGCAAGTACCCCGCGGGCACCACCTTCTCGATCATCGCCGCCGAGGCGCTGCTCAGGGCCGGGGTCGACCCCGCGCAGAAGGTGCCGTGCCCGGCCGACCGCACCGTCGGAGGCGCGCGCTTCCAGCAGACCTCCGCCCCCGCGGGGACGTCGCCGTCCATCAAGGCCGGGTTCGCCCAGGGGTGCGTCACCGCGCTGGCCTCGCTGGCCCGCCGGGTGGACGCCGACGAGCTGACCCAGACGGCCGCGCAGTTCGGCATCGGAGTGGGCTGGAGCCTGCCGCTGCGGTCCTTCAGCGGAACGGTCCCCCAGGCCGCGTCGGACGCCGCGAAGGCGAAGATCATCGCCGGTAGGACGGTGCGGGTCAGCCCGCTGAGCATGGCCCTGGTCGCGGGCGCGGTGGCGTCCGGCACCTGGCGGCCCCCCACGCTCGTCACCTCGCCCGCGGCGCCGGACAGCTCCTCGGAGGTCGCCCCCGCGCCGCCGCCCAAGCCCATCCCGCTCGACCCCACCACGCTCGGCGGCCTGCGCGCGCTGATGCGCGCGGGCGTCACCTCCGGCACGGCCGCCATGGCCGCCGCCCCGGGCAAAGACGTCCACGGCGTGGCCGCGGCCCTCACGTACATGGACAAGAAGCACCCGGCGAACCTGGCGTGGTTCGTGGGCTGGCAGGGCGACATCGCCGTGGCCGTCCTGACCCAGACCGCGAACGCGCCCGCCGCCGCCCAGATGGCCGGTCAGTTCTTCCGCGCGGCCTCCGCGGCCCCCGCCACGACCCCCGCGAACTGAGCGGCGCGGCGGAGAAAAATATTGCGCGGGGCGAGCAACCATCGGGGGCTCGTCCTGCGTCTTTCTGGGTGACTGGGCACCGCTTGGGGGTTGCGGACTCAGTCGCCGTGATGAGACCAGGGCTTCATCTCGGGGGAAGCCCTGCCGTCCGGACCGGCTCGACCCTGCCGGTCGGCCCCCGGGGGTGTGCGCCTCGTGCCACGCCTCCGGGGGTTTCGGCGTTCCGAGGCGAGATGACGCGGCCTCCCGGCGATGGATCCGGGGGATGTTCGCCCGGCCGCCCTCCGGGGAATCAAGTTGGCACGGAGGGTGTTGCCTAGAGTATCTTCGATTTGCTCGGTCTCGAGAGAGATCGGGCGCCACTCCAGGGGGTGACTGGTTTCGACTTCGGCATGTCACGCCAGGGGAAGCGGGTCGAGGACTGCGGACATAACCTCGTTAACACTGTGACCGCAAAGAAATAAGTGCCAATAACACGCGCACTCAGGGCCAGCTGGCCCTCGCCGCCTGAGCGAGGACCTCGCCCTTGTCAGCCCGGGATCGCCTCCGGCCCGGACCTGGCATCGCTAGGAGGCTAAACCGATCGACCCGGTCACGGGGCCGATAGGGAAACCTAACAGTGACTGAGCCCGTCGGCGACTTGCCTGCGTGATCGCCGGGGCTGAGAAAATCGCAGCAGGCTGCACCCGGAGAAGCCCTGTCGTGGTGTTGAAGGACGCGGGTTCGATTCCCGCCACCTCCACCACCCACTCGGAGCCCCGCCCACATCGTGGACGGGGCTCTCGTCTTATGCGCGGCATGGGCCATCGCTTAGCCCGGGTCTACGCTGGTCGCCGACCTGGCCGTGCGCGTTCCCGGTGCCGAACTGGTCACCATCGAGGCGGGTCACGAGATCCACAAGAACCGCCCGGACGAGTTCCTCGCCGCCGTGACCGCCTTCCTCTCCCGCTGACCGAGACGGACGACCACCCCCGGGCGTCGGAGACGGACCCGCCCGCTTCTCCGCGTCACCGTCCGCAGGCGTCGCGCCGGGGCGGCGGCGGGTTCGCGACACGCCACAGAGCCTGCGGGTTTGCCCGGGTGTTAGGGAAGGAGTGCGGGGGATCGCGACAATCCGTCCCATGGCCTCAATCCCGCGCGATGATGTCGCCGCCACGCTCGCGGCTCGGCGTGAGCTCGGAACCGACTACGAGGACGCGCTCGCCGACGCGCTCGTTGAGCGCATCGGGACCACCATCGACGAGCGCATCGACGCCAAGCTCGCCACCCAGGAGCGGCGCAAGGGGACGTTCAAGGTCACGCCCACCGCGGCGGCCGTGGTCAGCGGGCTCGGGATGGGCGGCCTGTTCGCCGTCATCGGCCGTGCCGACCTGGGGTTCGCCGCCGTGCTGTGGGTGATCCTCGCCGTGGCGGCGGTCGCCTTCCTACTCGGGAGATGGCGCGCCAAGTCCTGATATTTCCGGTGCACAGCCCGGCGGGGTCAGCCTCCCGAGAGGACTCCGAGGGTGACCGTCGCCGTCGTGGTCTTCCCGTCGGGGTGGAGCAGTTCCACGCTGGCCTTCGATCCCGGGCGGAGCGTGGCGAGGACCTCCGCGAGGGCCGCCGCGGTCGGGGTCGGCTTGCCGTTCACGTTGAGGATGATGTCGCCCGGCCGGATGCCGGCCTTGGCGGCGCCGCTGTTCGCGTCCACTTGGGCGACCCCGACGCCGACCGGCTTGCCGTCGGGCCCGACGACGGTGTTGACCCGGACGCCGAGGGCGGCGCGGCGGGTGTTCGTCACCCGGCCGTGCTTGATGATCTGATCGGCGACGTCCTTGGCGGTGCTGCTCGGGATCGCGAACCCGATGCCCGGCGCCGCGCCGCCTCCCAGCTCCGGGTTGATCGCCGCGAGCGTCGGGATGCCGATGACCTGGCCCGCGAGGTTCGCCAGCGCGCCGCCGCTGTTGCCCGGGTTGATGGACGCGGACGTCTGGATCGCGTTGGTGATCGTCGCGCCCGGCGATCCCTCGCCCTGGGGTTCGGTCACCGTGCGGCCGAGCGCGGAGATGATGCCGTTCGTCACGCTGCCGGATAGTCCGAGCGGATTGCCCATGGCGAGCACGATCTGACCGACCCGCAGCTTGTTGGAATCGCCGAAGGCGGCCGGGGCCAGGCCCGAGCGGTCGGTGACCCGGATGACGGCCAGGTCGCCGAGCGGGTAGGAGGCGACGAGCTTGGCCTTGCGCGGCTTGCCGCCCGTGGCCAGCGTCACCTCGAAGTCCGTGGACTTCCCGACGACGTGGGCGTTCGTCACGATGTGCCCGTTCGTGTCGTACACGACCCCCGAGCCGAGGCCCCCGCGCGTGGTGATCTGCACGATCGACGGCAGGACCTGGCGGATGGTCCGCTCGTACGCCTGCTCCTCCGCCACGGGGCCGGTGGAGGTGGGCGCGTTGCCCGTTCGGCCGCCGGTCACATCGGGTGGTCCCGTGAGGCCGCACCCGCTGACCACCAGGACCCCGGCCACCCCGGCGGTGATGACGTGTCGGCGCGCGCGCCGGACACGCCGGTTACCTGGTGTCGTTGCCATGGGGGAGGTGATTCCCGACCTCGTGGAAGATACTCACCGTTTGGGGCCAATGGGTAGATCTTGGTGCAGCCTAGGTGAAGCATGGCCGACGCGACGGACCGTGAAATTCTTGGTACAGGAGCCACGTTCTCTACCTGGTGGAACGCCTGATTCGCCCTACGTGACGTGCATACCAGGCCTCCTGGATCACCATTTCTGACGTAGTCTGCCGACATGGCGGACGGCGTGGAAAAGACCCCTGACCGCCCTGGCTCGGGGCGGCCCTCTCCCTACGTTCCGTCCTACGACGCGCCGACCACGCCGATGCCGCGGGTGACGCCCGAGCAACTGGAGGCCTTCGTCCAGGCCGCCAAGGACCGCTCGGCGGCGGGCCGGGTCCTCGCCCGTGAGCCCGCGGACGGCGCGGACGGCGCCGGCGACGTCGGCAACGCGGAAGCCGTGGACGACGCCACGGAAACGCCGGACGGTCCCGACGGCACCGGTGACGAGGCCGACGTCGAGGACACGGGTGACACGGCGAACGTCCGGCGCCCAAGTGGACCGTTCCTCCACCCGTACGGCCGATCCGCCGCGAACGGGCAGGCCAGGGCCGGTACGCCCGCCCGGCGCCGTCCGGGGTCCGGCGAGAACGAGCCGGGCGAGGCGTCCGGAGTCTCGGTGTGGAGCGCCGGGTCGGTGCCTGAATCCGTGCCCGAATCCATGCCCGGGTCCGGGGCTGAGTCCGTGCCCGGGTTCGTGCCTGACGCCGCCCCGCCCGCCGCTCGCTCGCCCGTCCTCGACCGGCTCGCCGTCCGCTCGGAGGGCTCCGTTGACCGTGTCCAGGATCCGGTCGTCCGTGCCCAGGACCCGGCCCGGGATCGCCGGCAGCCTCGCTGGGTGCGGGCCCTGCTGCTCCGAGCCGGAGATATCCCCATAAGAGCGGTGTACGGGATCGCCGCGGCGATCGTCACGGCGATCATCGTCGTCCTCATCTTCACCCTGTTCTCCGGGGACAAGCCCGAACGCGTGCCGGTGACCCCCGCCCAGGCCGGCGGCCCCGCGTCCCGGACCCCGCGCGCGCCGACGCCGATCGCCGTCCCGCCGGTCCCCGCAGCCAAGGCCATGATGGTCTTCCCCGCCCCCGGTTCGCGCGTCACGTCCGTCGTGGCCGACCGGACGGCCGGAATCAGCTACGCGCGGTACGGCTCCCCGTGGGCGAACACGTCCAAGGACGGCTTCTCGGCCGCGCAGAAGGCCGGGTCGGGACGCCGGCAGGCGCTGATCGGCTCGGGCCCGCTGCCGGTCGCCGTGCCGAAGCCGCCCGCGACGTACGAGGACTACCGCAAGCTGGCGGGCAAGGCGGTCAAGTGGAGCCTGAAGTACCAGCCCGCCGGTTCCCGCTTCGCCTGGACGGTGTCGCAGAAGGCCCGCTACAACCTCGGGTGGCTGCTCGGCTACAAGGTCACTTATGTCGCCGGAGGGAAGAAGCACACGTCGCAGGCGTACGTGATGGTCGTCGCGACCGGGAAGAAGAAGCCCGCGGTGCTGTTCGCCAGCGTGCCGGACACGAGCAAGGCCCTCTACTACGACCTCAACATGCTCTTCTGGACGACCCGCGCCCTCTGACCCGGAACCGGCGCTTTGGTGGGTGGCTCAGTGTGAGCGTGCCGGTTTGGCGGCGGCGTCGTGGTATCGGTGCACCTGTGCCTGGTTCGTTCAGATGCGCGGGGATCCGGTGGGCCGCGGGCGGATGGGCGGATCCGCATATGGTGACGCAGCGTAGCGGGTAGCTTGGTCGGCGGCCGGTAACGGGGCGGTCCATGGTTGACCATGGAAGCATCTTCTAGAATATAATTCTGTCACGTCTGGAGTCCGAACCGGAGGGTGACATGGCGATCGGGTTGAGCGAAGAGCACGAGGCGCTGCGCGAGTCCGTGAGCGGCTGGGCCGAGCGCAACATCCCCCCCGAAGCCGT
The DNA here is from genome assembly GCF_040683095.1 of Sphaerisporangium sp. NPDC051017. Classification (NCBI taxonomy): domain Bacteria; kingdom Bacillati; phylum Actinomycetota; class Actinomycetes; order Streptosporangiales; family Streptosporangiaceae; genus Sphaerisporangium; species Sphaerisporangium sp. NPDC051017. The sequence continues at coordinate 98,144 of NZ_JBFBCI010000027.1, forward strand.
GCGGTCGGCCATCGGCGCGGACGCCGCGGAGCGGCCCGCCTTCTGGTCCGGGCTCGCCGGGCAGGGGCTGCTCGGCCTGCACGTCCCCGAGGAGTTCGGCGGCGGCGGCTTCGGCCTGCTGGAGACGGCGGTGGCCGTCGAGGCGCTCGGCGAGCGCGTCGCGCCCGGCCCGTACGTGCCCACGGTGCTGGTCTCGGCCGTGATCCTCGCCTCCGACGGCAAGGCCCGCGCCGAGTTGCTGCCCGGCCTGGCAGACGGCTCGCTGGCCGGCGCCGTGGCCCTCGGCGGCTCGCTCACCGCGACCCGGTCCGGCGACGGCGCCCTCACGGTCAGCGGCACCGCCGACCTGGTGCTCGGCGCGACGCTCGCCGACGTGCTCGTCCTGCCGGTGAGCACCGACCGGGGCGAGCAATGGGTCGCCCTGGACAGGGACGTCGTGACCGTCACGCCCGTCAGGAGCCTGGACCTCACCCGCGCGGTGGCCAAGGTCGAGGCCGACGCCGTGACCGTGCCGGCGGACCGCCTCCTCGACGGCCTCACCGGCGAGGACGTCCGGAACACGGCGGCGGTCCTGCTCGGCGCCGAGGCGGCCGGCGTCGCCGCGTGGTGCGTTCGGGCCGCCGCCGAGTACGCCAAGGTGCGCGTGCAGTTCGGCCGTCCGATCGGCCAGTTCCAGGGCGTCAAGCACAAGGCGGCGCGCATGCTGGTCGCGCTGGAGCAGGCCCGCGCGACCGTCTGGGACGCGACCCGCGCCACCGGCGACGAGCTCGGCTACGCCGCCGCCGTCGCCGGAGTGATGGCCCCGGACGCCGCCATGCAATGTGCCAAGGACGCGATCCAGATCTTCGGCGGCATCGGCTACACGTTCGAGCACGACGCCCACCTCTACTACCGCCGCGCGCTCACTCTGCGCGCGCTGCTCGGCCCGTCGGCCGCGTGGGCGGGCGCGGTGGCGTCGTACGCGCTGTCGGGTGTCACGCGGGAGATGCGCATCGACCTGCCGGAGGAGTCCGAGGCGCTGCGCGCCGCGATCCGCGACGAGATCGCCGCGATCGCGGCGCTGGAGGGCAAGGAGCAGAAGCGCGCCCTGGCGGCGAAGGGCTTCGTCATGCCCCACCTCCCGGCCCCCTGGGGACGGGACGCCTCGCCGCTGGAGCAGGTGCTCATCCAGCAGGAGCTGAAGACCGCGGGGGTTCGCCTGCCGCAGATGATCATCGGCGCGTGGGTGGTGCCGTCCATCGCGGCGTACGGCACCCCTGAACAGCAGGAACGGTTCCTGCCGTCCACGCTCTCCGGCGAGCTGATCTGGTGTCAGCTCTTCAGCGAGCCGGGCGCGGGCTCCGACCTGGCGTCGCTGCAGATGAAGGCCGAGAAGGTCGAGGGCGGCTGGCGGCTCAACGGCCAGAAGATCTGGACGTCCGTCGCGCACGTCGCCGAATGGGGCATCTGCATCGCCCGCACGGACCCCTCCAAGCCCAAGCACGACGGCATCACCTACTTCCTGGTGGACATGAAGGCGCCCGGCGTCACCGTGCGGCCGCTCACCGAGATGACCGGCGAGAACATGTTCAACGAGGTGTTCTTCGACGACGTCTTCGTCCCGGACGACCTGGTGGTGGGCGAGGTCGGTGAGGGCTGGCGGGTGGCGCGCAACACGCTGTCCAACGAGCGCGTCTCCCTGTCGTCCGGGTCGGGCGGCACCGGCTCGTCGGTCCCCGACCTGCTCGGCCTGGCATCCCGTCACGGGCGTGAGCTGACCGAGGCCGAGCGGCTGGAGCTGGCCGGGGTGGTGTGCGAGGGGCACTCGATCAACGCGCTGAGCCTGCGGGTCACGCTCAAGCAGCTCGCCGGGTCCGAGCCGGGCGCGGACGCGTCGGTGCGCAAGCTGCTGTCCACCTCCCACGCTCAGCACGTCTCGGAGTGCGCGGTGAGCCTGCTCGGCACGTCCGCCGTGATCGCCGCCGACATGAAGCTGGGCGACGCGGGCTACTGGAACCGGGCCGTCCTCTCCACGCGCGCCATGACGATCTACGGCGGCACGACGGAGGTACAGCTCAACATCATCGGCGAGCGCATGCTGGGCCTTCCCCGCGACCCCGAGCCGGGCAAGTAGGCGAGGAGGACGGGGGCCGGACCACCGGCTCGGCGCCGTGAGCGAATCTCGGGCCGGGGGGATCGGCCGGTGCGAGGGAAGATACTGGACATTTCGCGTTACCGAATGTTCAGTTACCGGCGCGGCGGGGCCATGCCGTCACCCTCTAGGGTGTGAGCATCGTCCTGCTCGCCGTCCGAATCCAGGTGAGATGACCTTCCTGACCGGCTGGGGGCGCACCGCCCCCACGCCCGCCACGCTCGTCGCGCCGCGCACGGCCGAGCGGCTCGCCGCGCTCGTCGCCGACGCGCCCCCGCGCGGTCTCGTCGCCCGGGGCCTCGGCCGCGCGTACGGCGACGCCGCCCAGAACGCGGGCGGGGTCGTCGTGGACCTCACCCGCCTGGAGCCGCGCTGGTCGTTCGACCCCGAGACGGGCGTGGTGACCGCCTCGGCGGGGACGAGCCTGCACGAGCTGATGACCGCCCTGGTGCCCAAGGGCTGGTTCGTCCCCGTCAGCCCAGGGACGCGGCACGTCACCGTGGGCGGGGCCGTCGCCGCCGACGTGCACGGCAAGAACCACCACGTCGACTCGTCCCTCGGGGCTCACCTGCGCTCGCTGAGGCTGCTCACGGCCGACGGGACGATCCGCACGCTGACCCCGCCGGACGAGCTGTTCTGGGCCACCGTCGGAGGCATGGGCCTCACCGGCGTGATCGTCGAGGCGAGCTTCGGCTGCGTGCCGATCGAGACCTCGCGCGTGCGGGTGGACGTCGAGCGCACGCGCGACCTGGACCACACGCTGGAGGTCATGGCGGCCACCGACGACGGGTACCGCTACGCCGTGGCCTGGATCGACCTGCTCGCCCGCGGCCCGCGCATGGGACGCAGCGTGCTGACCCGCGGTGACCACGCGCGCCGCGAGGAGCTTCCGCGCGGGCACGACCCGCTGGCCTTCGCGCCGTCCTCGCGGCTGACCGCGCCGCCGTGGGCGCCGAACGGGCTGCTCAACCGGCTCACCGTGCGCGCGTTCAACGAGGCCTGGTACGCGAAGGCGCGCGAGCGGCGGATCATCCAGGACATCGCGCCGTTCTTCCACCCTCTGGACTTCGTCCAGGGATGGAATCGGATCTACGGCTCGCGGGGGTTCGTCCAGTACCAGTTCGTCGTCCCCTTCGGCGGGGAAGGCACGTTGCGGCGGGTCGTGTCCCGGTTGTCCGCCGAGGGCGTGGTGTCGTTCCTCACCGTCCTCAAGCGGTTCGGCGCGGGCACGCCCGGCATGCTGTCCTTCCCGATGCCCGGCTGGACGCTCTCGCTCGACATCCCGGCCGGTCACGCCGGGCTCGCCGAGTTGCTGCGCGAGTTCGACGCCTGGGTGGCCGAGGCCGGCGGGCGCCTCTACCTGGCCAAGGACGCGCGGATGCGCGCCGAGCTGCTGCCCGTGATGTACCCGCGGCTTCAGGAATGGGCGAAGATACGGCAGACGGCGGACCCCGGCGGCGTGTTCCGCTCCGACCTGGCGAGGAGGCTGGGCCTGTGAAGAACGCCCTCGGTTCGGTGGACTCGGTGTTGCTGCTCGGGGGGCGCAGCGAGATCGGGCTCGCGGTGGTGGAGCGCCTGGTGCGCGCCGGCGCCCGCAAGGTCGTGCTCGCCGCGCGCCCCGGCACGTCCGCCGAGGTGAGCGATCCCGAGGACGGGACGGCCGCGCGGCTCGTGGCGCTCGGCGCCGAGGTCCACCGGCTGGACTTCGACGCGGCCCGGCCCGAGACGCACGGCAAGGTGATCGACTCCGCCGCCGATCTGGCCGGAGACCTCGACGTCGTGATCGCCGCCTTCGGCGTGCTCGGGGACCAGGCCGCCTACGAGCGGGACCCGGTCGCGGCGGCGGAGTCCGTGGCCGTCAACCTCGCCGGTCACGTCTCGGCCGGCCTGTTCGCGGCCCGCCGCCTGCGCGAGCAGGGCCACGGCACGCTGGTCGTCCTTTCGTCGGTGGCGGGGGTGCGCGTGCGGCGGGCGAACTTCGTGTACGGCGCGTCCAAGGCGGGCCTGGACGGCTTCGCGCAGGGCCTGGCGGACTCCCTGCACGGGTCGGGCGCCCGCGTGATGGTGGTACGGCCGGGTTTCGTCAAGGGACGGATGACGGCCGGACTGCCGCCCGCCCCCATGTCCTCCACGCCGGGCGAGGTCGCGGACGCGGTCGTCCAGGGTCTGCGCGACGGCGCCGAGACCGTGTGGGCCCCGGCCAGGCTCCGCCTCGTCTTCACCCTCATGCGCGCCCTTCCCCGCCCGCTCTGGCGGCGCCTGCCGCGTTAGGGGCACGGAAAAGCGCCGCCGTCCCTGGTGGGGACGGCGGCGCCGTGTTTCTACGTTTCTACGCTTCCACGTTTCTGCGGAGTTCTACGGTGAGGGTGCCGGGTCAGCCGAGCACGAGGGTCAGGCCGTAGACCGAGAGGATCTCGTTGACCGGCTGGAAGAAGGTCGTGCCGCCGGAGGTGCAGTTGCCCGAGCCGCCGGAGGTGACGCCCTGGGCCTGGTTACCCGAGATGTACGAGCCGCCGGAGTCGCCGGGCTCGGCGCAGACGCTGGTGCGGGTGACCTCGTAGACGGTGCCCTGCGAGTAGGTCACGCTGGTGTTGCGCTGCTGGACGGTGCCGCAGTGCCAGCCGGTGGTGGAACCGGAGCGGCAGATCGAGGAGCCCTCGACCGCGACCGCGGAGCCGCGGACGGCGACGGAGCCGTTGTTGACGGTGCCGCGCGGGGTCCAGTTGCTGTTCACCGCGATCCACGAGTAGTCGTTGCCCGGGAACGAGGAGCCCTGGAAGGTGCCCTGGGCGACCCGGTTGTAGCCGGTGGTCGAGTTGCCCGCCCGGCCGCAGTGACCGGCGCTGACGAAGCCCGGCGTGGTGCCGCGCCGCACGGAGAAGCCGATCGAGCAGCGGGCCGAGTTGTTGATGTAGTACGCCTGGCCGCCGATCAGGTCGTAGAACGTCTGCGGCTGCTCCTTGGAGAGCTCGACGCGCACGGCGGCCTTGTCCACGCCGGCGGAGGCGATCCACGCCTCGGCCTCGGCGGGCTGGGACGACTGGACGACGACACTGTTGGTCCGGACGTCGACGAACCACACCGGCGCCGACTTGGGAGCCTGCGCTGAGGCCTTGTCCAGGGTGTCCTTGATCGAGTTGAGGGTCGCGAGGCTGCGGCCGACCACCGCCGCCTGGATGCCCGTGCCGGTCACGCGGGAGGCCGCGGCGGCGTCGGTGGTGGCGACGGTGAGGGTGCCGGAGGTCGGGCCGCTGAGCCAGGAGCCGGCGAAGGTGCCGCCGAGGCTCTCGCGGATCTTCGTCTCGGCGCCGGTGAGGCGGGTCTCGTTGAGCAGACGGGACTCGGCCTGCTCCTGGGTGATGCCGAGGTCGCGGCTCATCGCGTCGACCATGGCGGGCGCGGGCTGCGAGGCCGAGGTTCCGGCCGCGAGGGGGTCGCGGTCGGCCATCGCGGGAGTGGCCAGGATCGTGAGGGCACTGATTGCGAGAGCGCATCCGGCGGTGACCGTGCGTCTGCGAAGCATGGGCTCTCCTCGTTGTTCGGGGGGGTGTCGTCACCGTAACCGCGAGCGGGCGTCACGCGGAGCTATCGTTTCGCCCATATCACCGCGTTATGGACCTGCCTCATTACGAACTGTCGGACATTGTGCACATCTGGTAATGAGGGGGAAAATCGGCGGTGCTCGCGGGTGGCGGGAGGCGGGGCTCCAGGAAATGCGATGATTTTCGCCCGGGGTTGTGGATTGAATGCGATTATGTCGCGATTATGGCCGTTGCGATTCCGGGGAAGCGGCGGGCAGACTGTTCACTCGCGTTTCGCTGCTTCCCAGCGAAAGTGGCATCCCTCCGCATTCCCTCATCTCCCGAGTTGGAGTAGAAATGTCAGGATTCGCTCCACGTCGCCGGCGGGCCATGGCCGTGCTGGTCACGGCCCTGTCCGGCGCCTCGTTCGCCGTAATTCCGCCCATATCTGCATCCGCTGCGACAATTCCCGACGCCACGACGACGGCCATTCCGTCCATCACCCTCAAGCCCGCCGCGCCGGCCGTCCAAAAGCCCGCCGCCCGGGTGCCCGAATTCGTGTACTATGCGCAGTTCCTCGTGAACACGCGCCCCCCGCATGCGAAGCCCGGTGACTCCTGGGTGACTTATCTCGCGCTCTATGACGTGAGGAAGAACAGGGTCGGCGACGGCAGCGCCCGCTGCACCGCGGCGTCGGTCACCCGGCAAGGTGTCATCGCGCAGTGCACCCGCGTGCTGCGCACCAAGGCCGGTCAACTCACCCTTCTCGGCATGGATGACCGGTTCGGCGCCCCGCCGTGGACGAGCACGGCCGCCATCCTCGGCGGCACCGGCCGCTACGCCGGGATGACCGGTTCCGCGCGCGTCACGGTGACGCAGCGCGACGTCGTCTTCAGGGTCCACCCGCTGGGCTGAGAGGCCCCTGGGAACGCGGCGGGGGGGGGGGGGCCGCGGGGGGGGGGGGGGCGGGGGGGAGGAGGGTGGGGGTGGGTT